>LMZT01000047.1 GCA_001567115.1 Candidatus Hinthialibacteria bacterium OLB16 | reverse complement strand
CACCACCGAAGCTTCTGGGCTCTTTTTGGACGAGCCTCATTGACCATAATCCGCCGTTCATTCATTTCCGATTCGTTCAAACCCTGGATTGCCGCTTCCGCTTCTGCACGATTGGGCATCTCGATAAATCCAAATCCTTTGGACCGCCCGGTCATCCGATCTTGAATGATTTCCGCCGAGGAAACCTCTCCATACCTTCCAAATACTTCCCTGAGTTCGTCCTCCGTAGTCTGGTAGGACAAGTTGCCAACATACAGTTTCATAAATTCTCCAATCGAGGGTGGTGTGGTTGTTCAACCCCGGGCAGGAAATCAACCCTCTGGGTAAGGAACCGACTTTATTTGGCATCACTTCCAAGGCTATGTCAATGAGCTATAGGATTTGGTCACCTCTGTGAGGCTCGCAGAGGTTGTATTGCCCACTCGTCTGGCTGGCAGGTGGGGAAATATCAGGCCTTGCCGGCATCCTGAGCCATCGAGATCTGCCTGAGCAGACTCTTCAGATCCTTCTTCATCCATCCACGAACAACGGGGTGAAAAAAAAATGCCGAGGAAATAAACCGGGATGAATATAATTATCTGGAAAGCTCCATCCACCCAGGAGTTCGAGAGGGAATAGAATGGTTGTTTCAACAGGCAGCAAACCAATAACAGAGCAACCAGAATCCCCCAGCCAAGTGGAAGCATAAAGGCCGTTGTTCCTTCCGTGTGGATCAGCCTGGCAACCTGCCACCACAGAAAAATGGCAACCGCTCCATTGGTGCAAAATGACACCAGCGCGATCCCCTCAATGCCGAATCCCAGCCTCACCAGCAGAATGTTGAACCCGATATTGACCGCCAGTGTGATGGGAACAAGAAAAGCCAGCTGGCGTTGACGATGGATCGACACAAGAAAATCAGTGCCAAGCGGAATAAATGCCGCAAGAATAGCACCCAGGATGAGAATCTGGCTGCTCGAAATGGCGGGGAGGTATTTTGGGAATCCGGTTTCATACAGAGGAGGGATCAAAAAAATGACACATCCAAAGCACACAGGTAGAATCCAGGAAAGAAAGCTGGCGGGTGCCCATACAATCCTCGCCACCTCCGAGGGATCCGAGCACTCCCCCATTTTTTCATTGAGACGTGGATTGAATACCCGGCTGAGCGATTCCGGAACCATTTGAAGGACTGAGGCCAGGGTGATCCCCATGAAGTACAGGCCAGTCTGTTCGCTTCCCAGCAGTGTGATGCTCACCACCCGGTCAAATGTGGTTTCCATCAGATAAGCCCACCAGACCAGAGTGATCGGGAAACCGATCCGTATCAGCTCCCGGGTTTTGTTCCAGTCGAAAACCGGAGCAAGAGGCGGGCATTTCCCTTTTGCCAGAAACCATGCTGCCAGGGTGATCGACCATTCCGCGAATGCAAATCCGATGGCGACGCCGATGATATCCCCCAGCCAGGCACCCGATGGCAGGAACAGCATATAGGCAAATCCACGCAGGCCCCGGAGAATCGATGCCTGTTCAAAGAGGTGGCGGACAGTGAACCGGTCAAACAAAAGCGTCCCTACTGTTGCTCCCATGACTGCAAACAGCATGGCGATGGAGGGGATGAGGTTGAGGCTCACAGAACTCGAGGGTGAATAAAATCGGACCAGAAGCAGAAAAATGCCTCCGGCGAAAACCAGGACGATCGAGGATAACCAGGCGAATCCCAGCGAGATGCCTTCGATGCGGTTGGCCTCAGTGTGATTACCGGCCCCTTCGAGCCTGGGAACCTCTTTCCTGTAGGCCTCCAGAACCCCGAGATGGTTGATTGTGCCATAAACAAAGATCAGCCGGATTGTAGACCAGATTCCGAGCAGGGAGGGGCCCAGGAGGTGTGCAACAAGAAAAGTCGATACCATCCCGAAAACACGTGCGAATCCCATCCCCACAACCATGAAAGCGATGTGGATGAGTGCTTTGCTGCCTGCCTGCCGGCCAGAGACAGGGGTCACTTGCAACGGCGCAGCTGCCTGGCGGTCATCAGCCAACGCAGTTCTCCCCGGGCTGGCGGCCCCTGAGTCAGGATATCGACACGTGCGACACCGCTTTTTGAAAGGGCGATATCTCCATGGTTGATTCCGGTGGCAAGGCGGCAAATCCAATTGCCAAGATCGGGCTGGTGGCCGACAATGAACAGGTTGATATTCGGCTTGAGCCGGCTCAGCTCGAGAAAAAGGTCTTCTTCCTGATCCGGCCAGGCCAACCCCGATTTCTCGAAAAGAATGGAACAATCCGTGTGCCGGCTGATAATGTCCGCGGTTTCGACCGCACGCACCAGCGGGCTATGCCAGATCATGTCCGGTTTGATGTCCATTTTTGCCAGGGCGAGGCACACTTCTTCAGTCACCGATCGGCCCTTTGGAGTCAATGGGCGCTCATCATCGGTCCGAATGTTATTCTCGCCAATCTGAAAGGCTTCACCATGGCGGAAAAAAAAGATGGATCGAGTCATAAAGGGGTTGCCTCCTTCGCCTCAGATGGATTCACACCAAATGGAACAGGGCTTCTTCAGGAGCCTGGCTGCCCTATCTTTCACTTCATCCACAGATTGTTCAGGTTTCAGCTGGAGATGAATATATTCGATCTGCAAAATTATCAACAGGACTGCGCCGGGATGAAAGAGGATATTCACAGACAGGCCAGATATGTGAGAATTCACCGGCCCGGGAAGCCTGTGAAAAATCTGTGAGAAAAACGTTCTTTCCCTCTTGACAAACCCCTGATAACTGTCGATACTTTCCCCTGAATACAGCAGTTCTGGATGGATCAGTGCTGCATTGCTTTGTGAATTGTAATATCAGACAGGTGGGTGAGGCGGATCTGAATTTTCGAATTTGGATGGGTAACCGCCGGGTGAGAGAATGGCCGAAATGTGTTCGAATGGACGCCCGAAGTCTATTCTCGCCGACATAACTGACAAAAATCCCCACCGTTGGTATAATAATTTTCAGAGCAAAACATTCACAGGGACATTTTATTAGGGTAGAGTATTTATAGATTCTCCCCCAGAGATCCCTTTCCAGCTCAGAAGGGATCTCATCCCCTAGGGGTCCGAAGCACCCTACTTCGGACCCCGATTTATTTACAGGGCCTCCATGCTTGACATCCATTCAGTTTTTCAATCACGCTTGTGAACCATGTCTGACCTCCAGCAACCAAGAATGCACGTCGTGGCTGCCCTGATCCAGCATGAGCAGCGTTACCTCGTTGCCGAGCGTCCAGCCGGTAAAACGATGGCGGGGTACTGGGAGTTCCCGGGTGGGAAACTCCACCCAAATGAGGAACCGCGTGAGGGATTGAAACGGGAAATCCTTGAAGAATTAGGCATTTCAGTCGAGGTTGGAGATATCATCGAAGTGATCCAGCATATTGACCCGGATAAAACAGTCCTGCTCCTGTTTTTTGACTGTCGGCTGAAGGATGGCCAGCCCAGTGGCAGGGAAGGGCAACGCATCCGCTGGGTTTCGCCGCAGGACATGCTGGACATGAAATTTCTTCCAGCGGACATTGCACTTATCACCAGGCTGATGGGCAACCTTTCGCCCGGCTCTTCAATCGATGCCGGATTCGATTCCATGCAGCCTGAAATCTTCGTCAAGAATCGAGAGTAGGGAAGGAGAAAAAGATCTGTGCGTGTGGCGGTTATTGGTACTGGATATGTCGGCCTGGTGGCAGGAACATGCTTTGCCGACTGTGGCAATGATGTCATTTGTATCGATCAGGATGAGAAAAAAATTGAGGGGCTCCGAGCCGGCAAGGTCCCTATATTCGAGCCGGGGCTGGAAGAACTGATCACCCGCAACCAGCTGGAGGGTCGGCTGTCTTTCTCGACCGATCTCAATCAGGGAGTTGCTCATGCCGAAATCCTGTTTATTGCGGTCGGGACTCCTCCCCGTGAAGATGGATCGGCCGATCTCTCCCATGTGCTCGGTGTCGCCCGCGAGATCGGCAAGCGGATGATCGAGAAAAAGATCATCGTGATCAAAAGCACTGTCCCGCCAGGAAGCGCCGCCCGGGTGGCTCAAGCGATCCGGAGTGTCACGACTGTTCCATGTGCGGTCTTGTCGAATCCGGAATTTCTCAAAGAAGGTGCTGCAATCGATGATTTTACCCGGCCGGACCGAATCATTCTCGGAGGCCAGGATGTTGCTGCCCTCGAGGTTCTCAAGGATCTCTATGACCCATTCGTCCGCACCGGAAATCCCATCATGATCATGGATAATGTCACAGCGGAAATGTGCAAGTATGCTTCAAATGCGATGCTGGCGACACGAATTTCCTTCATGAATGAAATCGCCGGTTTATGCGAAAACACCGGCGCAAATGTTGCCCTGGTCAGGGAAGCCATGGGGTTCGACCATCGTATCGGGCTGCACTTTCTCTTCCCGGGTGTGGGGTATGGCGGCTCCTGTTTTCCGAAGGATGTCCAGGCACTGATTGCGACAGGCAAGCAGTTCGGATATCCCATGTCGATCCTCGAATCAGTGGAAAAGGTGAACCAGCGCCAGAAGGCGGTTCTGTTTGATAAGCTGCTGAGCCATTTTCAGGGGGATTTGAAAAAAAGGCGGATCGCAGTGTGGGGGCTGGCTTTCAAACCGAAAACCGATGACATCCGTGAGGCTCCAGCTCTGACTCTGATTGAGTGCCTGCTGCAGGCGGGTTGCCAGGTTTGTGCCTATGATCCTGAGGCCATGCCGACCTCACAGGGGCTTCTTGGAAACCGGATTGAATTTGCCTCAGGGAATTATCAGGCATGTGAAGGGGCGGATGCACTGCTGGTAGTCACAGAATGGAATGAATTCCGCCGGCCCGATTTCGACCGCCTGCGATCCCTTCTGAAATATCCGCTGATTCTGGATGGGCGAAACCTCTATAATCCAAACCGTATGAAATCTCTTGGATTTACTTATTATTCCATTGGCAGACCTCCGGTCTTCCAGGAAGGAGCCTCGAAATCATGATCCAGGGCGCAATCATAACCCCCCTTCGAGTCATTGCCGATGAGCGTGGAAGATTAATGGAGATGCTGCGCAGCGATGATCCGAATTTTGTCCGTTTCGGACAGATCTACATGACCACTGCTTACCCGGGTGTGGTCAAGGCCTGGCATTACCACAAAAACCAGATCGATAATTTTGTTGTCGTGCAGGGGATGATGAAGGTGGTGCTGTATGATTCGAGGAAGGATTCACCGACCCATGGAGAGGTTAACGAATTCTTCCTGGGTGTTCACAATCCGATCAGGCTGACGATTCCCAACCTGGTCTACCATGGCTTCAAATGCATCAGCGACCATGAGGCTATCTGCATCAACACCCCGACTCAACTGTACAACTACAAGGATCCGGATGAGTTTCGCCTCCCGGCCCATGGGAGTGAAATCCCTTATGACTGGGCCAGGCAGGACCGTTGAAACTGGAGACTGTTACTTCGCTTGATCGCTGCCCTCAGGGCTTGCTTTGAGTGGTTGATAGACCCTCACATAGTCGATCAGGTACTTCTGAGGAAAAATGGAATCATCGATCTCGCCCCCCCAGGAACCGCCTAGAGCGAGGTTGATCAAAAGGTAAAAGGGCCGTCGAAAAGGATTGGATTCGCCTGCACCCGCTTCATCGATGTTGAAGGTGTGATAACAGATCTGATCGAAGAAGAAGGCAATTTTGTCTGCATCCCATTCGATCGAATAGAGGTGAAAATCAGCACAGGGTGAGGCAGTTTCGATTTTCCCTCCATTGTAGGCATGAGCGCCGTCTTTCGGGAAATGAACAGTTCCATGAATGTGGCTGGGATCATGGCCGACAAACTCCATAATGTCGATTTCCCCGCAACCCGGCCAGGGATTCTCAGGGAATTTTTCGCCGAGCATCCAGATCGCAGGCCAGACACCCCGTCCCTGAGGGAGCCTGGCACGCACCTCAATCCGCCCATACTGAACATTCATCCGCTGCCTTGAATTGATCGATGCTGAGGTATAATGGGCCTTCTCCCGCTCTTCGTTCCACAGCTTGGAACCTTCTTTGAACTGGGGATTGGGATGGTCTTCCTTTCGTCCTTCAATGACCAGCATTCCATCCTCGATCCGCGCATTCTCTTTTCGAGCGCGGGTGTAGTACTGCATCTCGAAGTTCCGGACAAACCCTTCCTCATAATCCCATTTTGTTGGATCCGGCATCTGGCCTGAATCGAATTCATCGCTCCAGATGAGCTTCCATTCAGTTGACAGGGCAGGATGGAATGCCATTAGAAGCAGTCCAATGAACAGGCAGAATCTGAGATGCATGATTTTTTCCTCAACCGGTGAATTTTTTCGAGAGAACAAAGGCTCATCCATCTGCCTTTCCCCGAATCATGTTTTGAGCGGATTCTTAATGGCGGAAATGCCGGAAGCCGGTGAACACCATGGCGACATCAGCCTGGTTTGCAGCCTCGATGACTTCCTCATCACGCTTCGAGCCACCGGGTTGAATGATGGCTGTCACCCCAGCCTCGATGGCCTGATCCACGCCATCCCGGAAGGGGAAAAAAGCATCCGATCCAAGAACTGCCCCCCGGGACAGATCTCCGGCATTCCGTGAGGCAATCCGGACCGATTCCAGGCGATTCATCTGCCCGGCTCCAATTCCCACTGTTCGAGTTCCCTGAACGAGCACAATTGCATTGGATTTGACCTGCTTGGCAGCACGGAAGGCAAACAGCAGCGATTTTTTTTCTTCCTCTGTCGGCTGCCGCCGGGTGGCTACATTCCATTGATATTCAGAATCATCCACGACATCACGATCCTGGATCAATGCACCTCCCTCGATCATTCGAACCTCAATTGAATTTTTCCCTGCGGCCTGATCCAACCCGGGCAGTTCCAGGAAACGGCGTGTGGCTTTGGTGGACAGCAATTCAATGACACCTGGCGCATATCCGGGAGCCACGACTGCTTCGACAAATGGGCTGTCATGAATTTTCTGAGCGGTCTCCGGATCGATTGTCCGGTTCAATCCGATGACTGACCCATAAGCCGATACCGGGTCACAGTCATAAGCATCGGAATAGGCCTGCGAAAGGCTGTCTGCTGAAGCCAGGCCACAAGGGTTGTTGTGTTTGAGGATTGCGACTGTTGGACTGCTGAAATCTCGGATTGCACGCGCTGCCGATTCCAGGTCCAGCAGGTTGTTATAAGAAAGTTCCTTCCCGCTCAAAATCCTGGCATTGGCCAGTGAGCAGGTCTTTCCAATAGTCCGCTGGGAGTACCAGGCAGCCTTCTGGTGAGGGTTTTCACCATAACGCAGATCGCTGATTTTTCGGAATGACAATGAAAAACTATCGGGGAATTTCTGGCCAGGCTGGGTGGCACCGGCCAGATAGGAACTGATTCCGGCATCATACTCTGCGGTTCGGGCGAAGGCTTTGGCAGCCAGCTTTCTCCGGGTTTCCAGAGAAACAGATCCCCCATGAAGAGTCATTTCTTCCTGGACCACTGTGTAATCCGAGGGATCCGTGACTACAGCAACAAAATCGGCATTCTTGGCAGCCGATCGAACCATGGATGGACCACCGATATCGATGTTTTCAATCGCTTCATCCAATGGGCATTCGGGATTGGCAACCACCTTTTCGAATGGATAGAGATTGATCACCACCAGATCAATCGGTGTAATTCCATTTTCATCCATCTGCCTGCGGTGGGTGTCGAGGTCCCTCCTGCCAAGGATCCCTCCATGGATTTTCGGATGGAGAGTTTTCACCCGCCCATCGAGTATTTCTGGACTCCCGGTGTGAGTGGAAACCTGAATGGCCGGAATCCCGTCATCGGCAAGGGCCTTCAAGGTCCCGCCTGTCGAAAGGATTTTAACTCCGCTGGAATGAAGGAAGCGGGCAAAATCGACCAGTCCGGTTTTATCGGAGACACTGATCAGTGCAGTCTGGATCCGGGTCATTCCAAATCCATCAGAACATCAGCGGCGTTCACAACACCATCTCCATTCCGGTCACCTGAACCAGGACTGGAGGGAATCTCTGACAATGGCTCAGCGGATTTGAGGATTGCAGGAATTGGATTGTTCCTCACTGAAAGGAATGTCAAAAGATCCCGCTCATCCAGACAGTCATCACCGGAGAGTTCGGCAATCGCACGGGTTCTTGGATCGCGCATGCCGAATACCAGGGCATAAGAAAACAAGTCAAGGCTGTTATTGGCCTGGTCCATATTGAAGTCGGCGTAGACACGTGACTTGGGAATGAAATCGATATTCACAATAAAAACCTGGTTGTTCGACTGGCTGGCGACGACAACATCATTGGCAAGGGTGTTATCAAGACGCGCACGGCACCCGGAGACTGGACGTTCGCCAACTGTTGTGCTTCCACCTTCAGAGGCAAAGATATCTCTGAATGGGAATACTCCTGTGCCATCATTGTAGTAGATGGTCAGGTTGCCCGGGATGGCAGGGTTGACAAAGGGAACAGGGATGCCGCCATTGATCAGAGCAATGTCCATATCGCCATCTCCATCGAAATCGGTTGGAATCGCCGCCATGGGGCCATTGACTCCCACCAGGGAGCGCGCGCTTCCGAATCCTCCATTGCCATCGTTGAAGTATATTATCAGGCTTCCTGAAATGGGTGGGAATTGCTGTGGAGCACCCTGATTGACCACCAGCAGGTCATTGCCGGATTGTCCATCGAAATCGGCGATGGCGGCCCAACGAGTATTGACACCGGATTTGATGACCTGGTTCACAGTAAATGTTCCATCACCATTTCCAAGAAGAACCGAAACTGTGCCATCTTCCCAGTTGGGAGTTACCAGGTCGAGATTGATATCTCCGTTGAGATGCCCACCTGTAATATAGGTCGGCAGCTGGCCCAGCCCGCCAATCCCACAAGGGACCTGCGTTGTAACGACACCCGGTCCAGCCACACCATTCGGCCCAGCCAGGACAATGGTGATCTGGTCGGTTTCGGTATTGGGAATTGCCAGATCGAAACGTGAATCTCCATTCAAGTCACCGACAAAAGCCGAAAGAGGGCTGTCAACCGGATAAGGAAGCTCAATCGGATTTGGATTGAAACCAGATGCCTTATTGTTGATAAAAAGAAGAATTTTCTCATTGCCTGAGGCGACCACAAGAAGGTCTTTATAAAGGTCATTATCCAGATCTTCGAGCTCGACAAAGGAGGGCTTGCTGCCGGTTCCAGTGGACAGCAATGTTCCTGTGGAAGGGAACTGCCCGGATTTATTGTTCAACAGCACAGAGATGCTGTCGCTGGCCTTGTTGGCCACCACAATGTCTTCATACGACTCATCACCATTCCCCTTGACCGGTCCGGTGACTCTACCCGTATCGGCGAAGACCGGGTTCTGCCCCACATTGGAGGCTGCAACCTGGCGGGAAACCCGTGGAGTATTCGTGGGGGTGGGAGTCGCTGTGTTGGTTGGTGTTTGTGTGATGGTCGGAGAGAGTGTGATGGTTGGGGTGCGGGTAATGGTTGGGGTTCTGGTAAGTGGTCGGGGTCGGAGTGGGATCAAGCATCGCTTTGGCGGCATTCACCTTGCCGTAGCCGTAGTACAATGAATGGCCGCTTACATTATACTGGCCGCCTTTAGAATCGATTTTATCTGCGCTTCCTT
Organism: Candidatus Hinthialibacteria bacterium OLB16; assembly: GCA_001567115.1. Taxonomy (GTDB): domain Bacteria; phylum Hinthialibacterota; class Hinthialibacteria; order OLB16; family OLB16; genus OLB16. The sequence continues at coordinate 9,783 of LMZT01000047.1, read as the reverse complement.
CCATCCGTTTCTGGACAGCCTGACGAGTCAGATTGGGGTTTTTCGCGATAACCAGAGCAGCCACACCCGCCACCGCCGGGGCGGCTGAGGAGGTGCCACCGAAATCATTGGTGTAATCCGATGTGCTATAACCGGAGGCCCCTGCGATATCAGTGGTGGATATCCCAAGTGTTCCTCCGGTCCAGATCCTGCTGGCACAGGTCCATGTGGGAAAGAAGTCATTCGATGGAGCACTGACATCAACTTTGGATCCATAATTGGAATAATGGGAACGTTTGGCCAGGTTGTTGGAGGCAGCCACACACACAACACCCGGGTGGGCATTGAGCTCATCTCCATCAACATTTGCACGGCTGTTGCCTGCCGCGAAGACCACCACGCAACCCAGGCCCTGGCGGCCTTCTTTGATCAGGCGCTCAAGGCCATCACGAATGGTGGGGGAAAGCGGATTTTCGATCTTGTCATCCAGATCGGAGCAGAAGTTGTTGTACCAGGGGCTTCCCCAGCTGTTGTTGCAGACCGCGGCATCTTCCCGGAGTGCAAACAGGAACGAGTCCCGGATTTGTGTATTCAGCAGGAACCCACCGGTAATCAGGCGGACTCCCATGATTTCCGCCTCGGAAGCCACACCAGAAACACCTTTCCGGTTATTCCCGATGGCGGCGATGACACCAGCTACAGAGGTTCCATGGGCGCTGTCTCCCATGATCGGCCGTGGATCGTTATCCCTTTGAAGTGGGTCATATCCGATCTGAACGCCATTTTCAGTGACGATCTTCAGGTCTTCATGGTCATAATCGACTGCAGAGTCGATGACACAAACCCGTATCCCCCGGCCGCGTGTGGTGTCCCAGGCGCCTTCTGCATCGAGGTCGGCCTCGGCCAAGGCTGGGGCGCGCCTCGCACGCAGATGCCATTGATTGACATACAGCGGATCATTGGGTGTAAAGAAAGGAACATATTGAACCAGCCAGTCGGGAGAGCTGTAATCGACACCTGTCTCCCCTGCCAGCGCATTGGAAATCAAAAGAGCATCCTCACCGGAAGCACCTTTGAGGAGCAGGTCATACCCGGATGAGCCGGCAGCATCATCAGGGGGACCCATCGGAGTCAGGTTGTATTTTTTAAAGAGCGCCTCGATCTGGGCTTTATCGGTTCCTGGCAGGAACCTCACAGCAATCCGGTCAGTCAACCCCCAGCTGGTAGTCCCGACCTGATAAACCGGGAAAATGACATCGACATTCGGATCCGATTTCAGCAGGGATGATTTGCCCGACAGGCCGGTGAAAACACAGGCATCCGCCACCGGGTTCCATCCCGTATTCCGGGCGCCATCGAGGCTTTTCACTTTTGAACCAGAAGGGATCTCACCGAGCGGAAGGGATTCACCCATCCGGCCTTTCAGGCGGACCACAGCCATATCATCAATGAGGGTCAGGGCAATCTGACGGCGGCCATCGAAAAACACCAGATCCGCTTTATTGACATCCCCGATGTCCTTAAAAGTATTGGGGTCACCATACCAGGCGGATGGATGCCGTCTCAACAACTCTGGATCGACTGGTGAATCCTCCTCCTGAGCTTGAGCTGTCGCACCAAGGACAAGCAGCAAAACAAAAACCATCGCACCGATGTGCTGGAATTTCTTCCAAATTCCTCCTGGCTTCTGCTGGGTGTCTGTCGATTGTGTGAAAGATGAAATCATGGACTGCCTCCCTGGCATCATACAGATCCTGAGTAACAGGACTCTCCCCGAATTTTTATAAATAATCGCTCTTACAGGAGTGGTGGACCGGTCTATTCACCCATTCTTAATGTCAAACCCAAAATCAGACAAACTCCACCCCTCAAAGGCAGATTATCGAACCTTCTCTATTTGAGTCAAGTAATTTGGAGTTTGAAGGTGATTATTCCTCTTGGGCGCCAGCCCCCCTGTGATGACTTGGAAATACAGTATGTTTCCCTCAAGATTATCAGGCACCATGAGACTGGCGATAGGAATAACAGGGGCAAGCGGGGCAGTTTATGCTCGAAGGCTGTTGGAGCGCCTCCACCCGGATGGGCATGATCTTCATGTCACGCTGACCCGTTATGGCAATCTGGTCTGGGAGGATGAACTGGGGATCCAATTCAAACTCTGGCTGGAAGAACGGGACTGGTCCGGGGAGTCCGGACAAAGCCGGATCATCCACCACTCCTGCCAGGACCTGTTCGCTGATCCATCCTGGGGAATGAAAAAATTTGATGGTTACCTGGTGGTTCCCTGCAGTGCCCGGACACTTTCCGCAATAGCCTGCGGGCTGGCTGACAACCTGATCACCCGTTTTGGAGATGTGGCCCTCAAAGAAAAAAGGCCGCTGGTGCTGATGCTTCGCGAAACTCCGCTTCATGAGCTGCATCTCGAGCGCTGTCTGGCACTGGCACGGGCAGGAGCGATTATTCTGCCTGCATCACCTGGTTTTTATCTGAAGCCGGCCAGCATCGAAGATCTGGTCGACTTCATGGTGGATAAGGTGCTGTCATATCTGCCGTGCGGGAAATGATTTCCACAGGAGTCCCTTTGGGTGATGCGTAAATACCTCGAACTGGTCAAATTTTCGCACACAATCTTTGCCCTTCCATTCGCTGTGATCTCGATGCTGGCTGCTGCCGATGGATGGCCATCCGGCAGGATTCTGGGCTGGATTCTTGTGGCGATGGTATGCGCCAGAACCATGGCCATGACCTTCAACCGGATCATGGATCGTGAGATCGATGCATTGAATCCCAGAACAGCGACACGCCCTCTGGTAACCGGGGATATTTCCATGGCACAGGCCTGGTGGCTGTGGGGTTTCACATCGCTGGGATTTTTCCTTGCCGCCTGGAGCCTGAACCCTCTCTGCCTGGTTCTTTCTCCGATTGTCTGGCTGGTTTTGAATGGCTACAGCCTTTCAAAGCGTTTCACAGCATGGACCCATCTTCTGCTGGGGCTTTCGCTGGGTCTGGCGCCGCTTGGCGCCTGGGTCGCAGTCACCGGGCGGATGGATTGGCACCCGATTCCCTTGTCATTGGCGGTCATTCTGTGGGTTGCTGGATTCGATATCATTTACTCTTTGCAGGATGAGGATATTGATAAAAAGCTCGGGCTGAATTCCATTGTGGTCCGTTATGGGGCGGCCGGGGGTTTGATCTTGTCCAGGATTTTTCATTTTCTGGCGGTTATCCTTTTTCTCTGGTTTGGGCTGATCCAGGACTTCGGCACCATCTATTTCCTCGGAATCGCTGTCGTGGCGGCAACCCTCGTGGCCGAGCATCATCTGGTTTCACCAGAGGATCGTTCGAAGATCAATGCAGCCTTTTTTACCGCCAATGGGATTGTCAGCCTGGTCCTCCTTGCAGCGACCTGCCTGGATCTGGCGCTGAGATGAACTCTCCGCACTTTTCGGTCGTTCTCGTCAACTGGAATACAGCGAATCTTCTTCTGCGAGCCATCGAATCGGTTATCACGGAAGCCATCCAGAGTGATATCTGTGTGGAAATAGTGGTTGTCGATAATGGCTCAAGCGATGACAGTGTTGCACAGATTCGTGAGAAGCATCCTGAGATTCGCGTTATCGAGAATGGAGCCAATCTGGGATTCGCCCGTGCTGTCAATAAGGCTTTACAGGTCCATCAGGGCAGGCATGTCATGCTTCTCAATACCGATGCAGTTCTTCAACCGGGATGTTTGAAATCCTTCCTCGATGCATTCCAGCAGCACCCGAACCTCGGCATCCTCGGGGCCGATCTGCTGCATGAAGACCTGTCCTCACAGAATTCCTCGGCGCCATTTCCCACCCTTCCCGGCGAGCTGCTGAACAAGAGCCTGCTGCGGATTTTCCTGCCCCGGAAATATTCGCGGAAAGTAATCGATCATGCGGCTCCTTTTCTGAAAGTGGATTCAGTAATCGGCGCCTGCCTCGTCATTCGGAAGGAAACCCTGGATGCCATCGGCCCCCTCGATGAACGGTTCTTTTTTTTCTTCGAAGAAACGGACTGGTGTTTTCAGGCCCATCGTCTGGGCTGGGCTGTGGCCATCATCCCTACAGCTCGAGTCATTCATGGCCAGGGGAAGAGCTCCAAACCGGTTCTTGTAGAAACCCGCATCGAGTTTTATCGGTCCAGATACCGTTATTTCCTCAAAAACAAAGGCCGAGTCAGGACCATCCTCCTATTTGAGGGTTTGCTGATCAAGCTGTCGGTTGAGACCTTGACAGCATTTCTTGCCTGGATTGCTTCTGCAGGTCAATCAGAACGGATTCGGCAACGGCTGATGGTGGTCAAGACCCTGCTGCTGTGGCATCTGCGTGGCTGTCCTCGATCCTGGGGGTTGGAGGGAAGATTTCTCCGTGGGTCGGAAAAAGATAGTTGATGAGGCCGAAGGCAATGCGGGGGGGCATGGGCATCAACCATGCCCCCCTGTAAAAACATTACTGGATCTCGAGAAAGTCTCTGTCTGGAAGGGGAGGGAAGGGAGCAGTCGGCAGAGTCTGATACCAGTATGCCACCGAAGCGATATCATCCTGCAGAGGAAGATATCTTCCACCATTGCGCCATCCCAAAGCCTGGATAGTCACTTTCAGATCCTTCTCAAAACGAATCGGATCCATGACATGCCAGCGGTACAAACCAAACCGCTGGTTGGCCCTGTATGTCCCATCCGGCCGAATGACTTGCGGCATTCCGAGGATGGGGCGGTATATTCGACATACTTTCCTTCAACATCGAAATTGTATGAGCCACCGAAATAATCTTCTGTGCCGGTCCCGGCGATGGTGGGAAATTTCTCATCTCCATCCATAAAAAACTTGATTTCACCTTCGCCCCACCAGCCATTGTTGTTGACCTGGCGCGCCATATAGGTTCCGACATAATGCCCTTTCCCACGGATCCCATCCACGATGGTGTAATCCTGCTTGTAGGGCAGGGGATTGACTCTCCGGAATTGCGCATGGAAATAAGCCGCATCGGCAGGGACATCGGTCAGGGTGTAATTGATCTGGAAGTAGCAGGGGATGGATTCTTTCTTACGGTTTTCGAGTGTGATCCGGCAATGTTTCTTGAACGGCATCTGCCAGAAACAGTTGAATCCGCTCTTGGGGTTCACATTCACCGGAATCGAATTGATCTGCACATAAGGCCCCCAGCCACAGGCGAAGAAGTCCGGAATCGGCACCTCGACCGATGGCTGCTCCTGGTTGTCCCAATACATTCTCAGAATGACTTCACGTGTCAGGCCTCCGGTAATCCAGATGCTTTGAATCGCTCCGGGGCCTTCGATATCCGCCAAAGTAAAAGTCGAAGTCCCATCAATATGGACCGCTGGAGAAACTTTCCATCCCTGGCCCAGATCACGTGCCGCTTGAGCACCAAATCCTTCAGTCGCCATCCCGGCTTTCCCTTTTTCACCGGTAAAATTCTCAGCACTGATCGAACGGGACACTGCATTGGAAAGCCTTGCCAGATTTCCAAGGTTCATATCCAGGCCACTGAATGGGTATTGGCCGGAATTCTGGGCAAATCCACCCATGCTGGCTGCCATCACAAACCCTGCAACAATCCAACACCTCAGAAACATGTTTTATCTCCTTTATATGAAGTCATGACCTGCCTGGAGGGTTTCAGGTCAGGCAGTACCTTAGATTGTTTCCAGCCTGGATCGCAAGCGGGCTTTCGGCAGGTATTGACACTTACCGATCGGTAGAATTATGCTTACCGGTAAGTAAAGAAAAGGATGACAACCATTCATATCGAGAAACATTCCGCGAATCCTGGCACCGCCCCATCTGAAGAAACACAGAATGTTCGCCAGCGCCTTCTGAAATCGGCCATCAAGTTGTTCGGGGAAAAAGGATACGCCGCCACCAGTGTAAACGAAATTGTGTCTGCTGCGGGAGTCACTAAGCCGAATTTGTATTATTATTTTACAAATAAAGAGGGTATATACATAACGATCCTTTCTGAAGCACTAACTGGATATGATGAGATCTTTAACAGGGCTTCCCAGGCTCAGGGCAGCGCACGGCAACGGTTAATGGAGATATGTATTGAGGTATATCAGCAATTTGTCCGGAATATTGACACCTCACGCATGATTTATTCAGTTTATTTCGGCCCCCACCAGAGTGCCCCGCCTTTTGATTTTGAGACCTTTCGAATGCGTCATATTCAGCTGCTTCATGATCTCATTCTTTATGGGATTTCCATAAAAGAATTTCGAGCCGGAGACCCTCACATCATGACGCTCGCAGTGCTCGGGCAATGCCACACCGCCATGGAACTTGAGCTGTGCCATTCAGGCCCAACTCTCGGGCAGGAGGGTTTAACCAAGGTCCTCGAGCTGCTGTTCGAGAGCTTCGCCATCAACAGAACTGCTATCACGGAGGAATGAACCATGAAATATAGATTATCTCTCGCCCTGGGAGTGTTGCTGCTGGCCAGTTCCGGGTGTCAGCAACAGCAGGCCGAAACAGTTTTTGAAACCCCGGAAGTCGCAACCATCACTGTAAAAACAGAACCGGTGGAACTGACCACCGAACTGCCCGGGAGGACATCGGCTTATCTGGTTTCAGAGATACGCCCACAGGTCAATGGGCTGATCCAGAAGCGCTTGTTTATTGAAGGATCTGATATAAAACAGGGACAGGATCTTTACCAGATCGACCCGGCTCCGTTCGAAGCCGCTCTCGATAATTCAGAAGCCAGCCTCCTGGCCGCACGAAAAGATGCCGAACGAGCCCGTGCTGCCCTGGCTGCCACTATTGCAAGTGTCACACGGGAGGTTGCGAACCTGGAATTGGCTGAATCCAATCTGCGGCGAAATGATGAGCTTTACCGCCAGGGAGCTATTCCGGCCAGTTCGCTCGACCAGTATGTCACTCAGGCCAAAGTGGCCGAAGCTGCCCTCAAAGCGGCACGCGCCCAGGTTGAAAGTGACCGGCAGTCGATTGCCGCCGCTGAGGCAGCCATCCTCCAGGCCGAAGCTGCGGTCAAGATAGCGCGGATCAATTTAGGATATACCAGGATCACCGCCCCGATATCAGGACGCATCGGGAAATCGAATGTGACCGATGGGGCGCTGGTCACAGCCTATCAACCGCTCGCTCTCGCGACTGTCCAGCAGCTCGACCCGATCTATGTCGATGTCTCCCAATCGATCTCGGCCCTGCTGTATCTCAAGCAGAGCATGGAAGAAGGAACTTTGAATCAGAATGGCTCCAAACAGAAAAAGGTGAAATTGATTCTCGATGATGGCATGGTCTACACGAGTGAGGGAACCCTGCAGTTCAGGGATGTCACTGTCGATCCCAGCACAGGCGCGGTGACAGTGCGCATTGTCTTCCCGAATCCCGATGGAGTCCTCCTGCCCGGGATGTTCGTTCGGGCTGTAGCAATGGAGGGAATCAATGAGCAGGCGATTCTGGTTCCACAGCAGTCTGTTTCACGCGACCCGAAAGGAAATCCGCTTGCCCTTGTTGTTGGACCCGATGCGAAGGTCGAGCAGAAATCCCTCACATTGGATCGTCCGATCGGAAATAAATGGCTCGTAACCGCCGGATTGAAAGAAGGTGACCACCTGATCGTCGAAGGCCTGCAGAAAATCCGCCCCGGCGACAGTGTCAATGAAGTTCCCTTTGAAGAGGAACAGCAAGAGGATATGGACCAATCAACTTCATCCCACCCAGTGGCTGCAGCGCATTGACGGAGCGAAAACATGCTATCGAAATTTTTTCTTGACCGCCCGGTATTCGCCTGGGTCATCGCCATCATCATCATGGTGGCGGGCTGTCTTGCCATCTATAACCTTCCGATTTCCCAATATCCGCCGATCGCCCCTCCCTCGATTGCGATTGATGCCTTTTATGCCGGGGCTTCCGCCGAAACAGTGGAGAACAGTGTCACCCAGATCATCGAACAGAAGATGACCGGGTTTGATGATATGCTCTATCTCTCCTCCACCAGTGACTCAGCCGGTGGTTGCCGGATCCAGCTGACATTTTCACCCGGAACCGACCCGGATATTGCCTGGTCACAAGTCCAGAACAAACTCCAGCTGGCAATGGCGAGCCTTCCGGAAGTGGTTCAACGCCAGGGTGTCCGTGTCAGCAAATCCACCCGGAATTACCTGATCATTATCGGCTTGATTTCGGAAGACGGAAGCATGGATGGCAACGACCTTCGGGATTATGCCCAATCGAACCTTGAAAAAATACTTGCGAGAGTTCCGGGAGTCGGTGAGGTCGAGACTTTTGGGACCCAGTATGCCATGCGGGTGTGGTTCGATCCAAACAGATTGACCGAATACCACCTGACTGTTGAAGATGTGATCTCGGCTCTGCGTGCTTACAATGTTGAGATTTCCGCCGGCCAGTTCGGAGGAACCCCCGCGGTTGAGGGACAGCGCCTGAATGCTTCCATCGTAGTTCAGAATCTTCTGAAAACACCGGAAGAATTCGCCAACATTCCTTTGCGGATCAATCCCGATGGATCGATCATCCGCATCAGTGATATCGGGCGTACGGAGCTGGGGACCGAGGCCTATGATGTGCAGGGGCATTTCAATGGCAAACCTGCGGCAGGTCTCGCAATCCGCCAGGCTGCAGGAGCGAATGCCCTCAAAACAGCCGATGCAGTCAAAGCCAAACTGGAAGAGATGAGCCAGTTTTTTCCAACCGGCATGAAGGTTGTCTATCCCTATGACACGACACCATTCATCCGGGTCGCCATCAAAGAAGTTGTCAAAACCCTTTTCGAAGCTGTTTTTCTGGTTTTCATGGTCATGTGGCTCTTTATGGGGAACCTTCGCGCCACTCTGATTCCGACAATCGCAGTTCCAATTGTTCTTTTGGGTACCTTTGCTGTCCTGGGATTCATCGGCTATTCGATCAACATGCTGACCATGTTCGCGATGGTGCTGGCCATCGGCCTTCTGGTGGATGATGCCATTGTGGTGGTTGAAAATGTGGAGCGAATCATGACCGAGGAGGGCCTCCCGCCTCGTGAAGCCACAGCGAAATCAATGGAGCAGATCACCAGTGCTCTGATCGGAATCGGCCTGGTCCTGTCGGCTGTTTTCGGCCCGATGGCCTTTTTTGGCGGGTCCACAGGAGTCATTTATCGCCAGTTCTCGGTCACGATCATCGCTTCGATGCTCCTGTCGGTGCTGGTGGCACTGATACTCACTCCAGTTCTGTGCGCCTCGCTTTTGAAGCCGGTTCCCAAGGGGCATGAACCCGCAGAAAACGCAATTTTCTTTCTGCGCCCATTCTTCATCTGGTTCGATAGAGTCTTCTTTCGGTTCAGGGATAAATATGTCCACCAGGTCCAGAAATCTTTCAATAGAAAATGGAGGTTTATTTTCATCTACCTTCTGGTCGGATCACTGGTGGGATACCTGTTCTACCAGATGCCGACATCTTACCTCCCCGAGGAAGATCAGGGTTTTATTTTCGTTCAGACAACACTTCCAGCCAATTCAACTCTGGAACAGACCAGCGCGGTGATGGAGGATATCCGGAGGTATTTCCTGGAAGACGATAAAGAGGCATCGAAATCAATTTTTACAGTCGCGGGATTCAGTTTTTCCGGACGTGGCCAGAATGTCGGGCTTGCTTTTCTTCATTTGAAAGACTGGGACCTTCGTGATCGTCCCGATTTGAAAGCGGATGCAGTAGCAGGCCGTGCCATGGGATATTTTTCAACTAAACGGAATGCCATGACCTTTGCTTTTCCGCCACCGGCTGTTGTAGAACTTGGCAATGC
>LMZT01000046.1 GCA_001567115.1 Candidatus Hinthialibacteria bacterium OLB16 | reverse complement strand
AAACTGTGTTCCCTGTTCGCCATATTTTCATCAGGTTATCTGGTTGCGGAATACCAGGTTTCTGGAGATCCGAATGACAGTATCCGCATCCTGTCCTTTGATCCGCAAAAGCCAATGAATCGCGCCCAACGCCCCGCCGGGATGGTAGCGATTCTTCTCAATGAAGCCATCGATCCGGTTGAAGTGGAGATCCGGTTCATTATTCCGGATGGGGTGGCTCTGCTGGCAGGTTCTCTCAGACAGGCTGTCGTTCTGGAACCATCCGAAGAGCGCGAGATTAACTGGCAGGTTCAATCGGATCATCAAGGGCCTGCTGCCTTTAAACTCGAATTGACCTCGAAAGCGTGCCGCCTCACAGAGGCAAATCTCTCCATTGATTTTCTTGCTCCACTCGAGAAGAGGCAGCTGGATTTTATTCCCGATCCTCAGCCGGTGAAAACCGACATCCTGGTCGGTGCCCACAACTGCCCTCTGTGGGAGTCGGACCGTTTCTCCATGTGGACCCAGATCCTCAAGCATCCGGAGCGGACCCCCGCACTTGGTTTTTATGGACAGGAAAATCCGGAGGTCGCCGATTGGGAGACCAAATGGGCTGTCGAACATGGCGTCTCGTTCTTCATCTATTGCTGGTACCGCGCCAGCCAGGGAGAACCAGTTAAAATGAACTTCGGCAGCGCCATTCATGAGGCGTTCCTCAAATCGCGTTTTGTGGACCGGATGAAGTTCACCATCATGTGGGAAAACCAGTCGCGTGGGACCTCTGGCGTTTCGGATGAAAAAGATCTCATGGACAACCTGCTGCCGTTCTGGATGGAAAATTACTTCAGGCACCCCAGTTATCTGAAGATCGATAATAAACCGCTGCTGTTCGTTTACCGTCCGGAATTCCTCGTGGAGGATCTCGGGGGAGTTGAACAGGTGCGAGCGGCTTTCGAGAAAATGCGCCAGGCTTGCCGGGAAGCAGGATTCGATGGCCTTTACCTGCTGGGGGAGTATCGTGGACTGGATCCAAAGCATCTGCAGCACATGAAAGATCTGGGGTTGGATTACTCCTTCGCGTACTGCTGGCATGTCCCGGATAATCCCACTCCCGCTCAGGCCATATCGGCCCAGCTGGACTCCATCCGCAAGACACAAGCCCTGGGGATTCTGCCGCAGGTAGTCACTGTGTCGCAGGCCTGGAGCGGCTGGGCGGATGAAGGCACGATCTGGAAAATACCACCCGCAGATTTCAAAACTCTTTTGCAGCAGGCGAAACAGATCATCACGACCTTCCCCGGAAATGAACTCGGGAGCCGGCTGCTGCTCCTGGATAACTGGAATGAATGGGGGGAGGGGCACTATATCGCGCCTTACCGGGAATATGGCTTCGGATACCTCGATGCGGTGCGCGAAGTTTTCTCCGATGCCCCGGAGCCGCATATCGATCTTCTGCCGGAAGATATCGGGCTGGGGCCTTATGACGGGGCCTATCAGAAGCATTCGGCTCAACAGAAAGAAATTCGGCCCCAGGTGGCGGTTAAAAAGCTGAAGCCAGGCGCACCGGAGCAGGGGTTGATCGGCTGGTGGGCTTTTGATGAAGAACAGGGATCCCCTTATGCCTGGGACTGCTCTGGGAACCGTCTCGGCGGAATCGTCCATCAGGCCAGCCGGGTTCAAGGGCTGGATGGCCTGGCCCTGGATTGCCGCGGGGGATGTGTGGAGGTGATTCCTGCAAGGAGGCTTTCACCTGCCGCTGCGCTGACCGTGATGTGCTGGGTGTACACAGACCTGCCTGGCCAGGACAACCATTGGCTGGTCAACCGGGTTTTCGCCGGAGGGACAGCCACAGGCTACCGGCTTGGAATCCTTCAGGGCAAACCCTGTTTCGAAGTGCCATTGACCGACTGGAGCCATCACCTCAAAGCCGACAGGGATCTCCCTGCCGGCCAATGGGTCCATCTGGCGGGAACTTTCGATGGAAACATGCAGCGGATCTATGTCGATGGAGTCGAGAGAGGGAGCCTCTCACGCCCGGGAGCTCCCAATCCGAATGCCTTTCATCTCTGCCTCGGATCCTATGACATAGATCATCCGGCCTTCTTCACCGGACTTCTGGATGAGGTCCGGTTGTATGATCGAGCCTTGACAGCTCAAGAAATTGACCGCCATTTTCAGGCGCTTGCAGGAAAGGCCAGAGAGATGCTGCCTGCCGGCAGGTAAAAGGGGAGCGGAGGCGGAGTGCTCCCCTTTTCATGGCCGGATCATTCTTACTTTGTTTCCCAGCTCCAGTTCTTCATAAGGATCAACAGATCCTTCTGGTCAATAATCGGATCCGTTTCCGGATTGCAGGATGGATCCGCTTCACTCGAGGGGGTGCGCCAGTACTGGCTGAAGTAAAACACATCGTTCATGTTCACCTGTCCATCTCCATTGGTATCGCCCTCGACCGGCTGCCCAGTCGGAGAGGGGGTGGGTGTGGACGATCGGGTGGGTGTCGCTGTTACGAGTTGAGTGTGAGTCGGAGTTGGAGTTGGGATCGGTGTGGCGTCCTCGACAACATAAACACCCTCCGAGGCCTGCATCAGAGGAATTTCTTCGCCATTCATGGTTGACAGGACAATCGAGGACAAGATCAGGCTGGAAGTCCCGTAATGATCGGCATGAAGTGTAACTGTGGCCAGTGTTCGAGTGCCATCAGGTCCGGGATTGGAGCCTGTGGCGAAAACTCCATTGCGGAAGCCAGTCATGTAAGTGTCTGGCCCGAGCACTGTCTGGCTGTTTCCGGTAGATTCAAGAATGGTGGTCACCTGTGGCGGAGCTGGAAGCTGCAGGCGGTGCCATTCAGTGCAGAAACAAACTCATATCCGCCGAAGTCGCTGACATTTTCAGCGACAATATCAACTGTCAGATTGCTCCCGGGTGCCATGTTGGCATATCCGGGAACCAGGCGAAGGATGATCCCGTTGTCTTTAACCGGTGCTGTGGCTGTCACACCTGCTGGAGTTCCACCCAGCTGCATTCCCCAGCGTGCAAGCACCTGGTTTCTATCGGCCAGATCGATGATCTCGTTCTCGTTCAGGTCTTTTCGGATATCGTAAGCCGGTGATCCAAAGACCTGCTGGTTCCCGTCCTGGACAAACAGGATGTCCATGACATCCGCATGTCTGTTATTGTTGAAATCAATCCCTTTGAACCGTGCCGTGACACCGGACTTCGGACGTGTGTCTCCCAGGGTGCCATAGAGAAAGGCATCCGGAGAAGGGGCGGTTGGAGCCTTCCAGTCAATGGTGAACCTTCCCCCGGAAGAGGCCACCTGAATTCCCGGGAGGATTGGATTTACATCAGGAGAGATGACTGTTCCCGTCCATGGTGTGCAGGTCATCTGCGTCCCGTTAGGTATCGGGTTTCCGCCCTCATTCACGACTTCACTCTGGACCTGGATGATGGAGGCTCCATCCGCAATTGCGACTGGGGGAGTCGCAGTCATTCCGAAAGCTTGATCATCGACAACAAACCAGCGGCCTCCGAGTGATGTCTGATACCCCGTTTTTGTAACTGCCGAAACGAGTGCATAAGCCCCCTGAAGCTCTTGTGCATTGATGATGAATGAGGTGGAGTAGTAAGGTGAATTCGCGTGAGGGATGAGAGGTTGTGAAAAGAAGGCCCAGTTCGGTTTCAGGATGGACAGTGCAGCAGCGTTTCCCGGGCCGACCAGGTGGCCCTGGTCGTCAAACAGGTTTGCGACAGCCATGATCTTGTCACCGCGGCGGTAAGTATCCGATGGCATCGACCATCCGGTGCGCATTCGGCGGACACGCTCGAAGGGTATCGAGAATGGCCCCAGTGTCCCTCCACGATGCTCCGCCCATCCGATATACTGGTAATTGCCAGGCTCAAGACCGGTTGAATCCCACAGCTGGTTGCAGATCAGGTTGCCATTGACCGCCACATTCGGATTGGAAAAGGTAAACTCATCGATGATTTCAGCGGTATCAGTGTTTTTGATCTGCAGGAATGCCGTCACACTGTTGGGAATGTCGCCGCTGTTCTCGACAGTCATAGAGAGTGGGACTTTTTCATTGACATCCACGAATCCGCTTGTTTTCGGATTCATGTAGAAGCTCTTGGACTTCAGATCATAGACTCCCAGGTGGAAGGGAGAGTAGGCAACATCCCGTTCATCCCCGGAGTTATGGTCAGCAACCCGGACTTTGGCCATATACCCACCTGGAGTGTGGCCGACAGTATTCCAGGTAAATACAACACTTTGCGTGTTTGACGCAGCCAGGTTAATTCCGCTCTTGGATATCGTTCCAGCGGAATCACCGGTTCCGATGTTGCTGATTTCCAGGAAGACATCCACATTCTGGTTTGTCGTTTCTCCATTGAGGATTGCCACAGTGAAAACCTGTTTACTCCCCACGGGCGCCGAGTCAAACTTCATATCGATTTTATCGATGGATATTTTCGATGTGGACCAGTCCATCTGGAAGGCATAGTTCGAGTAGAAATTCGATTCGAGGGTTTGAGAGTTATGGAAGAATGGATGGACAGTCAGGACGACATCGATGCCGCCATCCGGCCTTTCAATCGAGGTCCAGTGGAAGTCATCAGTCGGGAAGAAACCCGGGGAGGGAACATCTCCCGGCCCGGGTGAACGCTTCTCATTCCCCCATGCCAGCGGGAGAGTCAGCCCGGCAGTCTGGGTCAATCCCGTCCGGGAACTCATTTCTATCTTGTTGACCCGCACTCCCGGCGCAAAGCTGGCCTTCCAACGGTAGATTGGGACGATTGGCTCATTGAGCGAAAGGAGCAGGTCTCCATGCTCGGAATCCGGTATAGTGGGATGATCAAGCCCATCCAGGCCCGAATCAACCTGATACATGGGCACAGTGATAAATATTTTTTCTGTCGGTGTGTCATATACATCTTTGTCTGTCGCATCCTTATCCGCTTTGACGCTGCCACCGCGCATTGGATCCCCATACAGGTTATACATCAGAATTTCTTTCAAGACCTGGATATCATTCATGCATAGCGTATACCAATGAATATCACCCGCGAGTTCCCTCTTTGCATTCCTGAATGCCTGCCCGATTGACAGCCCGCTCCGGTGGTGGGCGGTAATCTTGTTCCCCATGCTGTTGTTCTCGCTGCGGGGTGAAACCTGTGTGGCGCCAATAAAAACAGAGGCGCAGCGTGCCAGAAACTCTTCTGCAAGATTGCCGTCAGTCTGAATCTGTCCGGTCAGGCAGGCATTGGAATAAACCATTGGGAATTTGGTTCCAAAATTCAATGAGGCAACATCCCCGGTCGAAAGATAATCCCAGCCATCAACACTGCCATGATTCCGGTAATAAAGAAAATCGGTGTTGTTGGCATTTGATGGATAGATTCCAGCACGGTTAGCCTCAGGGTAGCTGCCCAGTCGATAGAAAGGAGCATCGAAGTAACGGGCATCCAGGCGGTCCCGGCAATTGCTGGCATTGTCGGCAAAGGTGCCCTCTCCATCCCCGGTGCCGGATATACAAAGCGCTTTATCGAAAAAATGCGGAGACTGTGCACGGGAGAGGAGCGCAACATACGTATCAGGGCTGTCTCCTGTCAGCCGCCCAACGCACAACTCTGGAGTAAAATGGCCATCATTATCCAGGTTTGCATAAGTGTTGTCGCTCATCCACAGGTCAAATGATTCAAACAAGGTGCACTCTAGATGCCAGCCAAAGGAGGGCATGATGGCGCTGCTGCCAACCAGCAGCAGATATCCTCCATTGGTCCAGGCACTGCGCACCTTGCCATTGAAGCGGCCCTGAATATAGTTCCTGATATCTTCCGGATGCCCGGAGGTGATATACGCCAGAGTCGCGTTGCGGAAATTGGCGAACACCGCCAGCTCCCTCATCACCGATTGAGCCGAAGCACCAGACTGCGAATGGGCCGAATAAAAACGGATTGGGTTGGCAAGGATGACGTAACTGGTTGCATAGAGCTTCCCCTCGACCTGGTTGTCATCCCAGTCATGAACCGCTGTGGGATAGTCCGAGTGAAAAGAATGGCCCCACTCATCTTCATAATCCGATGCGCAGGCCTCCATGCGGTAATTGATAGAACCTGCATGGCTCAGGAAAGGTTTGACATTCAGGGAAACGAATGTTGTTCCACCCGGATCGAGATTTTGCACTGGGAGAGTTGGGTCGATTCGCGCATATTCGACATTGACATAATCCGAAGTGACATTGGCGCTGAAAGGCTGCATGCCAAACAGCCTGAGTTTCACCTTGGAATTGACCGCCCTGGCGGCACCGGAATTCTGAACCATAAAATTCATGGTGTAGTAGGATCCCTGGTCAACTACATTATTCAGAGTTACATTCAGATTCGGGACACCCCGGCGCACCATGACACGGTAATGAGCGCCTGAGTTATCATCGACTGTCGTTGCGCCGGACTGATCTGTTGCGGAGATCCTGAACTGAACCTCGGTTTCCAGGGTAAGTGGCTCGATGTTGATATTTAACTGATGCTCTGTCCGATATCCGGGATTGCTAAGATTCTGCCAGACGCCTGCGCCGAATCGGTAACTTAACGATGTCGTCGTTTTTTCATCGGTCAGCCAGCGCACAGTCAGAGTGCTGTTCAATGTCGTTGGGAAATAGGGTGTCCAGTTCACTCCCGCAATGATCGGCGGATAGGGTGAATAGCCACTGGTATTTTTTGTAAGCGGGATATACGTTCCAGCGACACCTTTGCCGACACAGGCTGTAAAATCTTTGTCACCCCGGATCCGCCAGGTTCCAGTTCCCGGATTGACATTGACAACCTGGCCTCTGTTCAACAGTTGAGTCGACCGCAATCCGCCTCCTGGCGTATCCCGCACCTCGACTTGAGTCCCATCCGTGAGGCCGGTGATATAGATGAACCCGCCCGCATGGCTTTGAGTGATAAAATCGGTCCCCTGCATATTCCCCACTGAATCAAGGGCATAAGTCATGTAGTTGGTGTCGTTTGCCACACTGCCACCCAGCACCGATACAGCCGCCTGGTTCCTGTCTGTCCGGACACGGATGACCTGGCGTCCAAAGATGATCGAACCTGGATGAACATGTGTTTCCCCTTTGTCAAGATTGCCTGACCAGATAGTTGTCGGAGGAGAAGTCTGCAGGCTCTGAATGACTACATCCACATCATCCTCAAAACTGTGAATGTTCAGATTGTCATCGGAGCCTTGGTAAGTGTAAAAATAGGAATACACGGATCCCTCTGCCGAATAGGGAGGAACGAAATATCCCCCATCATCACGGGATAAAACCATCACCGGAGCTCCCGAATCCACCTGCAGAACACCCAGTGTTTCTCCAGAATCAAATCCAGTATAATCCAGGCTTCCTGAATTATCGAAAGTGATTCCGCAAGGATCCAGGCAGATCGGGTCACAGCAGGTTCTCCCGGAAGAAGCGCCTCCTGGCGAAAAAATGTAGCAACGGCCCTCGCAGCCAATGGTAGTCCGAAAATAAAACAGCGACTCGAGCGGGGAATCTCCATAAGGATCACCGCTCGACCGGTATTGGTAAAAACCACTGCAACGATGGGTTGCATCCACTCCCGCCAGCACACCCGCATCCTGGGTGGTCTGGATGTAGTAGAACCCGGGTGCAAGCGTGGTCTCCCAGGATCTCATGGCGCCATCGATCGAACCTTGAGCAACCGGTGGATTCGGATGGGCTGGATCACGAACTGCGATGACACAGGGACGGTCATAGGCGAAAACCAGCAGGGGTCCCGGGGTGTAAAAATAACCTTCATGAATCCCGAAGGATTTCAGCTCTGCCGGGATATCGACTGAAACAGATTCTCCGGGAAGCAGTTCTTCGGGTGCCGCATGGCTCAGGGAATTGCACATCATCGAGAAAGCCGCAAAAAGAATAATCAGATATTCTCGGAAACAATTCATGGTCTTCTTCCTCCTCGTCGGTTGATTTGGAAACGGACAGTCGCTCGAATGTCAGATTTGCGGCAACTAAAAAAAAGTGTTGCAGAACAGTTAATCGGACGACTTCGGAACAGGCGGTTTCAGCTTCGAAATACCAGAGACAAAGGATAGGAAATCCGGATGATGATATATGCCATACTCTGGTACTTTATTGAGCAAAATCAAACCTCTTTCACATAGAAATGTCAAGCAAAATCTTTCTGCGTCATGTCCAGAAATGGCAGGCAAAACCTGCATTGACAGTCAAGGATATAATAATAAAAAAACAGGGAAATAAACCGTAAGGCAACAGTGTGCCTCTTTCTGTCGCATTCGGAGCAAAGATGGAGAGATGATGCCTGAGGCGGAACAGAAATGTGCCTGGGAAATAGGCTGGACTTTCATGCTGTGGCCTGCTAGCTTTTCTTCCCCCTGAAATGGGGATTTATCCATCCGCAGGAGGCTCGAGTTTTCCTGATCGGGCCTTCCCCAAAAAAGAGGAGGATGCCGATGACATCCCCGCACCATCACCCTTTCCCTTCGATCATCCTTATATCAGCCTTTATCACCATCCTGTCTGTTTCTGCATCTGGCCAACTGCCATCACCAGATGAGGGATGGCCACGTGCCTACCAGATCGAGGCTGGAAAAATCATTGTTTACCAGCCTCAAATCGAGAAATGGGATAATTATTCGCATCTTACAGCCCAGGCTGCCATCCAGGTCATACCCAAAGGGAAGACGACCGGTGTGTATGGGGCTGTCAAACTGGAAATGGATACTGAGACCAATATGCAGACCCGGATGGTTCTGCTTAAAAATGTCCAGGTCAAAGATCTCCGCTTTCCAGGGACACCCGATGACCAGGCTGAATCGGCACGGGCGATCTATATGGAATTTGTCTCGGGACAATCAGAGATGATGATATCCCTGGATCGAGTCATCTCCGCCATGGAGCTGTCCGAAGTTCAGAAGAAGAATGTCGATGTCAACCTTGCACCGCCGAAAATATTCTACAGTGAAAAACCGGCCATCCTGGTCATTTTCATCGGAGAGCCAAAGTTCGAGACAGCGGTCGAGGGGCTGCTTTTTGCGGCCAACACCAACTGGGATCTGTTCCTCAACCCAACCGGCGGGGATTACTTCCTCCGGAATGATCAGTCATGGCTCACCACTCGGGATCTTGCCAAAGGGCCATGGGCTGCGGCGCAAAAATTGCCGCCCACGCTCTCGACATTACCGGATGACGAAAACTGGCGGGATGTCAGACAAAATATACCTGGAACTCCAGCCGCTGTTGTTCCTGCAGTTTATATGACTGAACAACCGGCCGAACTGATTGTCACCAAAGGGCGGCCGACTTATAAACCCATCTCGGGAACCTCACTTCTCTATGTGGATAACACAGAAAGCCAGCTTTTCCTGAACCCGGCCGAGGGGCTTCACTATTTGACAGTCGCTGGCCGTTGGTTCCGCTCCCGGGATCTGTGGGGTCCCTGGCAGGAAGCCTCCCGGGACCTGCCCGAGGAATTCAAAAAAATTCCTGAGGCAAGCGCGAAGGCCTCGGTTCTCGCTTCTGTTCCCGGCTCTCCTGAAGCCGATGCTGCGGTGCTGCTCGCATCGATCCCTCAAAAGGCCAGCGTGGAGCGCAAGGACACCACTATCCAGGTGGCTTATGAGGGGGAGCCTGTATTCAAACCGATCGAGACCACTCAAATTTCCTATGCCACCAATACTCCGGACAGTGTCTTCCTGGTGAATGGCTCCTACTACTGCTGCCGCCAGGGGATCTGGTTTTCAGCACCCGGCCCCAATGGCCCCTGGATTGTCTGTGATTCCGTCCCAAAGGAAATCTATTCAATACCCGCCAGCCACCCCACCCACAATGTAACCTATGTTTATGTATATGATTCCAATCCACAGACAGTGACAGTTGGATACACTGGAGGATATTCAGGAGCCTATGTGGCATCGACAGGGGTTCTGATGTTCGGGCTTGGTTATTGGCTTGCCGATGAGCTGCATGACGATCACTGGCATGACTACTGCTACCATCATGGTTCCTGCTACTGGGGGTATGGCTGCGGTGCACACTACGATTATTACTCCGGCGGATATGTCCGTGCTGCATCGTACTATGGCCCTTATGGCGGTGCGGGTCGTGCCGCAGTTTATAATCCGGCGACCGGGACTTACGGCCGTGGCGCTTATGCCTATGGCCCCAATGGGAGTGCCTATGCCCGCGGCGCTTACAACCCTTACACCGGTGGATACGCCGGCCATGCACAGGTCAATTCGCCTTATGGTTCATGGGGGCGGACTGTGGTTGGCCAGGGAGATCAATGGGCACAGGCCGGACACCGGTCAAATGCTGCAGGCGCTGTTGGCGGGATCCGCACCTCAGAAGGCTCCGGAATTGTCGCTGGAAAAACAAGATCACCGGTGAGTCGGGAGCCATCGCGAAAAACAAGTACGGAGATGTTTATGTGGGCCATGACGGGAATGTTTATAAACGTGACAGTTCCGGGGACTGGTCGAAATATGATGGGACGAACGGGTGGGTGGAACCCGAACCGAGGTCCGGGGATCGTGCCGCCGCCCGGGAATCAGCAGGCTCTCTCGAATCGAGGACTCCAGGTGAACGGCGGGCGGAAACTGGAACAGGCCGTCAATCTTCCATTTCCGATCGACAGGCATCCACAGGCGCCACTCAGAACCGGGCGCAACAGACAGACCGGGGCAGGTTGACGGATCGCCAGGGCCAGCTGGGCATTGGAGCAGGCCAGCCCTCCACCGGTTCGATCAGGAACCGCCCCCAACAGCTTGACCGCAGCACTTCAGGAGGAGGACCAGGTGCCCGTCCAGGACAGCCAACGGCTGGGCGGCGTCCGGCACAGCTGCCTTCCTCACCGCAAATCGACCGGCTCAACAGTGATTTCAATTCCCGCCAGCGGGGTGACCGCAATGCTAGGGCCTTTGAAGGTTCGATGTCGCGGTCTGAGCGTGGCGCGGGCAGTGGAAGAAGTTTCGATTCAGCGCCACGTGGTGGTAGCAGCCGGGGTGCGGCGACACGTGGTGGCGGCAGCAGGGGCGGTGGAGGCCGAGGTGGTGGTGGGCGAGGCGGTGGCCGTCGTTAATGACGGCATATAAAGAATCAGAGAAATGATGATTTTCATTCAAAGGAGAAATTCGATGTATTCTGCATGTCTATTGATCAGCTCCCGCAAGATCTGGAGCCTGGCAGTCATATCATTGCTGCTGGCAGGGGTGGCCATTGCATCCCCAGTGTCTGCCCAGGGATCGATTTTTGAACAACCGCCGGTATTCCGCGCATCCAGCTTGCTGCCTCCCGATCTGTTGACTGGAGCGAGTTATAAATTGAAAGAGGAAGTAACCATGGAAGGGATGCTGTTCTCTTTCGATCTCTGGTCACGGTATGGCTGGTACCACCCTCAAAGCCTGGATATGCTGAAAATCCGTTTAGCGGAGATACGGGCGCTCGATGCTCTTACCGCTATGAAACAGGATCCGCTCTTTCTTGAGGGGGTTTGGGATCAGGCGAAAGGAACCGGCGAATCCACCATCGATGCGGTGAAGCACCCCTTCAAGACTGTAGCCAACATCCCGTTGGGGCTTCACAAGTTCGGGAAGCAGGTCCATGCCAGGACTCTGGAAGGAGATACACTGCCTGATGACGAGGTCCGTTTCATCCACGAAAAGGCAAAACGGGAGCTGGCGGTTTCTCTCGGCGTGGATCCCTATTCGGACAACCGCCCGCTCCAGGAAGCTCTCAATGAAGTCGCGACTAATAAAAACCGTGGAGCCTTGGCGACACGAATCGGCACAGCATTCATTCCAGCTGCTGGGCCTGCCCTGGGTGCAGCCCAGCTGAACAAAGGTCTTCAGGAAAGGCTTGCCAGCCTGTCCTCATCGGAACTCCAGGTAGAGACCAGGAAAAATTTGATTCAACTTGGTGTCTCGAAGAGTGAGACCGATCTGTTTATCCGCAACCCGGGCTACTCGCCGTCGGTACGCGCCGCCATCACCGAAGCCATGGAGGGCCTGGCCGGGGTGTCAGGAGTGCAGAATTACATCCATGTCATCCAGGAGGTTCCAGCACCTGAGGTGGCATTGTTTTTCCAGCGCCGCATCCAGCTCGCTGAAAAGTTTCATCGATCTGTCCGCCCTCTGGATAAAATGATCACCATTGGAGCCACCCCTGTGTTTCTCGATCGGAATGGAAACATCGCTGTCGGCATCAGTGTCGATTACCTCTATTGGAATGAGAACCTTGCCAGCCGGATTAAGCAGATCCGCGCCAAGCTTGGGAAAGCCAGGTGCGATCTGTGCATCACCGGCACATGCTCTCCGCTTGCCAAGGAGAAGCTGGCGGCATTGGGTATCACTGTTCATGAAGAGTGGGGTAAAAACTGACCGGGTGTGATTCTGACACCAAAAATTCTTTCACCTGGCTGTCATTTAAACCCTGCCCATTGGAGCCGGGCGGGCTGGCTTGTGCTGCTTGCGGCATTTTCGATCCTGGAGCCGGGTTGTGGCCAGAGGCAATTGATCCAGACCCCCAACCTGTTTCTTGACAGGCGGTTTGATCCTTTCATAGCCTGTCCTGCTGAGGCACGCAATAACCGTGTCGAAATACTCTATGCAACAGACCGTCTTCCTGTGGAACGGAAGGGTGGTGGCCAGGAGTACGGTTACCTCAGATCACGTTCTCTGGCGTTCGGGAGGTGTGTCGTTGAAATTGGTGAAAACCTGCCCTGGCCAGTCGTTGAAGAGAACAGTCGTCTTGCGAAAAGAAATGTTTCCATGCCTTTGACTGTTCAGAGCATCAGGGAGATTGGGAGATTCCCCGATACTCCATTCCCCTTCATCAGGCGTGGAGAGGCTTTTGAAGATGATCCGGCGGTGGCTGCCAGAAATGAGCAGGCCAGCCAGGCCTTCCGCAGCGAAGTTTCCCGGCGGCTTTCCGGAACAGCATGCAAGGAAGCCTTTGTCTTCGTTCATGGTTATAACAACACCTTCGAAGATTCGGTCTATGTCATGGCGGATTTGTGGCACTTCCTCGGCAGGAAAGGGCTTCCGGTGGTTTATTCCTGGCCTGCGGGCCGGGGCAGCCTGCGTGGGTACAACTATGACCGCGAGTCGGGTGAGTTTACCTTCCTCCATCTCAAACAATTCATTCAGCTTCTCGCATCCTGCCCGGATATCGAAAAAATTCACTTTCTCGCCCACAGCCGGGGAACGGATGTTCTCACCAGCGCCCTCCGGGAGGTTATCCTCGAGGCCCGGAGCGCCGGAGAAAATCCGGAAGAAGCGATCAAGATCTCCGATCTCACGCTGGCTGCTCCCGATTTTGACATCGAGGTTTTCACTCAGAGGATGTTAGGGGATCGATTGGGATACGAGGTCGGAGAGATGACCATCTATGTCTCAGAGGAAGACAGGGCGCTGGGCCTTTCGACCTGGCTTTTTCGGGGCATAAAAAGGGTCGGGAAGGTGACCTTTGGAGAGCTGCCTCCAGACCTGAAAAGGCGCCTGGGGCAGAACAGCAGCGCCGCGATGATCGATGCCAGAGGATCTCCAGGTTTTGTTGGCCATTCCTATTTCTATTCTGACCCAGCTGTCAGCTCGGATCTCATTCTTCTCATGGGGTATGGGCGAAAGCCTGGGGCTGAAAATGGACGCCCCCTGATTCCTGTTGGTCCGAATTTCTGGCGGATCGAGAAAGGTTATCCACTTTCAAGGAATTGAGGCGGCTCAAACCGATGCTGCAGTTGCAGCAGCAAGTGCCTCATTGAGGTCGAAGGAGTGAGATAAAAAGAGTTGTCAATGGTGTTGCCATCATTGGCAAATCCCGGGATTGATTTACGGCAAATTAGTGCTTGACGAGACTGAATGACTCAATGAATGTACAGGGGCTTTCTCTGCTTTTTTTCGAGAGTGTCCCGGCAGGAACGCCTCGGGAGTTATCAACCGGGGCATGCATATTCTGAAACCGAGGTGTTAAAACGACGAACATGCGAAAGCGCATCTTCTCCTCCAACCGAATCCTGATCCTCCTGGCAGCAACTGGCCTGATATCCGGCTGCACCCATGATCAGCAGGCGTCCAAATCACCCGCCGCCTCCAACACACCACCACCTGCTGTCGTTGTAGCAGCTGTGGAGCAGAAAACAGTCCCGATCTATCGTGAACTGACAGCCCGGACTGATGCCAGCGCCAGCGTGGAACT
Source organism: Candidatus Hinthialibacteria bacterium OLB16 (assembly GCA_001567115.1). Lineage (GTDB taxonomy): Bacteria > Hinthialibacterota > Hinthialibacteria > OLB16 > OLB16 > OLB16. The sequence goes on along the minus strand of LMZT01000046.1, from coordinate 29,520 downwards.
TCGTGCCCGGGTGGAAGGCATCCTGTTGGAGCAGCTTTACGAGGAAGGAAAGCCGGTTAAAAAAGGGCAGGTCCTGATAAAAATCGATCCGCTTCCATTCCTGGCCAACCTCCAATCAGCCCAAGCGAAAATGCAGAAGGCTGAAGCCGATCTGGCATTCGCCCAGAAGCAGGTCACCGTTCTTCAGGCCGAGGCGGAGCTGGCTCAAGCCAGAGCACGGCTGATTCGAGAGGAGAAAGAGCTTGAACGCACCACAGCCTTGACCAGGCAGGGGGTTCAGACTCCTCAGGATCTGGAAACGGCCACCGCCCGGGAACAATCGGCCAGAGCTGAGGCGGAATCGAGGGAAGCCCAGCTCACCAATGCCCGTCTGAGTTCAGAGGCCAATATCGAACAGGCCTCTGCCGGGGTGGAAATCGCCCGGGCAAATATCACCCAGGCAACTCTGGATCTGTCCTACTGCACAATCTCCGCCCCATTTGATGGATTGATCGGTTTGAGCCAGGTGGATGCCGGAAACCTGGTGGGGAGAGGAGAGCCGACACTCCTCGCAACCATATCGGCACTCGATCCGATTCGTGTCTACATGGGCATCAGCGAAGCCGACTACCTCAATCTGGCCCGTCGAGCCGAAGCAGGCCGTGGAACGGCCGAATTTGAAATGATCCTCGCTGATGGTTCAATTTATCCACATAAAGGCCGCTTCATCATGGCTGACCGCGCGGTTGATCTGAAGACAGGGACTCTTTCGATTGTTGCCGAGTTTCCTAACCCGGGATTTTTCATACGTCCCGGGCAGTTTGCACGAATGCGAGTGGCTGTCGAGCAGGTGGAAAATGCGCTTCTGGTTCCCCAGAAGGCGGTTGTCGAACAGCAGAGTGCCAAGACGGTTTATGTTGTCGATGCAGAGAACAAGGTGGCATTCAAGACCATCACCATCGGGGACCGGCACGAGCAATTCTTTATCATCACCGGGGGATTGGCAGCCGGCGAAAAGGTCATTGTCGAAGGCCAGATGAAAGTCAGGCCGGGCATGGTTGTTGCCCCTGCCGATAAACCCCTCACGGAAGAAAAGGCCGGCAGCGGGGAGGGGCACTAGGCCATGGCTAAATTCTTTATCCATCGCCCGGTTTTTGCCATTGTCATCTCCCTGGTGATCCTGATTGCCGGAGGCATCAGCATCGGGGTCCTTCCGATTGCCCAATACCCGCAGATCACTCCGCCGACTGTCGAAGTGGAAATTAATTACCCCGGTGCCAATGCGGAAACAGTAGAGCAGTCCATCGCCACGAATGTCGAAGCAGAGGTCAATGGCGCAGAGAATATGATCTACATGTCGTCCAAATCCTCCAGCGATGGGCGTTACCTCCTCCAGTGCACCTTCAATGTCGGGACCAACCTCGATCTCGCGAATGTCGATATCAACAACCGGGTCAACAAAGCGCAGCCCAAGCTTCCCAAAGAAGCGGTCGCAGCAGGCATTTCGGTTAAAAAGAAATCCCCCGACATGCTGCTGGTTATTTCACTTTATTCTCCCGATAAAAGCCTTGATGAAACCTTTCTCTCAAATTATGCCTCGATCAACCTGGTGGATGCCATCGCTCGGACCTCGGGTGTCGGGTCCACAATGATTGTCGGCCAGCGCGACTATGCCATGCGCTTCTGGGTTCGGCCGGATAAGCTCGCCAAGCTGGGATTGACCGGTTCCGACATCGCCAATGTGATCCAGGAGCAGAACCTTGTCGCCGCAGCGGGCCAGGTCGGGCAGCCGCCAGCCGCAGCCGGGACTCAGTTTCAGTATTCGGTGAATGTGAAGGGGCGCCTCACCGATGCTGAAGAATTCGAAAACATGATCGTGCGGACACTGCCGGATGGGTCGATTCTTCGCATGAAGGATGTCTCACACGCCGAGCTTTCCGCAAAGAGCTACACCAGCTTCGGGCGCAAAGATGGAATCCCTTCGACCCTCATCATTGTTTACCAGCTGCCGGGGGCTAATGCCATCCAGACTGCCGACAGTATCCGCAAACTCCTCGAAGAAACTGCCGAAAGCTTCCCGCCCGGCCTTGAGTACAGGGTATCGCTGGACAGCACCGAGTTCGTCAAGGTGGCTATTCATGAGGTCTTCCTGGCGCTGCGCGATGCGATCATCCTGGTCCTCATCGTTGTGTTTGTCTTTCTCGGCAGCATCCGCGCAACTTTCATCCCGATGCTGGCGGTTCCAGTGTCGCTCGTTGGAACATTTGGAGCATTCATGGTGCTGGGATTTTCGATCAACACCCTGACCATGCTGGGAGTTGTGCTGGCTGTGGGAATTGTCGTCGATGATGCCATTGTCGTTGTCGAGGCGGTCGAACACCACATTCAGCATGGGCTTGCCCCTCTGGCAGCGACAGAAAAGGCGATGGAGGAAGTCAGCGGCCCGGTGGTCGCCATCGCCCTTGTTCTGTGTGCGGTTTTGTGCCGGTTTCTTTCATGGGGGGAATTGTCGGCCAGCTCTACAAGCAGTTCGCTATCACGCTTTCGATTTCAGTTCTTCTCTCAGCGCTGGTCGCTTTGACTCTGACCCCGGCCCTGTGCGTCATGCTGCTGCGGCCGCGCAAGCCGATGAGGGGCCGATTGGCATGTTTCTGAAGGGCTTCAATTATGTCTTTGAGAGGGTGACAGGAGGTTATCTCAGCTGTGTTGGCTTCCTGTTGCGCAGAGTTGTCATCGCGCTCATTGCGCTGATCGGGCTGTGGTATGGGGCGGGAGCGATGCTCCAGAAGCTGCCAGGCGGTTTCGTTCCGGATGAGGACCAGGGGTATTTCTTCATCGCCTTCAGCCTCCCGGATGGGGCTTCGATGGAACGGACCGATGCGCTCATGCGGCGCGCCGAGGCGGATCTCAAAGAGGTGCATGGGATTGGAGAAGTTCTTACCATGGGTGGACTGAATCTCCTGACCAACGCATACACCTCGAACAACGCGACCATCATTGCGATGCTCAAACCCTGGGAGGAGCGCCACACAGAAGAGGAACAGATCAAAAATATCATGATGGATGTGCGGAAGCGGTTTGCCGCATACCCGGAAGCAGTCAGCATTGTCTTCACTCCTCCTCCCATTCCCGGCCTGGGGAGCGCCGGGGGTTTCCAGTACGAACTGCAGGACAAAGGTGGAAAAACACCCCGGGAACTCGATGATGTGGCCCGTAAGTTCCTTCAGACCGCTTCGCAGCGTCCCGAGGTTGCCAGTCTCTTCACCGGCTTTCGCACCACCATCCCCCAGGTCAAACTGGATATCGACCGGGATAAAGCCCGCACCCTCGATATCCCCATCAATCAGGTGTTTCAGGGGCTTCAAATCTATCTGGGTGGCCTGCAGGTCAATGATTTCAACCTGTTTGGGCGAACATACAAGGTCATGGTCCAGGCTGAACAGGATTTCCGCCGCACTCCCGACAATATCCGCGATATTTACCTTCGCACCGGCGATGGCTCCATGGTTCCGATGTCGACACTCAGCACTGTTGAGATGGTCACCGGACCGGACATTCTGCAGCGCTTCAATATGTTCCGTACCGCGGAAATCAGTGGCGCCAATGCCGCTGGCTATTCCTCGGGTGATGCCTTGAAAGCGATGGAGGAGGTCTCGGCTGCCGAGCTGCCTCAGGGGTATGGTTTCCAGTGGTCTGGTGTGGCGTTCCAGGAAAAACTGGCCGGCGGCTCTCAAGGGCTGATTTTCGGCATGGCGCTCATATTCGTCTTTCTGGTGCTGGCCGCTCAATACGAGAGTTGGGCGGTGCCGTTTTCGGTGCTGTTTGGGTTGCGGATCGGCGTTTTTGGTGCATTCCTGTTGGTCGCCTGGCGCGGGTTCATCAATGATGTCTATGTCCAGATCGGTATTGTGACACTCATGGGGCTGGCGGCTAAAAATGCAATTCTGATTGTGGAATTTGCCAAGGAAAAATACGAAAGAGCGGGGATGGGCCTCGCTGAGGCTGCAATGGAGGGAGCGAAGTTGCGCTTTCGCCCGATTATGATGACTGCATTTGCATTCATTCTCGGGGTGATCCCCCTGGTCAAGGCACATGGCGCTGGAGCCAATGCCCGCGCCAGTATTGGAACAGCGGTTTTTGGAGGGATGCTGATGGCCTCGATCATCGGAATCCTGTTCGTCCCCATGCTCTATGTCGTTGTCCAGAGGGTATCGGAAAAGATTTCAGGAAGCTCTCCTAAAAAGGAGTGAAAGAGCCTTTTTCCCATCGGATATTTCGCTGATTTTTAACCGGATATTTCCATGTGACCGGGAGCGGGTCCCTGACCTAAAGTTGACACTCCTTCCCGAAACTCCTAACGTTTGGTATGTAAGGTGGTTTTTCATCGGATGATCGAGTTTTCGGTAAACCCAGGATCAGGTGTTCTGAAAACCGTACGATGAATAGATTGCACCAACACCGGTATTTTCCAGTAGGAAAGGAATTCCCACGACCATGCACATGCTGAAAATTCTTTCAGTGTGGGGAATCGTTCTGTTCAGCACTTCAGTGTTTTCCCAGACTACCCAGAACTGGTCCGCAGAAAGAAATGTATTGCCTCCCGGGTATGGCGCAACCGAAGCCCGGGTTGTGATATTGACCGATGGCAGCATCAACGTCACTTTTCGAGGTTCTGCGGATAACGATCCCCAGGTCAGTGGGATTTACTGCACCCGCAGCACCGATCAGGGATACTCCTGGTCACGCCCCAAAATGGCTGTCGAGGCCAGCGGCATCCAATCCGTGACTCATGAGCTGCTTTCCGATGGAGACAGCATGCTGGTCTATGTGGCTGTCAACAGGCTTCAGCGTTATGAAGTCCAGCAGTTTGTTTCTGTTGACCGTGGCCAGAACTGGTCCACCTCAGAGGTCATTTTCAGCGATTCCGATCCGATCCGCGGGATGCTGGCATGGCAGATGGATGGGCGCATGTTCATGATCGTTCTGGTTGAACGGTCCCGTGATGGGGGCGAATCGGAATACACTTTCTGGCTGGCGCGTGGCAGGGCATCCGGGGCCTACTGGGAGCCTGCGGCCAAGATCGGCAGTTTTTTTGCCAGGCGCGTCTCAGCTCCACGACTGGTTCATAATGGACGCTGGCCCATGGTCCTCTGGATGAGGAATGGAGTCGATTTTCAGCAGATGGATTCCCCGAATGATGATGGGGTGAACTGGCGGGTCAGCGAGATTGCCACACCTCCCCCCATTCCGCCCTCGGTTCTCGAGGATCGTGGCACTTTCTACCGGGTCCAAACCACAGCAAACCGCCAGCTGCTGTTCAACCGCACCGATGATGAAGCCCCTGTCACTGAACTGACCACAGAGATTCCCCGCGAACTTCTGGTGCCAAACCTGAAGTTGAGCTGGCAGGGAAAAGACAATTACACCCTCCCCGAAGAACTCCGTTACCAGATTCAGCTGGATGAAGCCGAACCGGTCCGGGTTAACAATGCGACCAGTCATGAGCTGGTTGGCCTGGTCAATGGCAGCCACCTCATCTCGCTGGCTGCTGTCGATGAGGCTGGAAACCGCCAGGCCCCTTCCACAACCAGGCGCATCCTGGTCAAGGTTCCTCCGGTCCCACTCTTTCTCACTCCCCGCAATGGCGACCTGCTCAACACCCGCGCAGTCAGTGCCACCTGGGAAGGCTCTCAGAATTGTGGAGAGGGAGCCAGCCTGGAGTTCAATTTCAAAGTGGATGAAGTGGAATGGTCCGGGTTTAAAGCCGATCTCTCCACGACAGTTCCAAACCTTGCCGATGGCGACCATGCCTTTTTCCTCCAGGCACGCGATGCTCTGGGAAATACCTCGGCCGAGCCGGTATCGGTGCGCTTTGAAGTGGATGCCACTCCGCCGGTTTGCACTGTTCAGGAACTCCCTCGTGATTGGGACCAGATCACCCGGGATCTCGATTTTGAACAGGAACCGGACTATGCCGTCAACTTCAAGGTGTCAGGCACAGACAATCGAACTGCGCCTGAGGCGCTCGAATATCGATTCCGGATCGATCAGGAAGCCTATAATGAATGGCGCTCTGTCTCCCAGGATGCTGCTGTAACAGGTTTGCCGGATGGGACCCACACCCTTTCTTTTGAGGCCCGAGATGAAGCCCAGAATATCCAGCTCCAGCCCACCCTGGTTCATTTCATTTACAATACACCGCCCAATACACGGGTCTGGATCGATGAGTCTGGCACCTCACCAGTCTATCGCTTTGCCGCCAGGGATAAAAACAGCCGCCAGTCGGATCTCACCTTTCGATGGAGAGTGGATGAAAATTCATGGAGTGACTGGACCAGCGAAACCAGCCTGTCCATTCCGGATCTGATCGAAAAAACAGAGCATGGCCAGCATATCCTCTATGTCCAATCCAGAGATGCCGCAGGCAATGAGGATCCGACTCCGGCTCAGCTGGCTGTTGATGTCGATAAGCAGGCGCCGCCGACTCCCCAGGCCCTTCAGGTCGTTTCTCGTGATGATGGGGGCGAAATTCAGATCAGCTGGGAAGCGGTTCCTGAGCAGAATGTGCTTTACCGCATCTACCGGTCCAATAACAAAACCTTTTCTAAAGATGCGTTTGCGGTCGAGCTGGAACTCGAAAAAACCCGCGGCTTCGATCGCCCCAAGCGCCTGAAGAATACGGCTGTCTTCTACTATTTTGTGACTGCGCTGGATCGATCCGGAAATGAAAGCCCTCCTGTGGTGTCGGATCCGGTCGAGGTCCTGGGCGAAGTCGAACTGAATGTGAAGCGGTTCAATGAATACAAAGCCGATGTTGAAACCCGCCTTCGTGCTGAGGAGTTCGACAAAGTGCTCGAAATGGCTGCGGGAGTACCCACACCTCTGATTCAGGCTTCCGAATTTGCGCCTTATCCAGCTTTCTGGAAGGCTGTCGCTCAGGCGCGCAAAGTGATTCGTGATGATTCCGGCAATGGGGATGCGCTCAACTCCGCAAAGAATGACCTGGAAAGCTTTTTGAGCCAGTATTCAGCCACCCCATTGGCTTCAGAAGCCCAATCAACCCTGGATGAGGTAAAATCGAAAATCCTCTGGCATCAGATCATGACCTATGGCATGTATGGTGGTGGAACTCTCCTTATCCTCCTTTTTGTCTGGATGGGGGTGCGGTGGAACAAGCGTGAACGGGCTACAGAAATGCCCATGATCCAGGCGGGAACCGACACAGAGGGGATTACCCCCTCGAAAGAAGCCCTCAAAGACCCCACCGTGGTGCGCCGCTGGGTCGAGGTGCAGGCTGATCCGAATACCGCCGAAAACTGGAGCCGCCTTGCGTTTGCCTTCCACAATATCGGCGAAATTGAAAATGCGATCCAGGCTCTCTATAAAGCCATGGAAATCGAACCCAACAACACACGCTTCCATTTCCAGATGGGACACTTCCAGAAGGAGTCCGGGAAAGTCAAAGAGGCGATCCGCCATTTCGAGCGCTATCTTGCCCTGAATCCCGAATCCAAGAAGAGTGTCGAGGAGGTCAAGGAGCTCCTTGCCAAGCTGAAGCAGGAACCCGGCGGGAAAGAATGATAAACTTCTGAAAAACCCTGGAGTTCAGCACCGGCCTTGGCACCGGTGCTGAACTCTTTGGATCTCCTCGTGCATGAATTCAGGGCTTCACATCAGCACTGAATTCATCAGACAGGCTGCCAGTTTTTTGCCCACGGCCTTTTTTATTCATTGATTTTCTTTTCAGGCAGGTGAGTTTCTGTATAACGGATGAACTCGGGGGGGATTTCTCCGATGAATCGGGACTCTGTTGTGGCCTTGGACCTTCCGCGAACTGTCCGCATATCGGTCATGGTCAGAAAAAGCTGCTGCCGTGCCCGTGTCATGCCGACATAAAACAATCGCCGCTCTTCCAGCACATCCGTATCCAGGGACATCGAACGGGCATGCGGGAGCAGGCCCTCCTCCAGCCCCGCAAGAAACACCACAGGAAACTCGAGGCCTTTGGCGCTGTGCAGCGTCATCAGGCGGACTGTCTCCTGCTCGAACTTTTTGTCTTTGTTATTATTTTTGTAATCACTGTCGAGTGAGGCATTCTGGAGGAAACCCCATAAACTTGGAGACTGGGTCTCTCGTTCATACGCCTCCGCTGTATTGACCATTTCGAGGGTGATTTCTTTGCGCATTTCGAAGGCTGCCTGGCTCGGGGAGGTTTGCTCGAGATCCTCCAGGTATCCACTCTTGTGAATCAGCGCCAGCACTCCCCGGGACAGGTTTTCCTGGCGGATCACTTTCTGAGTGTGATCGATCAATGAAAGGAATTGATGAATCCCGGCCTGTGTGGCATCGGGGAGATTCAGTGAGCTGGAGTCCTTGAGAATGTCGTACAGCGGACGGCGGTTCTTGACCGCAGCATCGTTCAGGCGCTGCAGGGAGGTGTCACCAATCCCCCTGCGTGGAACATTGATTATCCGCCGCAGGCTGATGTCATCCTTCGGATTGCTGAGAACCCTCAGATACGAGGCTATGTCCTTGACTTCCTTGCGGTCGAAAAACTCCATTCCGCCAATGACCACATAGGGAATCCTGTTCTGCCTGAAGATGATTTCAAAGGGGCGCGACTGGATGTTCGATCGATACAGGACACCAAAGTCCGACCAGGACAGTTTTTTTTCAGCCTTTATCCGCTGGATTGCCAGTGCAATAAAACGGGCCTCATCATTCTCATCCTCAGCTGTGACCATTTCGATCGGCTGGCCCTCTCCCAGCTTTGACCACAGCTCTTTCTGCCGACGGTTGATATTGCGGTTGATGACTGCATTGGCTGCTTTGAGTATGTTTTCTGTCGAACGGTAATTCCGGGAAAGGGTGATGATGCGCGCATCCGGAAAGCGCTGCTCGAATTCCAGAATATTTGAAACCTCGGCGCCACGAAATCCATAAATGCTCTGATCGTCATCTCCGACCACACACAGGTTGCGGTGTTTTTCACACAGCAGGCGCGCAATTTCAAACTGGAGATGGTTGGTGTCCTGGTATTCATCGATGAGAACCTGTGTGAATTGCTTCCTCAGTTTTTCGAGAACACCGGGGTGATTTTTGAGGAGCTGGTGTGTCAGCAGCAGCAGATCGTCGAAATCCAGGGCATCGCGCGCCTTGAGGGCCTCCTGGTAGGATTTCCAGACATGGGAGATGCGGTCATCATACTTGTCGAAGTAGAATGGTTCATACGTGTCCGGATCCAGCCCTTTGTTCTTCGACCGGCTGATCCGGTAGGCGAATGTCCCGATATCGAAGGTCTCCTTGCCATGCGAAAATTCGGAAAACACCCGGGTGAGCAATGTCCGCTGGTCTGAGGCATCATAAATGGTGAACTTTCTGGAATATCCCAGAACCTCGATCTCTTTGCGGAGAATCTGGGCGCAGCAGGAATGGAAAGTGGAAACAGTGAGCGCCCGTGCGCTCTTTTCTGAAACCAGGCTGGCCACACGCTCCCTCATTTCCATCGCGGCACGGTTGGTGAAGGTCACTGCCAGTATGTTCTCCGGCAATGCAGCGCCGGTCGCCAGCAGATGTGCAATCCGCATTGTAATGACACGGGTTTTCCCGGATCCCGCGCCGGCCAGAATCAGCAGGGGGGAACCGCGGTGTTCCACAGCTTCGCGTTGTTCGGGATTGAGGGCTGAGAGGTCCATAGAACGGCATGGCTTTATACACTCAAGCCCGCATTCATTCAACTCATGCTTTCGCCGCTCGAGTTGACACTCATTGTCCGAATCGGGAGCATCGTCTAGGCTTCTCGGAATCAATGCACCCAAGGAGGTTTGTGGCGCGATGTGTATGAAATTATTCCAGATTGGAGTGTTGATGATCGTGACCATGGCTGGCCCATCTTTTTCCGATGTGCCGTATTTCATCAACTGCCGCGATGAAGGCGCAGTTGGAGATGGAGTCGCTGACGATTCTGCTGCAATCCAGTCCGCTCTCAACAAAGCCGGCCAGCAGGCGGGGGGTGTGGTCCTGCTCCCGGCTGGCACCTATCGAATCAACAGCAAGCTGTCGGTTCCATCGGGTGTCACCCTGCAGGGGATCTGGAATACGCCCCACCATGAAGACCAGACCTGGGGAAGCGCCCTGTTTGCCTACAGTGGAAAAGGGCAATCCACTGGGGCTGCCCTGGTGACACTCTCTCCCAGCAGCAGCATACGGGGCCTCAAAATCTTTTATCCCGAGCAATCACTCGACTCCGTCAGCCCCTATCCTTACGCCATCCGCGGCAGTGGAATGGAATGCGCTGTGGAAAATGTCACCCTGGTGAATGCCTATCAGGGTATTGATTTTTCCCAGCAGCATGAACTCCATACCATCCGCAATGTGCGCGGCTGTGTTCTCAAACAGGGGATCATCATTGACCGATGCACCGATATCGGACGGATCGAAAATGTCCATTTCAACCCCCATTACTGGCAGCGCGCCAAACCCGGACCGGGATATGCCGGGTTCCCGGCGGGTGGCTGGGAAAAACTGGTCGACTATGTCAACACCAACCTGGATGTGTTCATCTTTGCCCGCTCCGACTGGGAGTATGTGCTCAACACATTCGCCTGGGGTTTCAAAACATGTTACAAGTTCATCAATGCCGGGAATGGCGCCTGCAATGGCAATTTCCTCGGGATCGGCGCCGATGGAGGGCAATACTGTGTCTGGGTTGAACAGACTCAGCCTCCCGGGCTGCTCATTACCAATGGAGAATTTGTCGCTTTTTCTGGAACCAACCCGATTGAGATCCTGACCACCCCTGGTTTTACCGGAGTGGTCCAGCTCACCAACTGCTCCTTCTGGGGGCCTGCCAAACGCTGTGTCTATCAGCAGGGGAATGGCCTGGTGAGCCTCAATCAGTGCAACTTCCAGGACTGGGGAGCCGGTGATACCTCGCTTCCAGCAGTCGAAGTTGTTGGCGGGGAGTTGACTGTCCTCGGAAGCTTCTTCGCAAGGAACCAGAAAGGGATCCGTGTCGGAGCATCCGCCAAGACTGCGATTCTGGATAACAACCGGTTCCGGGGGACAAACTCTGTCGAATATGCCAAAGAACAAGCCAGCTCCATGGTGATTGAATAAGGATATCTCAGAATGAAATTGACCTTAGGACACAGCCCGGATCCCGATGATGCCTTCATGTTTTATGGACTGGCATGTGGTTTGATCGATTCCCGGGGCTACCAGTTCGAACATATCCTGCAGGATATCGAAACACTCAACCGGCGCGCATGAAAGGGGAACTGGATATCACTGCCATTTCGGTTCATGCCTATGCCAGTGTGCTCGATAAATACGCCCTGCTCCCCAGTGGATCGAGCATGGGTGATGGTTACGGGCCGATGGTGATCGCCAAAAAGGACTACTCACTCTCCGACCTTCCGAACCTGAGAATTTCAGTTCCGGGTGAGATGACCACTGCCTTTCTGGCCCTGCAGCTCTGCATCGGCCGCTTCAACTTTGTTGTGGTTCCATTCGACCGCATCTTCGAGCATGTCGAGAGCGGGCAATCGGATGCGGGCCTGATCATCCATGAAGGCCAGCTGACATGGAACCAGCGCGGATTGAAGCTGATTGTCGATCTGGGAGCCTGGTGGATGGAGTCCACCGGCCTTCCGCTGCCCCTCGGGGCGAATACCATCCGCAAGGACCTCGGAAAACAGACCATGCAGGAAGTTTCCGATCTGCTCAAAGAATCGATTCAGTTCAGCCTCGATCATCGTGAAGAAGCGGTTCGCCATGCCATGCAATGGGCGCGCGACATGGACATTCCCCTTGCCGACCGGTTTGTCGGCATGTATGTCAATCACTGGACTCTCGATTATGGTGAACGGGGCAGGGAAGCGATCCGGCGGTTGCTCGATGAGGGCTTCCGCAAAGGCTTTATCCCGAATCCAGTCGACCTTGAATTCGTCGGTGATTGAACAACTGGCATCTGGACTCCGCTCGAAAGAAGGATAACCGGTTATATGACCCAGCGTATTGACGGGCGAAAGCCCGATGAACTGCGACCGATCCGAATGCAGCTTGGCTTCCTGGAAACTGCCGAAGGCTCCTGCTGGATTGAATACGGCAAAACCAGAGTGCTCTGCACTGCCAGTTTTCAGGACAGCCTGCCAAGCTGGAAAACCGACAGCAGCGGGTGGGTGACCGCTGAGTATGGCATGTTGCCCAAATCATCCAAAACCCGGATCTCCCGGGAGATCAACAAACCAAAAGGGCGCACCGCCGAGATTCAGCGCCTGATCGGAAGAGCGATTCGGGCAGTGACCGACTTCGAAGCCCTGGGAAACCGCATGGTCAATATCGACTGCGATGTGATCCAGGCCGATGGAGGCACTCGAACCGCAGCGGTCACCGGTGCGATGCTTGCCTTCTGGGAGGCCTGCCACCTGATGTCGGCAGCGGGAATTTTTCAATACTGGCCGATCCGGGAAAGAATCGCCGCTGTCAGTGTGGGGCAGGTGCATGGGGTTTCGATGCTGGACCTCTGCTACAGTGAAGACAGCACCGCCGATGTCGATATGAATGTGGTTTTAACCGAATCCGGTAAAATTGTTGAAATTCAGGGCACCGCGGAATCTTCTCCCTTCTCACGGCAGGATCTCGATGAAATGTTCGCTCTGGCCTCTCAGGGAATTAGCGAGCTGCTGGCCAGGCAGGCTGAAGCAATCCACCACCTGGTTCCCTCGACAGGTCTCAGGCGATCCTGATCAGGACAGGAACAGGCAATTCAATGGCAAATGTTATCCAGACACTCAAACAAAGAGGCTTTGTCGATCGGATCAGCGATCCTGATCTGGAAACCATCGCCGGTCAAAGGCGGCTGGTGGTGTATTGCGGTTTCGATCCGACTGCCGACAGCCTTCATGCAGGCAACCTGGTGGCGGTTCTCACCCTGGCCCACTTTCAGCGTGCCGGACACCTGCCCATCGCTCTGGTTGGCGGTGCGACCGGCCTGATCGGCGATCCCAGCGGAAAAAAAGATGAGCGCACACTGATGTCGCTTGAGACTGTGGCTCACAATGTCGAAGGGATAAAAAAGGTTCTCGCAAAGTTCCTGTCATTCGAGGGTGAAAATGCCGCGCGCATTGTCAACAACTACGACTGGATGGGAAAAATCTCTTTTCTCGATTTCATCCGCGATACCGGCAAGCATGTGCGCATCACTGAAATGCTGGCCCGCGAATCTGTCAAAGCGCGCCTCGAATCCGGGGCTGGAATGTCTTTCACCGAGTTCTCCTACCAGCTCCTGCAAGCCTATGACTTCCATTACCTGCACACCCACATGGGGTGTGATGTCCAGGTTGGCGGAAGCGACCAATGGGGCAACATCACCGCCGGGACCGATCTGATCCGCCGTCTGGGTGGTGATCAGGTATATGGCCTGGTGTGCCCCTTGCTCACTACTTCCTCAGGACAGAAATTCGGCAAATCTGTGTCCGGGGCGATCTGGCTGACCCCCGACCGCACCGGACCTTACCCCTTCTACCAATTCTGGATTCAGACCGAAGACCGCGATGTCGGGCGCTTCCTGAGGCTGTTCACATTTTTGGACATCGAGGAAATTGCCGAACTGGAGCAACTCGCCGAAGCCCACCCTGAAAAACGAGAAGCTCAGAAACGCCTGGCCTGGGAAGCCACCTCTCTTGTCCATGGCGAAGAAGCCGCACGGATGGCGGTCAAAGCCAGCGAAGCGCTGTTCGGTGGCGACCTCGAGGGCCTGGACACCTCTTCATTGCTTGAGATTTTTTCCGAGGTGCCGTCTTTTGACATCCCTGCCGGAATTTTATCGAATGGTTGCCCCCTGCTGGATATCCTTGTCGACAGCCAGCTGGTGGGCTCCCGGAGTGAAGCTCGCCGCCTGATCCAGGCGGGCGGGGCTTATCTGAACAATCGCCGCATCGATGAACTCGACCGGCAGGTGAGCCGGAAGGATCTGCTGGATGGCCATCTGGTCGTGCTGCGCTCCGGAAAAAAGAAATACTCCCTGGGCAAACTGGCCTCCGGATGATGGACTGACATGCCATCCCGCATCGAGCCTGGTGAATGCCCATTCCTGTTTCGGGCTTTTCGAAGATAAACCACTAGTGAACCTGTTGTATTTTGGTATCATGAGAAAATTCTATTTTTCTTGAGGCTTTTGACACGAATGATTGCGGAATGGATCGACTGGTTTACACAGATTTACAATGTTGAAGCAGTTGTCAGCATGGGTGGCCTTCTGGGAATGACACTCATTGTCTTTGCAGAAACCGGGCTGCTGGCAGGCTTTTTTCTTCCCGGCGACTCCCTTCTGATTGCGGCCGGACTGCTGACCGCTCGAGGGACTTTTGAAACCAATGTTTTTGTGACCTGCACCGTGCTTTCGATAGCCGCTGTCGTGGGTGATACAGTGGGATACTGGTTTGGGGCAAAAACCGGTCCGCATCTGTTCAAACGTGAAAAATCCTTGCTTTTCAATCCCAAGCATCTGATTCGAACCCATGAGTTTTATGAAAAGCATGGCGGCAAGACGATCATAATCGCCCGTTTTGTTCCAATCATCCGGACCTTCGCTCCCATCGTGGCCGGGATCGGAACCATGAATTATTCCCGCTTCATATCCTACAATGTGTTCGGGGGAATTGGCTGGGTGTGGAGCATGGTTATGCTGGGGTATTTTCTGGGAACCGCTTTCCCATGGATGATCGAAAGCATCGATAAGGTGATCATAGTCGTTATCTTCATTTCCCTTCTTCCGATGGCGATTCATTACTGGGTCGAAAAGCGCAAGAAACCGCAGGAGGCTTGATCTCTCAACCGCTTGTCTGGTCTGATTACGATCCCTGATTTTATGGAGTGGAAACGCCAGAGTGTTCATATGGCCGCAGGACTTCTGATCGTTTTGCTGCGGTTCCTTCCCTATTGGCTCCTGTTGTGTGTGTGCTTGGGAGGGCTTCTATTCAATCTGTTTTTTCTCCCGCGCCTGATCCCCTCGATCATGCGTGGAATTTCCGGTGACCGGCGCGGTGTCGTGTTTTACCCCATAGCGATCACAGTTCTGGTCCTCCTGTTTCCCCACCACCCGCATATTATCGCCGGGGCCTGGGCGATTCTCAGTTTCGGGGATGGCATGGCAACCCTGGTCGGCAAGCTCGGAAGGCCGATGCCCCTGCGCTGGAATCCAGCGAAAACCAGCCAGGGCACTATCGCCTGCTTTATTGCCAGCGGCCTGGCTGCCATGTTTTTGTTTTTTTCATCCAGCCGGATCTTATGGATGACTGGAAACGCTGGGTGGCGGCTATCTGGGTGGCGGCTGCCCTGGCTGCCTGGGTGGAATCCCTCCCGCTGCCGGTCAATGACAACCTGACTGTCCCATTCAGTGCCGCAGCGGTCCTGTTCGCGGCTGAATTTGTCAGCGCCGAAAATCTGCGGGAGGTCAATGGCTGGTATGTCGTGGTTGCCATCCTGGGAAATGGAATTCTGGCCTCCATCCTCACCAGCTTCCGTATTGTCCAGGGCAGCGCCACCTGGGCGGGAGTGTTCCTTGGGTCGATTCTCTGGGTCTGTGCCGGGTGGCAGTGCTACCTGGTGCTGATCCTCTTTTTCATTCTGGGCACCCTGGCGACCCGCCATGGTTATGAACGCAAGCATCGCTGGGGGGTCGCTCAGGAAGACCACGGAAGAAGAGGCGCACGCCATGTCATTGCCAACTGCGGCGTTCCCACCCTGTTTGCTTTTTTTGTAACCGCAACTCTGTACCCCCAGTGGATGAAAATCGCACTGGTTGCCAGCCTGGCAACCGCTCTGTTCGATACCCTTTCGAGTGAGCTCGGGCAGCTCTATGGGCGTTATCCAGTCCTGCCCACAACTGGTGAAAATGTCCCGATTGGAACCGATGGCGCAATCTCCATGGAAGGAACCCTGGGAGGCCTGTTCGGCGCGATTTTTCTTGCCGGCTGCGCCTGGCTGGTCGGAGCCATTCCTGCCTCTGCGACTCCCCTGGTAGTCCTGGCGGCATTCATCGGCGCCAATGCCGAAAGTGTGCTGGCCGCCATGATCCAGTATGAATTCACCTGGCGGAATGAAATTCTCAACCTGGCCAACACTGCGATCGGTGGCCTGGTGGCGCTCGGTGTTGCCATGCAGACCCAGCCCCCCATGTAAAAAATATGTCTTGCGAGAATCCCCCGGCGAAAAAGAAGGTCCGTGTTCTCTCTGTTTTCGGCACACGTCCGGAAGCCATCAAAATGGCGCCAGTGGTTCGCACCCTTCGTACCACATCCGGCATCGAATCCCGGGTGTGTGTGACTGCACAGCATCGGGAAATGCTCGACCAGGTTCTTGAAGCCTTCGAAATTACGCCTGATTATGATCTCGACCTGATGCGTTCCGGCCAGGGGCTGTTCGATCTGACCGCACGGGTCCTGACTGGCATGGACCCTGTCCTGTCGGATGTTCAGCCGGATCTGGTCCTGGTCCATGGGGATACCACCACCACCTTCGCGGTTTCTCTGGCAGCATTTTACCAGCGCATCGCGGTCGGGCATGTGGAAGCGGGATTGCGGACACGGAACAAATACGCTCCATTTCCCGAAGAAATGAACCGCCAGCTGACCAGCCGTCTGACTGACCTTCATTTTGCTCCGACTCCGGCTTCCCGGGCCAACCTGCTCATGGATGCGATTCCGGCTGAACAGGTTTTTGTGGTCGGGAATACCGCCATCGATGCCCTCCTCTGGATGAAAGCGAAGCTCGACCATGCGCCATCGATCCTCTCACCCTGGCTGCCGGATCTGGATGAATCCACCCGGTTGGTGCTGATCACCGCGCATCGGCGCGAATCCTTCGGTGAAGGCTTTGAAGCGATCTGCCTCGCGCTCAAGGATCTTGCCGGAAAGTTCCGTGATACCCGTTTTGTCTATCCAGTCCATTTGAATCCGAATGTGCAGGATCCGGTTCGATACCACCTGTCGGAAATCCCTAATATCTCTCTGATTGAACCACTGCCCTATGCACCGTTTGTGGCTTTGATGCAACGGGCCAGGATCATCCTGACTGACAGCGGTGGGGTCCAGGAAGAAGCCCCTTCGCTCGGGAAGCCTGTCCTGGTTCTGCGGGAGATTACTGACGCCCCGAGGCTGTATCCGCCGGAACTGTTCTGCTGGTCGGCCCGGATCGTCAGAGAATCGTGGCTGAAGCCTCGATACTGCTGGAAGATTCCCGGGCGTACTCGAAAATGAGCCGTACCCTGAATCCTTATGGTGATGGCCTTGCCGCCGAAAGGATTGTCGATGTCATCCTCGAGTCTCATGGCCTGTCTCCATGCTTCAGGCATCCACCATTCACAGGTTCCTGAATCATCCGGATGAAACCGATGGAGGAGATTATGCCAATCCAGCCCGATCGGCGCACTTTTCTGAAAGCAGCAGCTGCTGGAGCAAGTGCACTGCTCGCCCAACCCTTCCTCCATGCGGGGGAGTCTCCCAGGGCCACAAAGCCGAATATCGTTCTGATCCTGGCGGATGATCTGGGTTATGGTGACCTCGGATGCTATGGGCAGAAGATGATCCCCACTCCCTGCCTGGACCGGATGGCGGCTGAAGGCCTCCGGTTCACCAGCTGCTATGCTGGCAGCACTGTCTGCGCGCCTTCGCGCTGCTGCCTGATGACCGGAGTGCACACCGGCCATGCACGCATCCGCGGCAATGATCGTGTTCCTCTTCAGCCCGAAGATGCCACTGTGGCCGAAGCTTTGAAAAAAGCCGGTTATTCCACCTGCCTGATCGGCAAGTGGGGGCTGGGTGAGCCAGGTACCACAGGGATTCCAAACCGGAAGGGATTCGATGAATTCTTCGGCTACCTGAATCAGAAACACGCCCACAACTATTTCCCTGAGCATCTCTGGCACAATGAAGAGATGGTGGAGCTATCGGGCAACCTGGGAATGGGCAGGAAAGAGTACTCCCACGACCTGTTTACCGATAAAGCCATCGAGTACCTCAGGAAGCCGCATTCGAACCCCTTCTTTCTCGAATTGGCTTATACCATCCCCCATGCCAACAACGAGCGTGGAACCTTTGAGGGGAACGGGATGGAAGTCCCGGATCTGGGTAAGTTCAAAGAAAAAGACTGGCCGGAACCGGAAAAAGGGAAGGCGGCCATGATTGCCCGCATGGATGCCGATATCGGACGGATTCTGGATACGCTCGTACAGCAGGGCCTCGATCAGGAAACCATCGTTTTCTTTTCTTCCGACAATGGCCCGCATCATGAAAGCCATTGCGATCCGGATTTCTTCAAAAGTTCGGGACCCTTCCGTGGCATCAAGCGCGATTTGTATGAAGGAGGAATCCGGGTTCCAATGCTTGTGCGCTGGCCAGGGAAAATTGCCCCCGGGGGGGTATCCAGCCACCCCTGGGCTTTCTGGGATATGCTTCCCACCTTGTGCGAGCTGGCCGGGGCTGCCTGTCCACACGGCATCGATGGGCAATCGATCGTTCCGGCACTCTTCGGCGGAGATGCCCCTGTCCATCCGTTTTTCTACTGGGAGTTCCATGAAAAAGGGCTTCAACAGGCTGTGCGGATGGGGTCATGGAAAGCTGTCCGGAAGAATCCCCGGGAATCCATTGAACTGTATCACCTGGAAGAGGATCCTGGCGAATCGCGGGACATTTCCGGAAACCACCCAGAAATCATTGCCGACATTGAGAATTATCTTAAAACAGCGCGAATCCCTTCGGAGCACTGGCACTGACTCCAACCTTAATCCAGCTGTGGTGATCTCTATTTTCCCCCTGAGAGGAGTTTCTTCATGTCTGAAACTCCCTGATTCTGCAATGGTTAGGGTCCCCCCTTGATAATATTATCCTTTTCTGTTCAAATAAGTCTTGACAGAAAATGAAGCATTCCTGTATTCTCCCTAGCTTGCGTCAAATCCATCTCTATGCACCATAGCATCAGAATTCATCCATTCCTGAACCGACGGCTTGATTGGGTCCGTTGCAAAACACATCCACCTTCGCTCATCGATCTCCTTCCACCCGATGGTCGGGTCTGTTGACACAGCAGATCTTTCGTAAAAGAAAAGATAAGACCGATTCAGGAACTCTTGAGTCGGGCCTTTTGAATAAAAAACAGGAGAACCGGAAGAATGGCCACCCGAACACAGAAAAACGCTCAGAGGAAAAGCTACTCCCGCATCCAGGCGGTGATGGAAATGCCGAATCTGATCGAAACCCAGCAGAGGTCCTACCGCGAATTCCTGTGGCGTGACAACAATCCCTGGGATCGCCCGATCAAAGATCTGAAGGGAGAACTCGCCCGCCAGATTTTTGAATGGATCAATGAGAAAACTCTGACCAAAAATGCCACAAATCCAAGAACCCGGCGGATTGTCTTTCCGAAAGGCACCGTTATTACACGGTCCCTCTTCCGCGCCCTCGAGGAACTCCCTGTTGCTGCCATCGGGACCAGCGACTCCGATAAAGTCCTTCCCCGGATGATTGAAGATTACAACAAGCCGGGCTTGCAGCAGGCATTCGAATCGGTATTCCCTATCAAGGGCAAAGATGGCTCGGTTCTCAACTTTGTCGACTACACCTTGGGCCGCCCGAAATATGGAATCGCTGAATGTGTCGATCGAGGCATGACCTATGCTGCTCCCCTGCGGGTCAAGGTGCAACTCGAAATCCGCAGCACTGCGGATGATGAAAGCGAAGCCGAACTGCATGAGGTCCGTGAAGAGGATATCTACCTTGGCGAGATGCCGCTCATCACACCCAAGGGAACCTTTATTATCAATGGGGCTGAGCGGGTGGTCGTCAGCCAGCTGCACCGCTCACCAGGGCCTGTTTTCGGGATCGACACCCATCCCTCCGGTCGGCGACTGGTCACCTCCAGCATCATCCCCAACCGGGGAGCCTGGCTCGAATTTGAATCCGACCTGAATTATGTCCTTTCTGTTACCATCGACCGCCGCAAGAAATTCACCGCCACGACGGTCATGCGGGCATTCGGCCTGACCAGTGACGAAGATATTCTGTCCCACTTCTGTGAATTTGAAGAAGTCAAAGTCACCTCCAAAACTCCGAAAAGCAAACTGATTGGAAAACCCCTCGCAGCCGATGTGATCGATGAGCAGACCGGGGAGATCCTGGCCCAGCATGGCCAGCTGATCGATGATGCCATTTTCGCCGATCTTCAGAGCAGCCACTCCGGCCTGGTGAAGATCGTGACCTCCGATCCCCTCTGGTTTCAGGCACTGCACAACACGCTGCAGCGTGACACCTCCAAGGATACTGATGCAGCACAGATCGAAATTTACCAGCAGCTGCGCCCCGGGGAACCGCCTCATCTCAAAAACGCCCAGGCGCATATCGAAAACATGTTCCTGAAACCCCGGCGCTATGATCTCTCCCGGGTCGGCCGCTACCGGATGAATCGCAAACTTGGCCTGAATGTCCCTCTCGAAGAAGTGACCCTGACCACACATGACCTGGTCGGTGTCATAAAATATATGCTCCGCCTGCTGCGTGGCGACCAGAATGCCCAGCCGGATGATATCGACCACCTCGGAAACCGCCGTGTCAGGACTATCGGCGAGCTCCTCGAAAACCAGATTCGTGCCGGCCTGACCCGGATGGAACGCACCATCAAAGAGAAGATGGGCCTGCTGGACATCGAAAACCTGATGCCGCGCAACCTGGTCAACTCAAAACCGATCGTTTCGGTCATCAATGAATTTTTCGGGCGCAGCCAGCTGTCTCAGTTCCTCGACCAGATCAACCCTCTGGCGGAATTGACCCACAAACGCCGCCTGTCCGCACTCGGCCCGGGCGGCCTCAATCGGGAGCGGGCCGGTTTCGAGGTTCGAGATGTTCACCATACCCACTATGGACGCATCTGCCCGATCGAAACCCCGGAAGGCCCGAACATCGGCCTGATTTCATCCCTCTCCACCTATGCCCGCATCAATGATGTCGGTTTCATCGAGACCCCATACCGGCGTGTGGAGGATGGAACTGTCACCAATGATATCCTTTTCCTCGAGGCTCTTGACGAAGATGTCTGTGTCATTGCACAGGCCAATGTCGCCGTCGACCAGAACAATCATTTCACCGATGATCTTGTCTCTGTCCGTTCACGCGGCGAATTCACCAAGGAACCCCCGGCTGAAGTCGACTACATGGACGTCGCCCCGATGCAGCTGGTCTCGATCTCTGCCACTCTGGTTCCATTTCTCGAACATGATGACGCCAACCGGGCATTGATGGGATCGAACATGCAGCGCCAGGCGGTGCCTCTCCTGAAAACCGAAGCCCCGATCATCGGTACCGGTGTCGAACGGAAGGCTGCGCAGGATTCCGGCATCGTGGTCCGCGCACGCCGTCCGGGGAAGGTCGTCCGGGTGACTGCCGACCGGATCGAGGTGAAACCCGAAATCCGTGGCAAAGAACAATGGTGGGACTGGGATGAGTATGATTTCTCATCCTCGCAGGCATCCGACTTCCTGGATGGAATCGATGTCTACCGGCTCTCGAAATTCCTGCGCTCCAACCAGAACACCACAGTCAATCAGAAACCGGTCGTGCAGGTCGGTGACCGTGTTGAGATCGGTGATGTTCTCGCCGATGGCCCGGCCACAGACCATGGCGAACTCGCGCTCGGCAAGAATGTGCTGGTAGCCTTCATGTCCTGGGAAGGTTTTAACTTCGAGGATGCCATTCTGATCAGTGAACGTGTCAGCCGTGAACACATTTTCACTTCGGTTCACATCGAAGAAGCCAAAACTGAGGCACGTGACACCAAACTGGGTGAAGAGGAAATCACCCGCGATATACCCAATGTCGGGGAAGAAGGCCTGAAAAACCTCGACGAGCAGGGAATTATCCGCATCGGCGCACCTGTCAAACCGGGAGATATCCTTGTCGGCAAGATCAGCCCCAAGGGCAAAATCCAGACCTCCAATGTGGAGAAACTCCTCCGGGCCATTTTCGGTAAACGCGCCGAAGATGTCCGCGATATCTCGCTGCGCGCCTCACCGGGAACCTATGGCACTGTCGTGGATGTCAAGGTCTTTTCACGCAAGGTGCGTGGTGGATCCAGTTCACGCCAGGAAGAGGAGCAGACCATCAACCGCCTGAATCGTGAACGGGACAGCCTGCGTGCGCGCCTCAACCAGCAGTGGGAACATGCGATTCGTGAATTCATCAAAGATGAGGAGCTCCAGGGAGATCTGGCGCATCCTGAAACCGGCAGCATCCTGCTCAAAAGCGGGACTGCACTGAACGAATCCAGCCTCAAAAAGCTCCAGGATATCCAGCTGGCGGATGCAGAGATCCCTGTCGAAAAGGAAAACGACCTGGCGCGCCTCAATCGCCAGTTCCACCACCGCCTCGAAGAAATCGATCAGGAATACGACAAGCAGATCGATTACATCAAAACCGGCGACAACCTGCCGCCGGGTGTCATCAAGATGGTCAAGGTCTATATCGCCAAGAAAAAGAAACTCTCTGTGGGCGACAAGATGGCCGGACGCCACGGAAACAAAGGTGTCGTCTCCCGCATGCTCCCCATGGAAGACATGCCCCACCTGGAGGATGGAACTCCTGTCGATATCGTCCTCAATCCCCTGGGTGTGCCATCCCGCATGAATGTGGGCCAGATTCTCGAAACCCACCTTGGGTGGGCATCGAAAATCCTCGGCAAGCCGATCGAGTCTCCCGTTTTCGATGGAGCCAAAGAGCGCGAAATCCTGGCCGAAATGCGGCTGGCGGAAGCGGTCGTCCATGCGGCCAACTACATCGAAGAGGATGATTCCAGCATCGCCCACTCCGCCCTTCTGGCTGCAGCACAGACTGTGCGCGCCATGGAGGAATTCCGCGGGCAGATCACAGCTGATAAAGAAAAGGAATTCGATGCCTGGTTCGGTTGCGCCGGCTCCCTGCTGGAGGCTCTCACTGCAACCCACCGCCTGCGCCGTGATGGCAAGATGCTGCAGGATGCCTTCGCCTACCTGAATGGTTTGGGCATCTCACTGGAGCAGGAATCCACCCAGCCGAGGCTCGAAGCTGACCGGCTCAAACCGATCCGTTCCGGGCTTGAAAATGTTCTCAAGTGCTGGGAGGCAGCCCTTGCCAGATGGGAAACCTATGCGGCCCTGAGCGATACCGGCACTCTGCTGACCCGCATATCCCGAATCCGCGAATCCCTGGCTGAAATCGATACGGAAAACCTGTCGATTGCGGATGGCCGGATTGAAGCGCTGGCAAAATCCCTCAGCAAACTCGATGATCAGCTCCTCAAGGCAGTTCCATTGCCCAGTCAGGAAGAGATCGATTACCTGCTCGGCCAGGATAATGACATTCTCTCCCAGGAAGTTCGGGGTGATGCGCTCCGTGAACTGATCCGGCTGATGGCCGCTCAAGACTATAAGGCCGCCAGGAGATTCTCCCAGCAGAATGGCCTGGGCCGGACTGCTGTTCCCAGCAACCTCCAGAAGGTCCACCTGATCGACGGAAAATCAGGCGAGTACTTCGAGCGGGAAACCACTGTCGGCTATATCTACATGATGAAGCTCAACCACCTGGTGGATGACAAGATCCATGCACGTTCGATCGGGCCATACAGCCTTGTGACTCAGCAGCCCCTGGGTGGCAAAGCGCAGTTTGGCGGCCAGCGCCTGGGTGAAATGGAAGTGTGGGCGCTCGAGGCTTATGGCGCGGCGCACATCCTTCAGGAACTTCTGACTGTCAAGTCGGATGATACCATCGGCCGTAACCGCATCTATGAAGCCATCGTGAAAGGCGAGGAGGCCCGTCCACCCGGACTTCCTGAGTCCTTCTATGTGCTCGTGAAAGAAATCGAAAGCCTTGGCCTGTCCATGGAACTCCGTGAATCCGAAGGCACAGACCGTGTCGGACCGGTCGATAGTGACCTGAACCTGTCGGCTGTCGGGGAAACCAGGGAAAAGAGCACGCTTGACCGGCTCATTCCTGATATGGAATCTCTTGGTGACGACTAATCTAAGGAGGCAGAAATGACCGCATTGTTTCAAACACCCCAACGTCCACGCCGTGAGGCTGAAATCAAGGACATCAACAAGGTCAAATCGATTCGCATCGCTCTGGCCTCCCCGGAGGAAATCCTCTCCAAATCACATGGTGAGGTGAAGAATCCGGAAACCATTGATTATAAAACGCACAAACCGAAATTCGATGGGCTGTTCTGCGAAAAGATCTTTGGCCCGACCAAAGATTACGAATGCAACTGTGGAAAATTCCGCGGCATCAAACATAAGGGAGTCACCTGCGACCGTTGCGGAGTCGAAGTCATCCAGTCCAAAGTGCGCCGCAGCCGCCTGGGGCATATCAAACTCGAAATGCCGGTGGCCCATATCTGGTTCTCCAAGGGTGTTCCCAGCCGGATGGCTGCATTGATCGACCTCCACACCAAGGTCATGGAACAGGTTCTCTATTATGAGAAATACATGGTCATCGAACCTGGCAACAGCCCCTACCTGGGATGGCGGGCGCTCCAGGAGCTCAAACCCCTCGAGGTCCTTTCAGAGGAAGAACTCCATAAAGCCCAGGAAGAGTATGGCGACATCGATGCCTGCATGGGCGCTGAGGCCATCAAGCGGGTTCTTGAAAACCTGGACCTGGAATCCCTCTGTGTCTCCCTCAAGGAAGTCATTCAGTCATCCAAGTCCGAACAGAAACGGACCCGGTCCATCAAACGGTTGAAAATCGCCCAGGAGTTCCTTCGCTCAGGCAACCGCCCGGAATGGATGATCATGGAAACCCTGCCGGTCATCCCTCCCGACCTCCGGCCGCTGGTTCCTCTGGATGGCGGACGCTTCGCGACCTCTGACTTGAACGATCTTTACCGGAGGGTTATCAACCGGAACAACCGCCTCCGCCGCCTCAAAGAGGTCCATGCCCCGGAAGTGATCATCCGGAACGAAAAAAGGATGCTCCAGGAAGCGGTGGATGCTCTGCTGGATAATGGCCGCCGCGGACGGCCTGTCAAAGGCTCCAACAACCGTCCGCTCAAATCCCTCTCCGATATGCTCAAAGGAAAAAATGGGCGCTTCCGCCAGAATCTGCTTGGCAAGCGTGTTGATTATTCCGGCCGTTCGGTCATTGTCTGTGGTCCGAACCTCAAGTTCCACGAATGCGGCCTTCCAAAGAAAATGGCCCTCGAACTTTTTGAGCCATTCATCATTCACCACCTTGAAAAACTCGATAACGTCAACACCATCCGGAGCGCCAAGCGCCTGATTGAAAAAGAAGCTCCGGTTGTTTTCGATGTGCTTGAAAAAGTCATTCGGGATCACCCGGTCCTTCTGAACCGCGCCCCGACACTCCACCGCCTCGGCATTCAAGCCTTCATGCCGAAACTGGTCGAAGGAAATGCCATCCAGCTTCACCCATTGACCTGCTCGGCTTTCAATGCCGACTTCGATGGAGACCAGATGGCAGTCCATGTGCCGCTTTCCCGGGAAGCGCGTGAAGAGGCGCGAACCCTCATGATCGCAAATAAAAACATTCTCAAGCCTTCAAGCGGGCAGCCGATTGCCACCCCCTCGCAGGACATCGTTCTGGGCTGCTATTACCTGACCAAAATCGACCCGGCAAAGTCAAAGCCCGAACCACGAATCTTCGCCTCACTCGAACATGCCATGCAGGCTTTTGACCATGGCCAGATAGCCCTTCAGGAAGAAATCAGTGTCCGTATCAATACCTGGGAGGAAGTCGAGATCATCGGCGAGGATGCTGAAAGTGGCCGGCCGATCGCCCGCAGCCTCGGATCGAGAATATTTATCTGCGAAGATCCTGAACCCGGCGCTGATCTGCAGGACAACCAGCAGATTCAGTATGAGCGCCAGCTGATGCTGACGAATACGGAATACATCCGGACGACTGTGGGGCGTATTCTGTTTAATGAGGTGCTCACTCCGGAACTCCGCTTCACCAACCTGCTCATGACCAGCAAGAATCTGCAGCGCCTGGTCGGCCGGGCTTTCAATGCCATCGGACTGGGACGCACCGCCGAAATGCTGGACCGCATGAAGGACATCGGCTTCCAGTATGCCAAGTATTCCGGCCTTTCGATTGCCCTTTCGGACATGCTGGTTCCACCCTCCAAAGTCGACATCATCGAAAAAGCCCGCAACCGAGTCTCGGAAATCCAGAAACAGTATGATGCCGGGGCCACCACCCCGACCGAACGCTACAACAAAGTCATCGACTGCTGGATCCAGGTCACCGACAAGATCGCCGATGAAATGATGGCGCTGCTGGAGAAGGACCAGAATGGTTTCAATCCCCTCCACATGATGAAAGATTCCGGCGCTCGTGGAAGCCAGCAGCAGATCCGGCAGCTTTCAGGAATGCGTGGTTTGATGAACAAGCCGATGAAGAAACTCACCGGTGGTGTCGGTGAAATCATCGAATCGCCGATCGAATCCAACTTCAAAGAAGGATTGACCGTTCTCGAATATTTCATCTCAACCCACGGCGCACGCAAGGGACTGGCGGATACCGCACTCAAGACTGCCGAGGCAGGTTACCTGACACGGCGCCTGGTGGATGTGGCCCAGGATGTCATCATTACAGAAAAGGACTGCGGCACCATCTCAGGCATGGAAGTCGCTGTTATCAAGGAAGGCGACCAGGTCATCGAATCTCTGAAAGACCGTATCCTCGGGCGTTGCGCTCTGGACACCATCAGGAATCCGCTGCAACCGGACAAGGTGATCGTCCCATCTGGAAAAAAACTGGACGAAGAGGATATCCAGACTATCCATCGCTGCTGCCTGAACCTGTATCCGATCACTTCGGTCCTGGTGGCCGACAAGAGCGGAAAACTGACTGCCCCGCCGGAGACCATCGACCTGTCTGACATCGACTACTGGGGCGGTGATTCCGAACAGGCGCTGTATGACCGATTGCTCGGACGGACAACCCTCGAAGATATCAAGGATACCTACAACATCCTCGTTAAAGCCGGTGATGAGATCAGTGAATCCCTTGCTGACGATATCGAAAGGTGCGGCATTGATCGCGTGAAGATTCGCAGTGTTTTGTGCTGTGAAACCTCACGCGGCGTGTGTGTCAAATGCTATGGCCGTGACCTGGCGAGAGGCCACATGGTCCTCATGGGTGAAGCGGTTGGAGTTATCGCCGCGCAATCGATCGGTGAACCGGGCACTCAGCTGACCCTGCGGACCTTCCACATCGGTGGCACCGCATCGCGAATCGTGTCCGGATCGGCCATTTATGCCAACCTCAAAGATGGCGAACTCGGTGTGGTCCGTTACATCAACATGGATGCCGAGGAGAAGAAAGACGAAATCATCACCATCGGACGCAATGGGAAAATCATTGTGACCTTCCTCGGCCAGAAAGCGCTGGTTGAGGGGCGTCTCGAAATCACCTGTGACAAGCTGATCGAAGACCGCAAAGGTCGGCTTGTGGTCTGCAACCCGAATGGCGCTGAGGTCCAGATCGTCGGCAAGAAGAAAGAGGCTGCCCAGAAGATCAAAGTTCCTTATGGAGTCCGCTTCGAACCCGGCCTCAAGAATAAATCGAATGTCAAACCGGGCGACATGCTGTACCGCCGCGAACCCTGGAGCCTGCCTCTGATCGCCACTCATGCCGGAACAGTTCGCTATTCCGATGTGATTTCGCTTGGTGATCCGGAGACCCTCAAGGGACGCCAGTTCGGGGATCACCCGACCATTGAGATCACCAACTCGAAAGGGGAGGTTCTCGAGCAATTCCCGCTGACTCCCCGAGCCAGGGTTTCTGTTCCGGAAGGCAGCAAAGTGGAACCTGGTGATTTTGTTGCAGAACTGCCGATTCCTGTGATAACGGAATATGAAGGAAAACTGCGATTCCAGGGAGTAGCAGAAGGCCGTACCATTCGGCAGCGGCTTGACCCGGTGACAGGGAACCTGACTTCAGTGGTCACCCATGTCGATATCCATAATGTCCCCCGGATAACGATCATCGGGAGGAAAGGCGAGGTTATCACCCAGTACTACCTCCCGCTCGGTTGTGAAATCAAAGTCAAAGATGGCCAGGATGTGTTCCGCGGCGATATCCTTGCCCAGAGTGAGAATCTCCGCCAGGTGGAGTTCGTGCCCATCGGCGCCAACCTCCAGGTCCAGGATGGCCAGGTCATCGAAGCCGGTGGTGGAAAACGCCCGATACTGGCTTCCTGGGATCCTTACCAGATTCCCATTATCGCCACCCGTTCCGGCCGTGTGAATTATCGGGATATCGAGCTGGGTGTCACCGTCCGTGCGCAGCGCGATTCCAGTGGGCAGTCCTCCGAGAGTGATTCGGGAGAAGGCGCCCAGCTGATCGTTATGGAACAGAAGGAAGACAAACATCCCAGCCTCGAGATCATCTCCAAAGGGGGAGAGCCTGCCATTGAATCCCTTCCCTCGGGCGCAATGATTGTGGCGCGCGATGGGCAGGAGGTTCAGCGCGGTGATACACTCGCCAAGATCCCCCGCGAAACATTCAAGACACGCGATGTGACCGGCGGCCTGCCTCGTGTCGAGGAAATCTTCGAAGCACGCCGTCCCAAGGCCAAAGACCTCGCCATCGTGGCCCGTGTCAGCGGCTGGGTTAAAATCCCGCGTCCTGGAGCTCATGACGATGAAGCTTCGATTATCGAGAAGCTCGGCAAGAAGCGCAAACGCGGAACCCGGCTTATGGCCATCATCGACAGCGATGGCGTCATCCTCGAATCCTACGAGGTGGATATTGGAAAGCGCCTGATCCGCAATGATGGAGAATGGGTGAATGTCGGCGATAAGCTGGTCGATGGCTCCCTTGACCTGCATGAATACCTTGAAGTCATGGGTGAAAAACGCTGCATGGAATACCTTCTCAATGAAATCCAGGAGGTCTATCGCCTCCAGGGTGTGTCCATCAATGACAAGCACCTCGAGGTCATTGTCCGCCAGATGATGCGGAATGTGACCATTCTCGACCCGGGAGATACTGAATTTCTCCCCATGGATGTCGTCGATCGATTCCAGGTCATGCGGGAAAACAAGGAGGTTCAGGCCAGTGGTGGGCGCCCGGCAAAATTCCAGACCAACCTGCTTGGCATCACCAAGGCGTCACTCGGCACTGAAAGTTTCATTTCCGCCGCTTCATTCCAGGAAACAACCCGTGTCCTGACCGCTGCGGCTATTTCAGGGAAAGAGGACCGCCTCCTTGGCCTCAAGGAAAATGTCATCATGGGCCATCTGATCCCTGCGGGCACCGGCAAACCGGAGTACCGCAGCCTGCGTATCACTGATGCGGCCCTGCAATCCACTTCCGAGCCTGGAGATGTGCTCACCGAGGCCCCTCCCGACCTGGAGGAGACACTCAATCAGGGAATCCTGGACATGGATGAAATTGCTGAAATGTCCGAGGTGGACCTCAGTGATGATTTCGAGGCGGATTGATCCGAAACCATCCATCTCCAAAAAATAAGTTCTGTTCTATTGAAGGC
>LMZT01000045.1 GCA_001567115.1 Candidatus Hinthialibacteria bacterium OLB16 | reverse complement strand
CAGAAATACCAATCGTGGAGGTCTTGACTCGTTTAGGCATGGGCAAGGTCCCGCTCTGTCCCTGCTGCTCGCCGGACCGGCCCTTTCCCTGCCAAGTATCTTCGTCCTGATCTCGGTGATGGGCTGGAAAAAGACAATGGTGTTTACTTTGTTGGTGGTCATCATGTCCACCTTCGTGGGAATGGTCTTTGGAGCGATATTCTGATCGAGAAGGAGAGGCAGATCATGAAACTGGAGATCCTTGGAACTGGATGCGTCAAGTGCAGAACTCTTGAAGAGAACACTCGCAAGGCAGCTGACTCGCTCGGGATGCCTTATGAACTTGAGAAGGTTTGTGAAATCGCGGAGATCGTAAAACGAGGAGTCATAATGACCCCTGCCCTGATGGTGGATGGCAAGGTCAAGAGCATGGGGAAAGTCCTCACTCCCGCTGAGATCACGACAATTCTGTCCGATGGTGGTGGACACCAAACCAAGGGAGGTGGCTGTGAATAAGCAGAATGTTGTCAATCTTCTAATGATCGCCGCTGTGATTGCGCTTGTCGCAGGAGTGGCGGCCATGAAATCCTCCCAGCGGGAACAGGTTCATGCACCTGAACCAGCAGCTGTGTCGAATGTTCCGGAAGACTATGCTTTCATCAATTCTCAACCAACTGCAAAACTCCCGCGGCTTGTGGAACTGGGCGGTGAAAAGTGCATCCCCTGCATGCAAATGGCCCCGATCATCGAGGAACTCCAGAAGGAATATGCAGGCCGGGTGAATATCGAGAAGATCGATGTCGGCAAGGTTCACTCTGCCATAAACCTCTATGCGGTACGTCTGATTCCCACTCAAGTATTCATCAAGGCCGATGGCCAGGAGTTCTGGCGGAATGAGGGGACTCTCACCAAGGAGGAAATTGTCGCCAAATTCGTGGAAATGGGGATTAAGTAACCATGCTTGAAGCCATCACTCAGTCACTTATTCAGGCTATGGATGCGAATCTATGGCTGGCTCCGTTCGCGGCCTTTGCGGGCGGACTGACAACTGCGGCAAATCCTTGTGTGCTGGCCATGGTCCCCCTGATGGTCGCTTATGTCGCTGGGCAAGAAACACGATCTGTGTGGCGTTCCTTCCTTCTCTCCATGGCCTTTTCAGTGGGGATCACTCTCATGTTTGCTATTCTCTTTCTGGCGACCTGGGCCGCGAGTTCAGTTCTGCATGCGGAGTGGTGGACTTATCTCGCGGCAGTGGTATGCCTCCTGATGGGGTTGCATCTTTTGGGGCTGCTGCATTTCGAGATCCCCGCGCCAAAAGCAGTCACGCCGAAGCAGAAGGGACTTGCGGGAGCCTTTCTTTTGGGACTGCTTTTCGGCCTTGTCTCACTCCCTTGCGCGAGCCCCATTCTCTTAGCCTTGTTAACCCTGGTGCCAATCAAAGGGGCAACCTATGGTGGCCTTTTACTTGTATGTTATGGAATTGGCCACTGTGGTTTGATTCTCGCAGGTGGGACCTCGATGGGGTTGGTACAACACATGGTCGATTCACAGGGTTGGACGAAAGGAGTGGGAGTCATTCGCAAGTTGGCGGGGGCGCTGATTCTCGTGACAGGGTTGGCCCTCCTGTTCGGCTGATTGTAACACCTGCTGGAAGTCTTTTTCGATCGATTGCAGTGGGGTTGCCAGCGAGTGTGAGAGCTTTCATGCTGCCAGAGGCATCCTGCGAGAAATAATATCTCTCGTACCCGCGCTGCACACTGTTGGCGTTGTACACCGCAACGACATTGCCGACTGCGTCAGAAGTGTAAGTGTAGTCGTTGGTGGAGTCAGGGGTTGGGGTGTAGGTCTCCGCCTGGGTCATCTGGTTCCTCATGGTTGCTGTTGCAAGGCGATTATACACCATCCGGTTCAACAATTCGAACAATTAATTTCCGCTCCTCCTACGCCAACTTTGCTCCCTGTTTTTGTCATCCGCATTCCCCCCTCTGTCATCCCCAACTCTTCTTCGTCATCCCCGCGGAAGCGGGGATCCATGGCAGTCCGAGCAAATTTTTCTGGATTCCCACTTTCGCGGGAATGACGGGTTGGGGGTTGGGAATGATGAATTGGGGGTTGGGAATGACAGGTTGGGGGTTGGG
>LMZT01000044.1 GCA_001567115.1 Candidatus Hinthialibacteria bacterium OLB16 | reverse complement strand
TGAACCGCCACCAGCTTTGATGAGGCGACTGGCAGTCGCGCGTTCAATCGGATTTCCGGTGCTGGTGCGCCCTCTTTGTGCTGGGAGGGCGTGCGATGGAGATTGTTTACGATGAAGGCTCCCTGCGCCAGTATGTGGCCCGCGCAGTCGAAGCTCCCCGGATCGTCCGATACTGATTGACCGTTACCTGGATGATGCCATCGAGGTCGATGTGGATGCAGTTTGTGATGGCCGGACCTGCATTGTTGGGGGGATCATGGAGCATATCGAGCAGGCGGGCATCCATTCAGGAGACAGCGCCTGTGTCCTGCCGCCGCGTTCGTTGCCGGAGCGTGTTATCGAGGAAATTCGTGAAAGCACACGCAAGATCGCTCTGACCCTGGGGGTCAGAGGGTTGATGAATGTGCAGTTCGCTGTTCAGCATTGTTCCGGAGAGTCCGATGGCCTGGTGTATGTGCTCGAGGTCAATCCACGCGCCTCGCGGACTGTCCCCTTTGTCAGCAAAGCCACAGGCACCCCTCTGGCGCGGATCGCAGCGCTGGTCATGGTTGGAAAGACGCTTGAAGAGCTTGCCCTCACGGCAGAACCGGTTTCGAAATACTATTCGGTGAAAGAAGCGGTTCTCCCGTTTGTCAAATTCCGGGATGTCGATCCCCTGCTGGGTCCTGAGATGCGTTCCACCGGAGAAGTGATGGGGATTTCGGATAATTATGCGGTGTCTTATGCCAAGGCTCAGGCGGCCGCCGGGAATGCCTTGCCCGCCCCACCCCGTGAAGGAGAAATCGCCGGGCCTTCCTCTCCGTCAATAACCGCCACAAATCCGCCCTGGTGCCGATCGCCACGGAGCTGGACCGGCTCGGATTTCAGATTGTCGCCACAGAAGGCACATGCAGAAATCTGGCCGAACATGGCATTCAAGCCGAACAGGTGTTCAAGGTCCATGAGGGAAGGCCGCATATTGTGGACCGCATCAAGAGCCAGGAAATCCACCTGGTGATCAATACACCCTTGGGTGCCACCTCCCAGTTCGATGAGCGCCGCATTCGCCGTGCCGTCATCGAAGCCGGAATCCCCTATGCAACAACCATCCCGGCGGCACGCGCCATGGTGGAAGCCATCGGCCACCTCGATTCCCCCCTGATCCGGCAGGTGTGTTCGCTTCAGGAATGGCACCAGGTCAACCTCGAAGGTTGACCTTCAGAACCCGTTACAGGCCCGGCAGTGGCTCGAAATCGGGGCAATATCCCGGAAAAACAGCATGAAAATGCCATTGGTTATGGCCTTCGAGATTCCTTGACCCTCTCTTTCGGATCCGACATACTCCCACAGGAACAGGGGGTGTGGATGACCATTCCATCCCCCTTCATTTTGTCGGCAGACTGTTGCAACCCGGATTTACTGATCCAGGCAGTGATGACAAAAGGTGGATGAGACCTCCAATTTCCTCATTCCCGCTGTATTGGGAATCCTGGAAAGATCATCTTGACATCAGGATTATTCAGACAGCCTGCAGGAGAGCAATGCGAATATGAAAGCCATCATCCCGGTTGCTGGCGAAGGCACAAGACTGAGACCGCATACCCACACAACACCCAAGGTCCTGGTGCATGTGGCGGGGAAACCGATCCTGGGGCACATCCTGGAAAAACTGACAGCGGTGGGGGTCGATGAGATCGTCCTGATCGTTGGGTATCGCGGGCAGCAGGTGACCGATTATGTGACCCGGGAATTCGACCTCAAGGTGCATGTGGTCCGGCAGGAAAAACTGCTCGGACTGGGACATGCCATCTACCTGGCGCGTGAGTATTTTAATGGAGGGCCAGGCCTGATTGTTCTTGGCGACACGATCTTCGAGTGCTCTTTCGAAAATGTGCTCAAGGGAGGCTTCTGCTCGATCGGGGTCAAAGAAGTCGATGACCCACGTCGGTTTGGTGTGGTTGAGGTCGAGGGTGGATGGATCAAAAACCTGATGGAAAAACCGGATCCGCCGCCAAGCAATCTCGCCATTGTCGGGCTGTACTACATCGAGGACACACTGATCCTGAAAAAAGCCCTGGAGAAGCTGATCCTCGAACAGGATCGGCGCACCAAAGGGGAATACCAGCTGACTGATGCCCTCGAGATCATGCTGCGCCAGGGTGTGAAGATGACCACCTTCCCGGTCGAAGGCTGGTATGACTGCGGAAAGCCCGAGACCCTGCTTTTGACCAACCGTGCCCTGCTTGAAAAAAAATCACAATCCCGGCCACACGAAGGCTCGATCATACGCGAACCGGTTCACATCGCTGACAATGTGACCCTTGTCGATTCCATCATTGGGCCGTATGTTTCCATTGCCGAGGGAGCCCATATCGAGCAGTCGATCATTGAAGACAGCATCATCAACCGCAACTCGGTCGTCAAGAAAGCCACTCTGAAAGGTTCGCTGCTGGGGGATTCTTCCCTGGTGGAAGGGGCTTTCCAGAGTTTGAATGTAGGTGACTCGGCCCAGATTCGGTTCGGTGAAACCACAGGGTAAAGAAACGAGATCTTGAATCCATGAAAAGGGAGGTTCGATAAATGCCGGAGAAGTATTTGTTTACATCAGAATCGGTGACAGAGGGTCATCCAGATAAAATTTCTGACCTGATTTCCGATTCGATTCTGGATGCGATCCTGAGCCAGGATCCTGGTGGGCGAGTCGCCTGTGAAACTCTGGTAACAACCGGGGTGGCGATTATCGCTGGCGAGATCACCACACGTTCCACAGTGGACTATCGTGAAGTGGCCCGTTTGGCTGTCAAAAGCACAGGTTATGAGGATGCTTCCACCGGTTTCGACTGGAAAACCTGCGCAATCCTGTTATCGATCAATCCGCAATCCCCGGATATTGCCATGGGTGTGGATGAAACCGAGAACCACGAGCAGGGGGCTGGCGATCAGGGAATGATGTTCGGATATGCCTGCCGTGAAACCAAAACCCTGATGCCGATGCCGATCTATCTGGCCCACCGCCTGACCGAGAAGCTCACTCAGGTCCGGAAGGAGTCGGTTCTGAAATACCTGCGCCCGGATGGCAAGAGCCAGGTCACAGTCGAATACCAGGATGGAAAGCCGAAACGTGTGGAGGCGGTCGTCATTTCCACCCAGCATGATGAGGATGTCACCCATGACCAGATTGTCCGCGATATCACCGAAAAGGTGATCAAGCCGGTCATCCCCGCGGAGTATTTCGATAAAGACACCAAAATCCATATCAACCCGACAGGCAGGTTCGTGATCGGTGGGCCGCATGGAGATGCCGGATTGACCGGAAGGAAGATCATTGTGGACACCTATGGCGGGATGGGGCGTCATGGTGGTGGTGCTTTCTCGGGGAAGGATCCGAGCAAAGTGGACCGTTCCGCCGCTTATGCCATGCGGCATGTCGCCAAGAACATTGTCGCTGCGGGTCTGGCGGAGCGCTGTGAAACCCAGGTGGCGTATGCTATCGGTGTGGCCAGGCCGGTATCACTGACAGTCAATACCTTTGGAACCGGAACCATTCCGGATGAGCAGATTGCCGAAAAGGTCCTCAAGGTGTTCGATCTGCGTCCACGCGCGATTATCGAACGCCTCAAGCTGCGCCGCCCGATCTTTGCCAAGACCACCAACTATGGCCACTTCGGACGGGAAGATGATGATTTCACCTGGGAAAAAACAGATTACGTGGAAGCCCTTCAAAAGGCCTGATGAACTGAATCCGCCGGGGCGGGATTGATCACCCCGCCCCGCGCCGGTTTCAATTTCCACCATCTTCGACTTCGATCTCATCCAGTGGTTTCCCCTGAAATTCCTTCTGTCTGGCTGAAAGCTGCTGATTGCTGCTTCCCTTCTTGAGTTTGGGAGGCTGGGTTCCCTCTTTGACCGGGATGAGAAAAGTATTTTCATCGACTTTCTGATTGATTTTCGAATTGCGCAGCTGGACCGAGGTGGATTCCTTGTCTGACAGGAGAACCGCTTTGATCGGGCGAAGAGTGCTCTGCTCGACCCACAGTTCCTGTTGCCAGGCAATCTCCTGGTTGCCTGCCTGGGAGATCCATTTGAAGACATCCGAACCTTTTCTGGGTGTGGCAACCATCTTGTAAATTGGTGTGCCATCCTCGAGTTTCAGTTCTTCGATCCTTTCCACCTTGTAATCTTCTTTGAATTTTTCCACATCGAAGTTCCCCGATCCGAGCATGCTGCGGAACACCTGGATGAGCAGGCTCTCATCTTCCGGGCCTTCCAGAAGCACATTCTGTTCGGGGAGATACTGAACCACCAGATCACTCTGGGCACGATAAGAACCGGAAGTCGAGGAGGAGTAGTCTTTTTTATCCGGGCTGCCGGTGTTTTTGGATGGGGCCTCGCTCCCCGGGCGTTTCAGGGACTCATCCTTGTATTCCCCCAGCAGGTTATAGTCATAAGCAATCCTGCCATCTTCCGCCAGGGCCAGCTTGCCGCTGAAGCGTTGAACAATCCCATCGGCGTAACGCGATTCCTGGACCACGTCGGATTGAAAGGTCTGGATGTTGTTCCAGGCTTCCTGCAGGCGGTCGAAAAATTCCTTGCGGCCAATGGCCTGCCCGGACATGGCCTGAAGAAACAGCATTCCACTGACAACAGCGGTAACAGCTCGGTGTGTGGTGATCATCTCTTCCCCCTTCGAATGAATTCATGCACAAGGTCGGACAGTTCTTTCTCAAAAAGCTCCAGTTCCCTGGCTGGGGCTTTTCTTCCCTGCTTTCCCGGTGGATGAATGACTACTTCAATCCGGATTGGATGCCGGATCTTTGTTTATTGTAGCACCTCAGGCTCAAGATCAAACAGGCTGAGCTGGAATCGAGAGTGTAAAAACCGAACCGCTCCCCGGCGATGAAACACAGCGCAAAGCCCCGCCACAATCCTGCGCCAGCTTGCGTGACACCGCCAGGCCCAGGCCAGTCCCGGAAGATCCTTTGGTTGAATAAAAGGGGCCCCAGATTTTCAATTGCTCATGCTCCGGAATTCCGATGCCGTTATCTTCGACAGTGACCATCAAGGCTCCACTGAGGTAACCGGTCCGGACAGAAATCTTCCCGGCAAAATCCTGCATGTCGTTTTTTTTCTGGAGGACTGCATCGACTGAATTCCTGACCAGGTTGAGCACAATCCTTTCCAGCATTTCCCGGTCGGTCAGAAGAGTTGGAATCCTTTTATCAATTTCAGAATTGATCTCGATGCCGCGCGCGTTCTGGCTGAGCGCCACCAGGTCACACACCTCGAGAATAACCTGATTCGCATCCGTGGCGGCGGCATCCGATTGCCGGGCGCCTGAATAGGACAGCATGTTCTTGACCAGGTCGGAAATGCGCCCGCAGCTGCGCTTCATGACATCGATCGCTCTGTCGAGTGTGTCATGGTCCGGTTCGCGGATGGCGTTCTCGACCAGTGTCAGGCTGCCTTCAAGCCCCCCAAGCACATTTTTGACATAGTGGGAGATTCCCGCGACCGCCTGGCCCAGAGCCGCCAGGCGTTCCGCCTGAATATTTTTCTCGTACAGCTGGGCATTCTCGATCGCCATGGCCGCCAGGGTCCCGAGCAGCAGAAGGACATTGATGTCCTCATTCGAAAAACTCGAACCGTTCTTTTTATTCAGGACCTCGAGGATTCCGATTAACCGGTCCTGGCGCATCATCGGGACAGCCAGGATATTGCGAGTGAAGAAGCGGGTCTGCTCATCGACTGTCCAGTTCCAGCGTGAATCTTCCCGGACATCGGTGACATTGACCGGGCTGCGGTTCATGGCAGCGGTCCCGGCAATGCTGTTTTCATCCAGAGGAAGCCGGACTTTCTTGACCTCATCCCCTTTGGAGCCATGCGCCACCTCGAAAATCAGCTCATTATTCTCGGGATCATACAGGAGCAGCGAGCTGGTTTCCGCATCGACCGCTTTCTCGCTTTCCTTCATGATCAACTCGAGCACCGAGGAAAGGTTGTGGACAGAATCAATGATGCCTCCCACACGCACCACGGCACGAACCAGGCGGAGCAGGGCATCCCGGTCGGCTCCTTCCAGGGCATCGGGTGCAAAGTGGAAGAGCTGGGATTGATTTATGCTTGAGTCGCTCATTGAAAATCTGTCTCCTGTGTCACCAGAGTGTCTCTGCCATCCTCAAGCCAGCGAGGATGTTCCTGTGGTCAGTCCCTGCATGCGCAGATTCAGGTCACCCACACTGTCCGCGGCTCGAAGGGCCTCTTCACGGCTGACAATGCCACGATTGAAGAGCTGGAGCAGGTGTTGGTCAAAAGTCTGCATCCCATCCTGGGTGCTTTGTTCCATGGTAATCTTGATTTCGCCGACATTTCCCTTGGAGACCAGCTCGCGAACGCGCGGGCTGGCGATCATGATCTCCACCACAGCCACCCTGCCGGACTTATCCGCACGCGGCACCAGGCGCTGGGAGATGATGGCCCGCAGCACATTTGCCAGCTGGCGATGGATATTCGGCTCCATCTCGAGCGGGAAAAATTGTGTGATGCGCTCGAGGGTCTGATTGGCATTGAGGGAGTGAAGGGTAGAGAGCACCAGGTGGCCGGTTTCTGCATACATAAGGGCGTGTTCCATGGTTTCGGCATCCCGGATTTCACCGATCAGGATCACATCCGGAGCCTGGCGCAGAACATTGCGCAAGCCGGTGTGGTAATCTTCCGTATCGAGGCCGATCTCACGCTGGTTGATGACGCTCTTTTTGTGCTGGTGCACAAACTCGATGGGATCCTCCAGGGTGATGATATGTCCCGGCAGGGTGCTGTTGCGATGGTCGACCATGGCAGCCAGAGTGGTCGATTTTCCGGAACCGGTCGCCCCGGTCACCAGAATCAACCCGCGGGGAATGTTGATCAGCTGTTTGAAGATGCCCGGCAGCCCGAGTTCATCGACTGTCGGGACAATCGTTTTGACCTGGCGCATGACGATCCCGACATGCCCCTTCTGCTGGAAGATGCTGACTCGGAACCTTCCGATCCCAGCGATCTCGAAGGCCATGTTCATTTCGTTGGTTTCGAAAAAAAACTGTCGCTGGTGGTCATTCATGATCTGAGCGGCATAGGCCAGCACATCCTCATCAGCCAGCACATGATCGATGATGGGTTCGATCCCTTTGCCGCCACGGACAGTCGGCCGGGTTCCTACCGAGAGAAAAAGGTCGGCCCCATCCCGCTCGACCATCTCTTTCAGCATCTGCTCAAGGCTTGGGGGCATGATTTTCCCTAATCTTCTCCGGTCTCAGGGCATTGGAAACGCAGTTGTAAGATTAAGTGAGAAATGGCCGAGACGCAATGAGGGATTCGATTGAATATTTTCCCTCAATGATTCAGTAAACTCTCCAGATGCTGATCTCGGAAACAGGATCGTATGACAGGTATTCACTCCAGGTTTCCGAGGTGAGGGTGGCAGAGATGCCGGGAATGACCGCAGGAAAGGCGGCGAAAGAGCTTGGCACCAGAAAGCCATCACCCGTGGCTCCCGCCACATATCCCGCGACATCCGCTGCAGAGTTGGTCTGATGGGCGAGCCAGTAGGTTCCTGGAGCGAGATTCAACCCGGGGGGTGTGCCAGAAGAAACCGGGACAGTGAGCCAGCCATCTTCCGCCGAGTTGGCCACCATGGGCGATTGCCACAAGAGATTTCTCTCTCCACCGTCTTCGCTGTAAACCGCCAGGCGGAGATCCCCTGATGCGCTGTGTGAGTAAAAATGAAGCGATTGAACCACTGCCTCCTCGGTAAGGAGGATTCGAGTTGCTTTGATATAGCCTTTCTGGGAATAGCTGATTTTGATCACATTCCCCGGGGCATTCGCCGATCCGAAAAAGGCCACACCGGACCCGGGGTCGATGACAGCGCAATGGACTCCTTCGGCACCAGTGGAACCTGTACGCAGTGGAAGCGCTTCCCCATCGCCCAGGGCCACCTTGATGGCCTTGGCCGGGAAGGAGCCTGCACCGAACAGGCCATATCCTGATTCCGGGTCGATCACAGCCGCCGCGAGGGGACTTTCGTCATTCAACAGCAGCCCGGAACCAACCTGCCTGGGCGCAGCATTTCCATCTTCCATGTCGATTTTGATGATAGAGGCCGACACAGTGTGCCCCTGGCCGAACCAGGCATAACCGGTTGCCGGATCATAAATCGCGCTGAGGAGGATGTCTTCGCTGGTGCCGAGGGGGATTCCCGCCACTCTTTGCGGAGGGCTGGAGCCAGCTCCAAGCCCCACCTTGACGACCCGGGCCGGGGAAAACATGTCGAAAAAGTACAGCCCTGTTCCAAACAGCGCAAAGCCTTTGACCGGGTCGATCACGGCACACTGGAAATCCCACTCATCCGTCTGAGGGGATGTTGCCCCAATACGGACCGGCGGGGCATTCCCCGCACCAAGTGCGACTTTTACAACCTTCCCGGGTGGATTGACCGCTGTCCCGAAATAACCATAACCATTCGCCGGATCAATAACGGCTGAACGCAGATTATGCTCATCGGCATTCAGGGTGACCGCCCCGATCCGTTGAGGCGGACCATCCCCTTCTCCAAGCGCGACTTTGACCACCCGCCCCGGGGAGGTATCGGTTCCAAACCAGGCATACCCTGCACCCGGATCGATGATTGCGCATGTCAGCCTCTCTTCCCCGGGGTTGAGTGCGACCGAAGAAACACGCCGTGGAGGTTTTCCGGCGCCTCCCAGAGAAACCTTCACCACCTGAGCTGGAAAAAATGCAGGCGTCGTGCCAAACCATGCATATCCCCGTTCAGGATCGATGACCGCACTCTGCAGCCCATTCTCGCCACGCAGAAGGACTGTTGAATCGAGCCTGGATGGAGCAGCACCACCTGTCCCGAAAGCCACTCGGACTACCTGGCCGGGTGAAGTGTTGGTTCCAAAGAAGGCTGTTCCGCCAACAATTCCTGCCACGCTGACCGGATTGTCTTCCCCCACTTCAAATATGTCCCCGCCCACACGGCTGGGAAGAGCCGATCCAGCACCCAGGGAGACTTTCACCACCTGCCCGGGGAAAGTTCCGCATCCAAACAGCGCTTCCCCTGGATTGGAGGGATCTCTCACTGCGCATGTGAGGCTGTCTTCACCAGGGTTCATTGAGGTGGAGCCGATCCGCACCGGTGGGCTGTTTCCCTGTCCAATCGCGATTTTGACAACACGGGCGGGTCCGGGGACACTGAAAGTGCCGAACCAGGCATATCCAGCCGATGGATCGATGAGAGCCGATGCCAATCCTCTCTCAAGCCCCGGTTCGAGAACGATTCCATCAATCCGGGCAGGGGGGTCCGATCCCGCTCCCAGAGCCACTTTCACAACACGCCCTGGATCGGTAAAAGTCCCGAAATAAGCATATCCGGCTTCGGGGTCGATAACGGCGGATCTCAGGTTGGCTTCAGCGAATTCGAGGGAGGCTGCTCCAGCACGGGTGGGCAGTGAATTTCCTCCTCCCAGGGCGATCTTGATGACATGGCCGGGTGCGGTCCGCGTGCCAAACCAGGCATAGCCCTGAGCCGGATCAATCACTGAGCAGAACAATGGGCTTTCTGTTGGATCGAGAGCCAGAGATCCAACTCGTGAGGGTGGTTCATCTCCTTCTCCAAGCGCAACCTTTATGACCTTAGCCGGGGTGGTGAAGGTCCCGAAATAGGCATACC
Organism: Candidatus Hinthialibacteria bacterium OLB16; assembly: GCA_001567115.1. Classification (GTDB taxonomy): domain Bacteria; phylum Hinthialibacterota; class Hinthialibacteria; order OLB16; family OLB16; genus OLB16. The sequence goes on along the minus strand of LMZT01000044.1, from coordinate 713 downwards.
CCGCGGTGGCATCGATCACACCTGTGAAAAGGGAGTCTTCCCCTTCCCCCAGGGTGACACTCCCCACTCCGCCGGGGAGGAGTATTCCCATTGCCGAAGGCCACCTTGATGACCTGTCCGGGAATTGAGCCTGTCCCGAACCAGGCGTAGCCTGTTTGCGGGTCCACCACAGCCGACTGGATATAGTCCTCATCCGAAGGAAAATTGTCTGCAGATCCGACCCGGCGCAAGCTCCCTCAGGTGGTATCGGCACACCGGGAATGGTGATTCCCAGATCAACCGCCGCCGCTCCGGTGCAGAGCACACAATGGACTGCCACCACGGCCAGAAAGAATGGTCTGTGAGTTTTTGAAGAGGTTGGTCTGACCACAGCCGATACCTCCAGTGAAAGCGGTCGGCCTGGACACAAAGAAAAGTCTTGCACTCAGAATACTCATTATTCCGGGAGTGAACAAGAATTATTTTCCGAATGTTTGTTTTCGGTTGCGATAGCTTGGCGCAGAGCGAAAATACTTCATTGAGAGTCTGGCTTTCCGTGGAATCCGGTTTGTTATAGGCCCCAGTTTTCGGTGGAATTCAGGTACTCATCTCAAATATGATGGAGAAAGCGCAGAAATTGCCTGTTGTAGGGGCGACATTCATGGCGCCCGGAAAGCCCCTCGGTGCGCCGAAACATTCATGGCGCTCGGAAATCCCCTCGGTGCGCCGACCCC
>LMZT01000043.1 GCA_001567115.1 Candidatus Hinthialibacteria bacterium OLB16 | reverse complement strand
GGCTGTCAGGCGCCTAGTCTCGCGATCCGGAGAGATTGGTTCCAGCGGGTTGGGGGACTGGACCCCGGCTTTTTCATGTACTCTGAGGACAGTGACTGGTGCAGGCGCATCGAAGATGCTGGCGGATTGGTGGCGTACATTCCGGATTCTGTCGTGACCCACCATGGTGGAGGCAGTTCCCGCACGGCCAATGAATTTTTACTGGTCATGCGGACCAGAGCCAGGGATCGTTATGCACGCATCCACATGAATCCGATGGCTGCAGCGGCTTATCGATTGATTCTGGCTTTCGGGCTTCTATTACGGGCGGCCCTGTTCCTTTTGATCTGCCCATTCGGCAGTCAGTATCGAAAGAACCTGTGGTGGCGGCTGAAAGCACTTTGCCAGCTCTACGCCAGCCCGCTCCCTCTGAAAACCAATGAATGATTCTCCTTCAATTTCTGTGGTTATCCTGAACTACAATCGCCAGGAGATCCTGCGTGAATGCATCCAGAGTGCGCTGAGGCTTGATTGGCCCAACCTTGAGTGGATTGTGGTCGATAACGCCTCCGAAGATGGTTCTGCGGATATGGTTGCCCGGGAGTTCGGTTCAAAGGTCAAGCTGATCCGCAGGACAGTCAATTCGGTGACTGCAGGAAGGAATGAGGGATTTCAGGCCGCACAGGGTAGATACATTCTGTCTCTGGATAATGACATCCTGCTGCCGGATCCGGCCATCCTTCAAAAAGGGGTCAGAATATTTGACAGGTTCCCCTCTGCCGGCCTGCTCTCTTTCAAAATCGGTGATCCACAAAATCCGCAAAGATTTCTTAAAGAACACTGGTGGCATCCAGTGCCCTTCGATGAAGGAGAGAATCGATTCTTTTATACCAGCTATTTTCCTGAAGCGGCCGCACTGATTCGGAAGGAAGCAGTTGACATGACCGGAGGGTATGATGAGGACTTTTTCATGGGAGTGGAGCAGGCCGATTTCGGTCTGAAGCTCCTGAGTTCTGGTTTTTTCATGCTTTACTGCCCGAATCTTTCTGCGGTGGAAAAAGTTGTCCGAGGCCAGCTGGCATCAAAAAAAAGCAGGATCCATTACCTCAATATGCGCAACAAACTCTGGATCGCCTGGAAGCATTATCCATTCCTGCGGGCATTGAGTTATAGTGCAGGAAGAATCGCCGCATCCGGCATAAGATCGCTGAGAAACGGCTGGTTCGGTTACTTCCTGCAGGGAGTCCGTGATGGCATTTTTGCACCAAAAAAAATCCGATCCAAAAGGAATCCTCTTCCTGCGCCAGTCTGGCAGTCTTTCGACCAGATTCAGAATGGGTGGTTCCTCGATGAAACACCGGAATAATTTATTTCAAATTTTATTGTCATTCTATTAAGAGAATGCTGTATAATAACCGATTCAAGCACCGACTTCCTGGGAAAGGAGCAGAGTTTCATGATCGACATTGATTGTATCAGCAAACATTTGCGCCCGAGTGAGAACAAAGAGAAAATCAAAAGCATCCAGGACAAGGGCCGAAAACTGGCCATTCGGATCACAGCCTCATTCAATCTGATCGGAAGGCGAGCCCTCCAGTTCACGAACCAGGAAGGAGACCGTTTCCAGGCCTTGATTCATAATGAAGCCGATGATCCCACCGACTACCTGATCGTTCATGAGGTCGGTGTCAAAGACCACATTCTTGAAGCCCTCCAGATCGAAGAGGATTGGGTGACCAACTACATCGATCTGAGCCTGTATGACATGATGATGAATTCTGTGGGTGAGGTGCTGCTGGAATACATCAATAGCTCCTATTCACAATTCATTCAGCGCAATGAAGGTTATGAACCTGAAGCATTGTCCTCGAATGATGTCAACCTCGACTCATTTGCGGCGGAGATGGCACGAAGGAAGATTCAACTCTCTCACCAGGGGAATATGCGCCTGGCTTTCCAATAAGAATCCGTTTTGTCGAAACAACAATGAACAGCCCGGTTTTTGACCACCGGGCTGTTTTTTTGTGTGGAAAGAAAAAAGGGTTATGGATAGTCGATCGAGCTGGTTTTCTGATCGAAATCCACGGTGACACGGGTTCCATCGGAATAGAGAGTGGATTGCTTTCGCTTGGTCTCATCGAGGAACTGGTGGTCAACCATCTCCATCAAAGCAACATGCCGGGCAAGCTTCGAAGCTTCGAGGACCTGTTGGATCTGTTGGTCGGAGGCTCCTGGTGAAACATAGGGAAGCCCTCCATTCAGGAGGCAGTGCAATCTGCCCGCATCGCCTTTCGGGGTGCCCCAGCCGCCATCTTCCCCCATATCCCAAGGGAGAAGAATCGCATCATGATAAACCAGGTTGAACAACGGGACTGGAATTCCGACCGCCTCTCCCCCGCCCAGATTTTTCCAGGTTGGATAGGGGCCATGGTGGACCAGATCCAGTGAGGGAACCGCGAAATCAACCGGCTCCTCGGAGCTGACCACATAGCCTCTGGCCCGCAGGAGGTCGAAGCAGGACCGGCGGAAATGGGCGCAGTCTTCCCGTGTCATCGGATGGGCTGCCTGAAAACTTTCATCCAGGTCTGCAACCGCAAAGACATCCAGGTATGCGCCATCCAGGTGAACCCCATGGGCAGCAAACAGGTCATGGTTTCTTCGCACATACTCTTGTGCAAACCGGGCGCTTAAAAATAACTGCGGCCCACCACACCAGGTTGAATCCTTCGGAAATGAGCCATTTTCACGCTGTAAGGCGAGTTTTTCGCTGAAAGAGGCCGCATTCGTATAAAAATCCCGGTAATTGTCATGGACAGCAAATAGATATCCCAGCTCCCGGCAGGTCTCTGCAAAGGCTCGCAACCCTTCCCAGCCACCCTGCTCTTCCCCGGGAGGAAGAACATCCGGATGAGCACTGTCATATCCCCTGAATCCCCATCCATCCAGATGAACATAGGCGCTTTCTATGCCTTTGTTTTTCAGCTCATGCAGCATGGCCGCCAGATCGGAAAATGGTGAAAATGTGTGGTTGTTTTCGATTCGATCTTTATGGAAAAGGCCGGATTCAGGAACAAAATGATAGAGCGAGCCGAGGTGGACAACCGGACGTCCAAGCATGCTTTCTACCTTTGGGTTTCGAGCCGCTTTTTCTTTCAGGGATACAAACTGGCCATTTTCCTGGACATAACGGCGGTATCTTTTGGCCATGGTGACATAAGTGGCCTGGTCCTCAAAGACATACATCACCCGGCGCTGGTAGCGTAAACGACCCAGGCTCGAGAACCAGTGCGGTCTGATTGTGGTCGGGCCGCCTTCAGGATGAACATAGTAGCCCCCTCCATCATAGGTGGTCTCGATGATCGTCTGCACACCATGTCCATTCCGGATTTGCCCCCACCAGGGCATATAGAACCAGCGAGTTTGTGTCAGCCCGCCCTTGTAATGCATTTCTTTCGGCCAGTTGGCTGGAAGCAGCACCCCCTGCATGAACGGGAGGACAGAAAAATCAGTTGCGCTCTGAGTGTCGAAGACCACCGCTTTCGGCCAGTTCACACCCTTGAGCACCGGGCTTTCCAGGGGAGCAGAGACCTCACACAGAATTTCATTTCCAATCAGGTGGAATCCAAGCACCACTTTCAGGCGTGGCATCTCGGGGAAATTGCTGAAGGTGAGGATCGCTCCGATCCCATACCCGGTCCGGAATGGTTCATAAACCCGATTGCCAGCCTTTATCAGGCTCATGTTTTTTCCATCCAGTTCCAGATCCGTTTCATCGGCGGGAGCGAAGCGCCATTCGGTTGAGGCGGTTTTCACGGCCAGTGCGAGGTCTTCCTTCTGGATCGAGAGCTGAATCTGAGAATTACCGATGACCAGAGCCTTTCCTAGCTCCTCATACTTTCCTTCAGCCACCTGGGGTGGATTCAATGAATGATCCAGCAACCACTGGCGCACTGTATCGATTTCCCTGTAAAGAGAATTGAATGATTCCTCGCTGGTAATATCTTTTTGAACCGCCTGTGCGAGTGTCTCCAGCTGTTTGAGCGCATTTTCCCTGTCTGCGGGTGTGACTGTGATGGCCTGGAGATGGCCGAGGTGCATTTTCAATACATCAACCCGGGGCTTGAAATCTTCAGCAACCGATGTGATGGTGATAAGAACAATCAATCCAGGTAAAAAATTCATTTTGATGGACGCTCTTTCCTCGTTGTTTTTGATCTTCCTGGGCTCTTTTTCCTTGGTTGGACTGCTTTCTTTTTGCGTGGCTTCGATGCGGGCGCAGGAACAAGGGCAACCTCAAGCACATCATCGATCCTGTCAGCGAAGTGGAAGGTCAGTCCTTCAAGAATGGACTGGCTGATTTCACCGAGATCTTTCTCATTGCGCCGTGGGATCAGTATATGGGTCACACCAGCCAGCTTGGCAGCCAGGATTTTTTCTTTCAGTCCACCCACCTGCAGCACCTGCCCCCGCAAGGTGATTTCACCGGTCATGGCCAGATCGGGACGAACCGGCTTTCCGGCCAGCAGCGAATAGAGTGCTGTCGCGATGGTCACACCCGCCGATGGGCCATCTTTTGGGGTAGCCCCTGAAGGGACATGAATATGAAAATCCAGGCGCACAAACAGATTCGGGTTGATTCTGAGCCGTTCGGAATTGGAATGCAGATAGCTGAAAACGGCCTGGGCGCTTTCCACCATGACCTGGCCCAGCTGGCCGGTCAGTCTCAAAGATCCTTTCCCAGGCATGGATGTCGCCTCGACAAACAGGATATCACCACCCAGTTCGGTCCATGCCATGCCTGTGGCTACTCCTGGGATTGCAGTCCTGAGAGCAACTTCATTCACAACTTTGGGAGGCCCCAGATATTCAGGAACCATTTCCCCGGCTATCGAAGTCTTTCGGGTTCGCCCTTCAGCCACCTGGCGCGCCACTTTGCGGGAAATCGAAGACAACTCCCGTTCAAGGTTGCGAAGTCCGACTTCGCGTGTGTATTCAAGAGCGACTCTTTCTATGGCGGAATCTTTAATGTCGATCTGGCGGCGGTTCAGGCCATTATTTTTAATGATTTTCGGAATCAGGTAACGGTGTGCGATAGCCATTTTCTGCTCGAGGGTATAGCCCGCAAGCCGGATCAGTTCCATCCGGTCCAGCAGCGGCCGCGGGATCGCCTCAAGAATATTGGCAGTTGCGATGAACAGTACATTTGAAAGGTCAAAGGGCACATTCAGATAATGGTCTTCGAAACTGTGGTTCTGCTCGGGGTCGAGCACCTCGAGCAAGGCAGAGGAGGGATCCCCCCGGAAATCCGAACCCAGTTTGTCGACCTCATCGAGCATAAAAACCGGGTTGCAGAAACCAGCTGTTTTCAGCCCCTGGATAATCCTCCCTGGCAGGCGCCGATATAGGTTCGGCGATGGCCGCGGATCTCCGCTTCATCCCGGACCCCGCCGAGGGACATTCTCACAAATTTCCGCCCCATGGCTCTTGCAATGCTCTGGCCCAGGCTGGTTTTTCCAACACCAGGCGGCCCCGCAAAACAGAGAATCGGCCCACGGGATTCAGGGGTCAGCTTGCGAACCGCCAGGAACTCCAGAATCCGTTCTTTGACTTTCTCCAGATCATAGTGGTCCTGATCCAGGGTTCGAGCCGCTTTTTTGAGATCGAGGATATCTTTGGTTTTCTTCAGCCAGGGAACATCCAGCAGCCATTCCATATAAGTTCTGGACATGGTGTATTCCGCCGAACTCGGGCTCATTCTTCTCAAACGGGTCAGCTCACGCCCGGCGCTCTGACGAGCCCTCTCCGGCATTTGTGCATTGGCCAGGCGTTCCTCCAGATCTGAAAGGCTCCCACTATCATCGTCTCCCAATTCTTTTCGGATCGCCCTGATCTGTTCACGCAGAAAATACTCCCGCTGTGTTTTGCCAAGTTCCGATTGAACTTTGGTCTGGATCTCGCTTCCGAGCTGGGCGACTTCAAACTCCCTGTTCAACAGAGAAGTCAGGAGGTGCAGGCGCTCGACCAGATCCGGTTGAGAAAGGATTTCCAGTTTTTCCTCGATCTTGATGTTCAGATGGGAGGTGATGAAATCGGCCAGCCGGGCCGGATCATGCGTATTTTTCAATGTAATCTGCAGCTCGTCACTGAGCGAAGGGACCAGTGTGATATATTGCTTGAATAATTCCTGGAGATTTCGTTCCAGAGCTGTGAGTTCGATTCCCGGAGTGGAAACAGTGAGAATTTCCTCGACTCGGGCACATGGGTAGGGTTTGGTCTGGGTATATTCCAGAATTCGAATCCGTGCGGTTCCCTGCACCAGAACCATCATGGATCCATCCGGATAACGCAGCATCTTGAGGATATTGGCCGAGACGCCTACATCGAAAACTTCCGGATTGACAGTTGTCTCATCCTCGCTGTCTTTTTGTGTGAACAGCCCAATGATCCGATTTCCCAGCAGCGCATCATCGACAAGCTGAACAGAATTGGGTCGGTTGACCTGGAGGGGGAAAACCAGATATGGAAAAACAACCGTATTTCCGAGTGGCAGGATCCCCAGCGTCTGAGGAACATCCGGTCCTTCCGGCGCAGGATCGGCTTCAGTGGCCTCCCCCACTGGAAGAATGGGTTCTACGACAGAGTTCTCTCCCGATGGCGTCTCAGGTTCTGGAGGATTCTGGTTTGGTTCCTGGTCAGCCAATTTGAATCGCCACCCGTGTGGTCTGTGTGAGCCGGTCCCGCTGTTTCGGCAGTGCAGCCTCGAGGAAACCATTGCTGTATGAGACTCGGATGCCATTGATATCCACATCATCCGGCAGGCGCAAGCACACCTCGAAAAGGCCATATTTTATTTCAGCCTGGCGGTAGCGGATCTTATTCACCGAACAGGTGTTTGAACGTCGGCCGCGGAATGCGAGGATTCCATCCTCGTAGGTCACAAGAATTTCTTCCCGGATTCCCCCTCCAAGTTCGATTTTTACAAAATAGCAGTCACTGGTTTCGTAAACATCAGTTGGAGGATGCCAGACAGTTTCATTCACCCGCAGCCTTGAGGCTTGAGAACACAGGTACACCTGAGATTCGGGGAATATATTGCTTGGATCGTGCTCAGAGGTGTGTGCTGGTGAGCTGGGTCTTTCATCTATCACAGGCATCGACAGGTCTCCCCCGCTTCTGGAAAACTGATTTAGAATACTTTTCGTGGAGTTTGCCGTCAATCGGAACAATCCTGACTGTGATGAAATGTTCTGAAATACCATGCCTGACCGGCATTCAGAGGAGGTTCTACCAACATGCCATTGAAAATCCGTCCTGCATCGGAAACACAGCTCGACCTGCTATCGGCAGGAGAGTGCATGATCCGGCTCTCACCTGCCGGACATGGGAGGATCGAGTATGCCACCAACCTCGAGGTCTGGGTGGGTGGCGGGGAGTACAATGTCGCTTATGCACTTGCCCGGTTGGGGCTTCGCACCGGCTGGAGTTCACGCCTGGTGGATAACCCGCTCGGGAAACTCGTTTTAAACCATGCCCGCGCTGTGGGGATGGACACCCGCGAAGTCATCATGGTTCCCTATGATGGGGTGGGGAAAAAAGACCGGATCGGCCTGAACTTTACCGAAGTCGGCACCGGGGTGCGGGGCAGTGTCACCATGTACGACCGGGGGCATTCGGCTGCATCCCATCTGAAACCGGGCGAGGTTGACTGGAAAAGGATATTCAAAGACCGCGGAGTCCGCTGGCTTCATACCGGCGGTATCTTCACTGCCCTGTCGGATGATACTGCCGCTGTGTGCAAAGAAATGCTCCAGGCAGCCCATGATGCCGGAACCATCGTCTCTTATGACCTGAACTTCAGAAGCAAGCTATGGTCATCGAAACGTGCCCAGGAAGTGACCCGGGAGCTGGTGCCTCTGGTGGATTGCCTGATCGGCAATGAGGAGGATTTCCAGAAGGTCCTCGGTTTCGAAGTGGAAGGAACTGATGAAAACCTGCGATCCCTCCCGGTCGAGAACTACAAGAAGATGGTCAAAAAGGTTGTGGAGGCGTATCCCAATATCCAGGTGGTCGGCACCACCCTTCGCGAGGTGGTCAGCGGCCTGGTCAACAACTGGTCGGCAATCCTGTATGCCGAGGGTGACTTTTTTCTTTCACGGCGCTACGAAGGCCTTGAAATCGAAGACCGTGTGGGCGGGGGCGATGGCTTTTCAAGCGGTTTCGCTTATGGCTTCCTCAGTGGAATGACCCCTCAGGAATGTGTCGATCTCGGTGCAGCCCATGGGGCTTTGCTGCAAAGCACCCGGGGCGATACCAGCATGATCACGCTCGAGGAACTCATGCATGTCTTCAAAGGCGGATCGGCACGCATCAAACGTTGATTGCCTGAAATCTTCCGGCCGGGGGAGGAGGTGCTCCTCCTCCGGAGGCCGGGGGGATTCTCCTGATGATCGAAGAAACCTGCTCAAAGCTCGGTCAGGTAGCCATGCACCAGGACATCCTGCCCGTAAGTCTGAATCGATACACGCTGAAGTTGAATGGCATCCGACATCAGCCCGGATCCACCTTCACCCGGGAACGGTGAGAGGGCATCGAAGTCATTCAATATTTTCGGGGCGATAAAAGCATAAATCTCATCCACCAGCCCTGCCTCCATAAATGAGGAGAGAGTGCGCGCCCCTCCTTCAACCAGCAGGCTGTCGATCTCTCTCTCATAGAGAACCTTCATGAGTTCATGGAGGATCGATCCTTGGGTGGTAATCAGGAGACCCTCCACATCTCCCGGTTCACGGATTGGATTCTGCCACCGTTGACCGGAAAGAACATGCAGAGTGGGAAATTGTGTGGAAGTGGCTGCCAGCTGGCTGGAGGGAGGCAGCCCGCCGATTCCACCCAGAACGATCCGAAGGGGTTGCCGAGGGGGTGGATCACCGGTTTCGCGGCAGGTCAACAGGGGATCATCAGTCAATGCGGTTCTGAAGCCAACAAGAATGGCGCGGTGGCGTTTGCGGATATCCTGGACACCGGCGCGGGATTCTTCGCCGGAAACCCATTTGCTGTCTCCGGTTGATGTCGCAATCTTCCCATCCAGAGTCATGGCATATTTCAATGTCACCCAGGGCCGCTGGCGAAGCATGGATGAGAGGAAGGGGTAGTTCAAAACCCTGGCTTCCTTTTCACAGATGCCGACTGCAACCTCAATTCCATTATCCCGGAGAGCCTGGATCGACTTGCCATGGACCAGCGGATTGGGGTCCTCCATGGCGATGACGACCCTGGCCACACCCGAAGCCAGGACGCAATCCAGGCAGGGCGGTGTTTTCCCATGGTGCGCACAGGGTTCGAGGGTTACATAGAGGGTCGCTCCAACCGCCTGGCCGCCCGCTTTCTCGAGAGCGATCCTCTCCGCATGGGCCTCTCCGCAACTCGGGTGATATCCCTCAGCAATGGCCTTTCCATCACGCACCACCACGGCTCCGACCATTGGGTTGGGCGAAGTCCAGCCCATGCCTCGTTCTGCCAGAGAAAGAGCCAATCGCATATACCCAATATCGGTCTCAGGGTTCATTTGTGCCTCTCGAAGAAATTTCGGATCTCCCGGAGCGCCTTTCCACGATGACTGATTCGATGTTTCTCAGAGGGTGGGAGCTCCGCCATCGAGCAATCGAATCCATCCGGCTGGAAAATGGGATCATATCCAAAGCCAAAGGCACCCCTGGGAGTGTGCAGGATCCTTCCTTCACAGGTGGCGCGAACCTGGTAAATCACTTTTCCATCCCCGAACAGGGTTGCGCAGCAGACAAACCGTGCAGAACGCTCCTCCGGTGGGCGGCCAGCCAGCTTATCGAGGAGGTACTGATTTCGTGAATGATCGTCATCCAGGCCGCCATACCGGGCGGAATAAACCCCGGGTTCCCCACCCAGGACATCCACTTCCAGCCCGGAATCATCCGCCACCACCCATTCACCGGTATGGGAAGAAACCTCCCGCGCTTTTTTTTCGGAGTTGGCCTCGAAGGTTTCGCCATCTTCGATCACTTCAGGGCAATCCGGATAAAAATCGAGTGTCCTGACCTCAAAGGGAAGCCCCTCGAGGAGTTCCGACAGTTCGATGCCTTTCTTCCGGTTTCGTGTAGCGACAACAAGGATGCGTGAAGAGTCCATGGATGAGACACATAACAGGAATCAGAATGAATGATAAGCGGAGTTCAACCGATTATCGCGCTGCGGATCAGATGAATCAGGAACTCGGGGTAAACCCCAAACCAGAAAATAACCACAGAAACGAGCATCAGCACGAGCAGGCTTGCCAGAGCGCTTCCCGGCAGAGGGATTGGTGTGGCTTTTTCTTCGGCTCCGGCATACATGGAAGCGACAATCCGGAGGTAATAAAAAAAGTCCAATGGCGCTGTTGATGACCAGTGACCCGATCAGCAGCCAGGCCGAGTGATCGACTCCAGCGGCAAACAGATAGAACTTGCCAATGAATCCCGCTGTCATCGGTATCCCGGCAAGCGAAAGCAGAAACAGTGAAAACAATCCAGCGGCTACCGGATTTCGCCAGAAGAGGCCGGAGTAATCCTGAAGCAGTTCCGGTTCACCCTCACGATCGGAGAGGAGTGCGATGATGCCGAAAGTGCCAAGGCTGGTGACCATGTATGCGGTCAGGTAGAAGGTCACTGCTTCGACCGCATACTCCCCGCCCGCCAGAAAAGCAACCAGCAGGTAGCCGAGATGGGAGATCGAGGAATATGCGAGGACTCGTTTGACATTGTTCTGCATCAGTGCGAGCAGATTTCCGGTAAACATCGAAAGGATCGCGAGAATGGAAAAGATCGTGACGGTTGAATCCGGTATGACTCCCCCAGCCAGCAGATACAGGCGAAGCAGAACGGCTGTCATGGCCCCTTTGGAGACTGTGGCTACAAATGAGGTTGTCGGTGCCGGTGCGCCTTCATAAACATCCGGGGTCCACAGGTGGAATGGGACAATCGCCAGTTTGAATCCGACCGCCACACCGATGAGCGCCAGGCCCGCCATGAGTGGTGTCGATGAGGCATCTCCGCTGCGCCCCATTTCGAGGATTCTGGAAAAATCCATGCTTCCGGTTGCGGCAAACAACAAAGCCATGCCGAACAGGAGAAAGGCTGAAGATACACCGGCAAGGACCAGGTATTTCAAAGCCGCTTCAAGAGAACGCCTCGCAGTGCGTGAGAACCCGACCATGGTGTAAAGGGGAACACTGAGCAACTCGAGGCCGATGAACAGCGAAACCAGATGCGTGCTGCCGACCAGCACCAGGCCCCCCATCGCCGACATCAGCAACAGAAGATAGAACTCCTCCCGGAATCCGGATCGGGTCTCGTAATAGCCATAAGCCAGCAGAGTCACCACCAGGCTGGCGGCAAGGAGCAGGCCTGAAAAGAAAAGCCCGAATGTGTCAACCAGGTAGATCGGTGTTACCGGGTGAGGAGCAACTCGTGATATGGCAGGCAGGAGCAGAAAGGTGGCGGTGAATCCCAGTGCTGTCAGCCCGGCAGCCAGCCCATGCGACCTTTTGAACGAGATGGCCAGCATGACCGCAATCGTTGCCAGGGTCAGCAGAATCAGAGGAAGCAGGGCGATTATATCGGCGCTGTTCAAGGTCTATCTCCTGTTCATTGCCACCGGAACAGGGGCCTGGGCAGTGGATTGCTGGAGTGCCTCCAGAGCGGGATGAACCGCTTTCAGGACCGGTTGCGGGTAAAATCCGAGAAATACCAGACCCGCCACGAGAGCCGCAACCAGGGAAAGTTCCCGTGCATTCAGATCGGCGATCTTCCATTGTTTGTCATTGGGTCCGAAGAAGGTCCCCCGCATCAGCCAGAGGGAATAAATGGTGGCAGCGATCAATCCCAGGGAGGCAAAGGATGTCGCGGTGACGCTGACTTTGAAAAGACCGGCCAGAACCAGAAACTCCGCAATAAAGTTACCCATCCCTGGAAGGCCGAGTGAGGCCATAGCAAAGAACATCGATGCCGCTCCCAGGCGTGGGGCGGTTGTCCATAAACCACCCATCCGGCCCATTTCACGTGTGTGGACACGCTCATACAAGGCACCCACCAGCATGAACTGGGCACCCGAAGAAAAACCATGGCAGATCATCTGCATCACAACGCCATAGAGGGCATAATCATTCCAGGCGAACACCCCAAGGAGCACAAATCCCATGTGGCTCACACTGGTATAGGCGACCAGGCGCTTCAGGTCACTCTGGGCAAAAGCCTGCATGGCTCCATACAGGACACCGACTACCCCGAGAAACAGGGCATAAGGGGTAAATACCTGGCAGGCGGCAGGAAACAGCGGAACAACAAACCGCAGCAGTCCATAAGCCCCTGTTTTTAGAAGGATTCCAGCGAGAATGATGCTGCCGGCTGTGGGAGCCTCGGTATGGGCATCCGGCAGCCAGGGATGGAAGGGAAATGCCGGCAGTTTGACAGTGAAAGCCAGGAAAAATCCCAGCATGACCAGCAACCCGAAAGTTCCATCCATCGGGGTTCCAAGCAGTTTCATATAATCGAAGGTGAGTTCGCCTCCGGCGGCATGGGTGAAAACCAGCACCAGGATGGACAACAGCATCACCAGGCCACTGGCCTGGGTAAAGATGAAGAATTTTACTGCGGCATATTGCCGGTTCTCATGACCCCAGATGCCGATCAGGAAATACATCGGCACCAGCATCACTTCCCAGAAAAAGAAGAAGAGAAGCAGGTCCAGCGCCAGGAACACCCCGATAACACCTGAAAGGATCCAGAGGAAATTGAAGTGGAAAAATCCCACCTGTGTCTTGATTTCGGTCCAGGAGGCCCCCACTCCGATGATTCCCAGGAACAGTGTCAGGAGAACCATCAAAAGGCTGAGTCCATCCACCGCCAGGTGGATCCCGGCACCAAGGCGGGGGATCCATTCCACCTGAAACTCCACCAGCCAGCGTGTCGAAGTGGGAAGATCAAGCCCGAGCCAATGATGGGCGAACAGGTTGATGGCAATGCCGGAATCAAGAATGAGTGCAGACAGCGAAATCCAGCGGCACAAGGATTCGTTCTTCCGTGCCACCAGACCCGCCACCAGGCCCCCCACCATCGGGATAAGGATCAGCCAGACCAAGCTCATGTGAATATGAATACTCCTAACAGAATCACAGCACCCAGAGCCAATCCTGCTGCATACCAACGCACCGCGCCATTCTGGATCCATTTCAAACGGTAGTGGCCCATCTGAGTCAGTGAAGCCAGGCCGTTATAGAGGCTGTCAACAATGTCACCTTTGTTGATCCTGGCCAGAGCCATCAATGGATTGACAAACAGGGTGTCATACAGCCGGTCGAAGTCCCAGCCACGCAGCAGAAAACCCTGAAGGAAAGAACCCGCGGGGGTTGATGAAATTTTTTCAACCTTCGATGGGTCTTTCAGGAACAGAAAATATGCGGCCGCAACCCCGATCAGCGAAACGATTCCGGCGGTCAGCTGAAGGATTCCCTCCAGAGCCGCTGAGGAGTGCTCTTCATGCGAATGGCCATGAGAATGAAACACAGTGTCCATCAGATTTGAAAACATCTGGACAGGCGCAAAGTTATGGGGCAGTTCGATGAAGCCGCTGAACAGCGCCAGAAAGGCCAGAACAACGAGTGGAACCAGCATGACCGGCCCCGGCCGATGATGGATATGCCCTTTGGGTTCTCCGAGAAAGGCGATAAACACCATTCGAAAGGTGTAGATCGAGGTGAAAAATGCCCCTGCCAGGCCTGCCATCCACAACCAGATGCTGCCTCCTTCGGATGAGAAGGCATACCACAGGATTGCGTCTTTGCTGTAGAAACCGGAGGTGATCAATGGTATCGATGCGAGGCATCCGGCTCCAATCAGGAATGTCCAGAACACCACCGGCAGTTGTTTTGCCAGCCCGCCCATTTTAAAAATGTTCTGTTCATGGTGAAGGGCATGAATGACCGCACCCGCCGCAAGGAAAAGGAGGGCTTTGAAAAAGGCATGAGTCATGAAATGGAACATCCCCGCCGACCAGGCCCCGACACCGAGCGCGAGGAACATGTACCCGATCTGGCTGATGGTCGAATAGGCCAGGATCCGCTTGATGTCTGTCTGGACCAGGGCGCTGAAGCCGGCCAGCAGGAGGGTCAGAGCACCGATGACCGCAACCAGGAACTGGACTGAAGGGGCCAGTGCAAACAGCGCATGGGTGCGTGCGATGAGGTACACACCGGCAGTCACCATGGTCGCGGCATGGATCAGGGCGCTGACAGGAGTCGGGCCGGCCATGGCATCCGGCAGCCAGGTTTGAAGCGGCAACTGGCCTGATTTCCCGACTGCACCGCCCAGCAGAAGCAGGGTCGCCGCAACCGCCATTCCACTCCCCGGCTCCCACATCTCTCCCGCTTTATGCATCAAATCCTGCACTTGAAGGGTGCCCAGCTGAGTCACCAGGAGGAAGAACCCGATGGCCATGGCGGTGTCTCCCACACGGGTGACGATGAATGCCTTTTGGGCGGCGGTGCAGTTGGCCGGTTCCTGATACCAGAACCCGATCAGCAAATAACTGCACAATCCGACACCCTCCCAGCCGACATACAGCAGCAGGAGATTATCTCCCAGCACCAGCACCAGCATCATGCAGACAAACAGGTTCATCTCGGCAAAGAAACGGCTGAAGCTGCTGTCCTCGTGCATATAACCGATTGAATAGAGGTGAATCAGGAATCCGACAAAAGTCACCACCGAAGCCATGACCAGCGACAGCGCATCGAGGCGGAAAGCAATTTCCGGCCGGAACCCGCCGACCTCGAACCAGGTCCAGAGCACTTGTGTAAAGGCATGGTCCGGCGGGGGGGAAGCCAGGAACTGATACCCGATTACCATTGTCAGAAGTGCCGATAACCCAACCGAACCTGCCCCGATGATCCCCACAAGGGTTTTGGTCATTCTATCCCCGAAGAGGAGAAGAATCAGGAAGCCGAGGAATGGGAGGGTTGGCACCAGCCAGAGTAATGAAAGCATCTTATCCTCGCATGACACTCACAGCATCGGAATCGAGGGTGTGGATTCTACGATACAGCTGAAGAACCAGCGCCAGCCCCACCGAAACCTCAGCGGCTGCGACAGTGACAATAAATATGAACATCACCTGGCCATCCGCCACGCCCCAGTGAGAGGAGGCGGCAACAAAGGCCAGCCCGGCAGCATTCATCATGATCTCGAGTGACATGAGAATGAACAGGATATTCCGTCTCACCAGCACGCCGAGGAGGCCGAGAGAGAACAGGAGGCCGGACAGGAAGAGGCTTACTTCAAGAGGAATCGAGGCCATCATTTAACCTCCCCCGGGAGTTCTTCGGCCTGGTCCCGTTTGCCCAGATGGAATCCCCCGACCAGGGCCGCCAGAAGCAGCATCGAAGCCAGTTCGACTCCAAGAAAATAGGTGTTGAACAGAGAGAGCGCCACATCCTTCGGAGAAACCATGGCTGCATTTGAGGCGGATTGCGGCTCACCCTGGATAAACAGGACAGCCAGCTCAAAAAGCAGCAGCCCCGACAGGACCGATGGCCCGATCCATATCCCCGGGCTGAATAATTGGGCCTCACGGAGAGCGGTATCGGTGCCCAGATTGAGCATCATGATCATGAAAACAAACAGGACCATAATCGCCCCGGCATAAATGATCACCTCGAACAGTGCGGCCAGCTGAGCGCCCAGGCAGAAAAAGATCAGGGCCACCGCCAGCAGCGACACGATGAAATAGAGCAGCGCATGGACCGGATTCGTGTGGGTCACCACTTTGGCGGTGGCAAACACGGCGACAGCAGAAGCGATATAAAATGCAGTATTCATGAGATCGTTGTCAGGGCATCAGGCTGTGAACATCGATGGGAGGTTCTTCACAATCGGCCTCGCCTTTCCCTTTGCCCCCAATGGCCAGGCCAGCCTGGCGGTAAAAATTATATCCCGGATATTTTCCGGACCCGCTGATGAGCAGGTCTTCCTTTTCATACACAAGATTTGTGCGCTTGAATTCCCCCATTTCAAAGTCAGTCGTGAGCTGAATGGCATAAGTCGGACAGGCCTCTTCGCAATACCCGCAGAAAATGCAGCGGGAGAAATTGATCCGGAAAAAATCCGGGTATCTCCTGCCAGATTCATCCTCGGTGGCCTGGAGGGAAATGCAGGCGACCGGGCAGGCCACAGCACATAAATTACAAGCCACACAACGCTCTTCGCCATCCGGGTCGCGTGAGAGAATGATTCTTCCTCTCCAGCGCGGGGGGCTGTAAGGCATCTCATCCGGGTATTGAATGGTTTCCCTGCGAGCGAATGCATGAAGGAAAACCAACCAGATGCTTCGAAGAATACTGAGCATCACCAGTCCTCTCTATTCCAGTGCCAGCACCACAGCCCCGGTCACCAGAAGGTTCAGCAGAGACAGGGGAAGCATGGCCTTCCAGCCGAATTCAATCAGCTGGTCATACCTGGGCCGTGGCATGGAAGCCCTCAGCAGGATAAAGAATCCGATGAGGATGAATGTTTTCAGTGCAAACCAGCCGAACTGGACAAACGGTGCCAGGTTTTCCGAAAGCCCGAACAACGGGCCTGACCAGCCGCCAAAATACAGCAGCGCAGTCAAAGCGGAAATCAGGGTGATGCCGATATATTCACCGATAAAAAACATGCCGAATTTCATGGATGAATACTCGGAATGAAATCCAGCCACCAGCTCGGCTTCGGCTTCCGGCAGATCGAAAGGAAGCCGATGGGTTTCGGCAATTCCGGCGATGAAAAACAGCGCCATGCCGACACACTGCGGGATGCAGAACCACATCCCTTCCTGGGCTTTGACAATCTCGCTGAGGTTGAGGGAGCCTGCCATCAGGACAACCCCCATGAGGGAGAGGCTCATGTAGACCTCATAGGAAAGCATCTGCGCTGAAGCGCGCAAACCTCCGAGCAGCGCATATTTATTATTGGATGCCCATCCGGCCAGGGTCACACTGTAGACACCCAGCGATGACATCGCCAAAAGGAAAAGCAGCCCCGCCCCAAGATCCATCACCTGCACCCCGGGAGCGAAGGGGATCACCGCAAATGACAGAAGAGCTGTCGCATTGATGATGCAGGGGGCAAGGACAAAGACCGCTTTATCAGCAAAAGGAGGAATCCAGTCCTCCTTCAGAAACATTTTGATGGCATCGGCGATGGTCTGAAAAAGGCCAAAAGGACCGACCCGGTTGGGGCCATAGCGGTCCTGCCAGAGTGCCAGCAGCCTTCTTTCAAGCCAGATCAGATTGGCTGCCACAGTCAGAATGCCACCCAGAGCCACTGCAATCAGGATCAGGTACCAGAGGATTTCGTTCATTTTTCATTCCCCTGCCGGATTCGCCCAATGCTGGTAGATCGATCCATGCGGCTCCACGATATCCTGCTGGAATTGCGACAGTTCCCGCTGCCTGTGATTCACAGAGGCTGACTGGAAGCTGCAGTTTCATATCCCCCGATTCAATCACTGCCATGCTGCCGGTTTTCAGATTCGCTTTCTCAGCATCCTTCGGATTCATGATGACTGACATCCCGGGAATCTTCTGCTGGACTGCCTCCGATAAAACACTGAACTCCTCAGACCCGAAAATTCTCCATAACGGAATGAGCTGCACCTGATCACCACTGCATGTCGAGACAGCCGGGACATCTTCAAAATATCCAGGTGAATCCGAACCATCCGGGTCAATAAGACGAACTCCGGGATCTCCGCCTGTCAGCTCCCCGCCGACTTCCTGCTGAAACTTATTCAATGACTGGACTGAATTCCAGCCGGGTGACCAGAATCTCGGGATCAATGGCGCGGGAGGGATCCCCCGGTACCCTTCCATGGAAAATGAAAAAGGGGAATCCGGATCTTCAGGAGGTTTGGGTTCATGAATGGTCTTATGCGCCACCATCGCTGTTCTTCCGCTGTAACGGTGGGGCTGGCGTGCGACCCGCAAGCCTTTAATCCGAAAATCGGAGGTTGGAGCGGCTTCCTGAATCTTTGCGAGCGCTGGAACATCCTGGCAGAGGGCTTCGATGACATCGCTGAGGTCCTGCCAGGCCGTTTTCCGATTCCCACGGCTTTCGGGACAGATGTCGCGGATCCAGCGCCAGGATTCCTGGATCTCTCCCTCCGGCGCAAATATCTGGAAAAAGCGCTGGGCACGACCCTCATTGTTGACCAGAGTCCCATCCGCTTCAGCAAAGGTTCCGGCAGGAAGGACAAGGTGAGCTTTCTGGCTGGTCGGGCTTGTGGTGTGGTCGATGACGATAACTCTCTTCACCGACTCGAGAAGCGCATCCACCTGGGCGGATGGCAGCCTGCGGTACAAATCGTTTTCAAGCACCACCAAGGTTTCATATCTCCGGCTTTTGATCCGCTCATCCAGATTTTCGAGGGTTCCATTGGCCAGCATGGCGATTCCAAGGGAATTGCACTCCGGGACGATCAGAGAGATTCCAACTTTTTCTCTGGTTCTGGCCAGGGCAATTGTAATCTGTGCAGCGGCTTTGAGGACCGATGAACATCCGCTGCTGGTTCCGGAGACAACCAGCGGATGCCGGGCATTCATCAGGGCGGCGGCGATTTCTCCCGCCAGCTGTTTATCGCTGTCGGCCAGGCCATCGACTGCCGGGGCTGATGGATCGATTGCGTGCGCAACCGCCAGTCCGAGCCGTGCGATTCCATCGAGCGGCACACACATTTTCTTTGTGGCGACATCATCCAGGCGTGTCGCTCCAGTTGCTGCGATATAAAATGGGCTTCTTTCCTCCTGGGCCAGTTCGCGGACAGCCGCATCATGCCATTCGGGGATATTGGCTTTGGCGGCCTTCTGGACACAGACCTGGCGGGCTGCCTGGCGCAGGGAGAGAGCCAGCATTGGAGCCGTGTGAGTGACATCCTCGCCCAGAATGAAAACCGCATCCGCCTGGCCGGCCTCCTGAAGTGAAACTGAGCGCGCCGGCCCGTTTCTGAGAATGCTGAGCGCCAGTCGGACCAGAGACGATTCCTTCGGGGCCATGCCATCCAGGAAATGCTCAGGTCCCGCCAGCTTCATGAGAGCATAATTGGCCTCGAGGCTGGCCCGGGGTGAGCCGATTCCAAGGATTTTATCCTTGCCGGCATTCATCTCGGAAACCAGCTGCTGTATTTTTTCCACAGATACCGGCACTTGAGTTTTTGTTTCGCCAGAAGAGGCCAACGGTTCACGAATGCGTGTGCCGGCATTGACGAAATCATACCCGAAGCGCCCGCGATCACAGAGAAAATAGCCATTTACTGCACCATTGTAACGATTGATGATGCGGCGGATGGACCCATACCGTTCACCGGCGAGTGTGTTGCACCCCAATCCACAGTGATGACACACAGAAGGCGCAGTGGTCAGATCCCATTTGCGGGTATAGTGCTCTTTCAGGGTTTTATCGGTAAACACGCCGGTCGGGCAGACTTCGACCAGATTTCCGCTGAACTCGCTTTCCAGCGCCCCATCACAATCCCGGCCGAAATAGACATGGTTTTTGGATGCGAAAGCATTCAGATCAGGGCCATCGGCATAATCCCGGTAGAAGCGGACACAGCGATAACAGGTGATGCAACGATTCATTTCATGGTTGATGAATGGCCCGAGATACTGGTTATTGAAAGTGCGCTTCTTGAAGCGGAAATCACGGTAATTATGGCCGGTCATCACAGTCATATCCTGAAGATGGCACTCGCCCCCTTCATCACAGACCGGGCAGTCATGGGGGTGGTTGGTCATCAGGGCCTCGATCAGCATGGCCCGGAACTCAACCGAACCCTCATCCTGAAGGGTGATCCGCATTCCATCGGTAACCGGGGTCATGCAAGCCATGACAAGACGCCCGACAGAATCATTTTCATCACGATACTGCTTGACTGCGCACTGGCGGCAGGCACCGACTGAGCCGAGCGCCGGATGCCAGCAGAAGTAGGGCAGATCAAGCCCCAGAGAAAGGCACACCTGCAGGAGATTCTTCCCTGCTTCGACCTCATAAGTTTTTCCATCAATCCATAGAGATGGCATCGACTAGGATCTCCACGGGCACCTTTTTTCAGCCAGGTGCCTTTCAAAATCTTCCTTGAAATATTTGAGGGAGCTTTGTATTGGCTCCGCTGCCCCCGGGGCAAGGGCACAGAAGGTATTTCCCGGACCCATAAAACGGCATTGTGCCGCCAGGCGGTCGAGATCTTCCGGCTTTCCTTCCCCTTTTTCGATAGCCTCCAGCAGTTTGACCGACCAGGGAAGGCCATCCCGGCAGGGGGTGCACCAGCCACAGGATTCCTGTGCGAAAAATCGTGTCAGGTTCAGAACCATTCCGACCGGGCAGGTCTGGTCATCCAGGATGATCATAGTCCCTGTGCCCATTCGGCTGCCCGCTTTCCCGATGGTGGCATAATCCATTTTCAGATCGAGATGTTCTTCCACAAGAAAATCAGTCGATGCTCCTCCCGGGAGGAAACCCTTCAATTTGAGGCCATCCCGCATTCCTCCAGCATGGTCTTCGAGAATCTCGCGGACAGTCACTCCCATGGGGAGCTCCCAGACCCCCGGCTTTTTGACTTTGCCGCTGACCCCATATAACTTGGTGCCGCCATCTTCACAGCGGCTCAGGCCTTTATACCAGTCAACCCCATGCACAAGGATATGATGCACATTGCAGAGGGTTTCGACATTCTGAACAATAGTCGGTTTGCCAAACAATCCACTCACCTGCGGGAAGGGGGGTTTGGTTCTGGGATTGGCGCGTTTCCCTTCAAGTGAATTGAGCAGGGCTGTTTCTTCACCGCAAATGTACCTGCCGGCACTGATATGCAGGTGCAAATCGAGATTAAATCCAGTTCCGAGAATGCTTTTTCCGAGGTAACCGGCCTGATAGGCTTCGGCGATCGCCTTTGAGAGGCGCTGCTCCGCAAGTGTATACCCCCATCTGAGAAAGATGTAGGCCACTTCCGCCTGAATGGCGTAAGCGGTACAGATCATTCCTTCAATCAGCGAGTGCGGATCACCTTCCAGGAGCAGACGGTCTTTGAAAGTTCCCGGCTCCATTTCATCCCCATTGCAGACCAGATACCGTGGGCGTGGGGCATCCGGCCCCATGGGGACAAAGCTCCATTTCAAGCCGGTTGAAAAACCCGCTCCGCCGCGGCCTTTAAGACCGGCATTCTTCACCAGGTCAACAATTGACTTGGGATCCGTGAATTCCTTGAGGGCTTTATGCACCCCCTGGTATCCACCGGCTGCCTCATACTCCTTGATCGAGAAAGGCTCCCGGGATAGGTCTATGTTCTTTGTTAAAGGGCGATCTATCACTTTCCGCGCCTATGCGTACTGCTTAAGTATCGTATCGATTTTTTCCGGCGTGAGGTCGCGATAAAGGGTATCGCCGATCATCATCGCCGGTGCGTGATCACATGTCCCCAGGCAGACAATCGGCAGCAGCGTGAATCTGCCATCTGCCGTCGTTTCGCCCAGCTGGATTCCCAGTTTTCGGCACAGGTGATCGCGCATGTTCTCATAACCCATGATCCAGCAGCTGACACTGTCGCAGATCATGATGACATGTTTCCCCACAGGTTTCCGGAAAATCAGGTTGTAAAAAGTGGCGACACTGTCGAGTGCGGTGGGGCTCATGTCCATCATCGCAGCAATATCCCGGATGCTTTCATCCGAGACCCACCCACGGTGCCGCTGGACAATTTTCATGGCCTCAATACAGGCAGCCTGTTTGTGCTCGTAGTGATGGATTTCTTTTTCGATTTCCTGTCTTTCTTCGACTGTCAGCATGTTTCAACCTGTCGCCGGATCAACCTTTCTTACCGATCAATATCCGCCAGTACAAAATCAATGCTTCCCAGAATCGCCAGCACATCGGCAACTGTCCTTCCTCTAGCCATCAGCGGAAGCATCTGCATGTGGCGGAAAGAAGGGGTGCGTATGTGGAGGCGGTAAGCCATCGTGCCGCCATCGCTGATCAGATAGTAGCCATTGTTCCCTTTTGTCGCTTCGATCCCATAGAAAGATTCACCGGGAGGGATGACCGGCCCCCAGCTTACACCGAGAAAGTGATTGATCAGTGTTTCGATGTCATACATCGTGCGTTCTTTCAGTGGGGGAGTGGTGAGGGGGTGGTCCGATTTATATGAGCCTGCAGGCATATTCCGGGCACACTGCTCAATGATGCGGATGGACTGGAGCATTTCGGCAATGCGGATGGCTCCACGGTCATAGGCATCACCATTCGAGGCCACAGGGATATCGAAATCGAAGCGATCATAACCGGAATACGGGCGCTGCTTGCGGAAATCCCAATCCAGCCCGCAGGCTCTCAGCCCGGGGCCGGTCACACCCCAGTCAATCGCTTCCTCCAGAGTGTAGGCGCCGACTCCGACTGTCCGTGCCTTGAACAGCCGGTTTCGCATCACCATCTTGTCCCATTCCAGGATACGGGGGGGCAGATGCTGGACGAAATCTAGAACCATCTTGTCCCAGCCAGCGGGGAGATCATGAGCGACACCCCCAATGCGGAACCAGCTGGGATGCATTCGCCCGCCACACACCGCACGAACGATGTCGAAAATCCGCTCGCGATCGTTGAATGTGTAAAAAACAGGTGAAAGGACACCGATATCCTGGGCGAATGTCCCATACCACACGAGATGGCTGGCGATCCGGAACAGCTCGCACATCATGATGCGGATCACTTCAGCCCGTTCCGGGACCTCGATTCCGGCAAGTTGTTCGACTGCCATCACATACGGAAGGTTGTTCATCACCCCGCCGAGGTAATCAATCCGGTCGGTGTAAGGAATAAACGAATGCCAGGATTGGCGTTCTCCCATTTTCTCGGCGCCACGATGATGGAAACCGATTTCAGGAACGCAATCGACGATTTCTTCGCCATCGAGCTGCAGAATGACTCTCAAAACTCCATGCGTTCCGGGATGCTGTGGCCCCAGATTGAGGAACATGAAATCCGAGCTTTCAGAAACACGCTTCATGCCCCAGTCTTCCGGGCGGAAAAGCAGGGCTTCCTGCTCGGCATCCTGTTTTTCGTCGGGGAGCTGAAAAGGCCCGCTTTCGGTGGCCCGGGCCGGATGTTCTTTGCGAAGCGGGTGCCCGATCCAGGTGGATGGCATGAGCAGGCGTCGAAGATGCGGGTGCCCTTCGAAGGTAATTCCGAACATATCCCAGGCTTCCCGTTCGCACCAGCTCGCTGATTGCCAGATGCCAACACAGCTCGGAAGGGATGGATATTCACCCTCGAGAGCCACCTTCAGGCGGAGGTCGCTATTCCGGTCGAACGACAGCAGGTGATAAACCACAGTGAAATCGGCCGATGGCTGGCCATCACGATGATTCCGGAGGCGTTCGTCGATGGCAAAGAGGTCATAGAGCATCCGGTAAGGCCGGTTGATTCCGGTTTTTACAAACCGGAGCACATCGAGAAGGATGCCCCGACCGACCCAGAGAGTCGGGATGGCATCTGAGGAGGATTGCTCTGTGAATGCGGTGTCGCCAAACCGCATTTTCAATTCATCTATAACAGCACAGTCATGCTTATGTGCCTTTACTGCAGGCATGGTGAGATCGGCAGAGTTTGCGGCAAGGTCAGGCTGGGACATTATATCAAACAGAATGACAGTTCATTGACTGGAATCGGGACCATGTCACACATGATCCATTGTGGGAAGATCAGTTGCCTGGGAGCGCTCATCACGTTTGAGGTCTCTCAGTGAGGGGGGGTCGAGTTTTTCCACACCCTCCGGTCCAATCACCCAGCTTAAAGGTCTTTTCTCTTTGCCGATGCGTTCCCGCAGCAGGCAAAGCCCTTCCATGAAGGCATAAGGTGCGGGAGGGCAGCCGGGCACATAAACATCAACAGGAATGATTTTGTCCACTCCCTGGACAACACTATAAATGTCGTACATTCCGCCGGAATTGGCGCATGATCCCATCGAGATCACCCAGCGCGGTTCCATCATCTGTTCATGCAGCCTTTTGATGATCGGGGCCATCTTGATGAAGGGCGTTCCGGCGATGACCATGACATCGGCTTCCCGGGGAGTTCCACGGATCACCTCGGCACCGAAGCGCGCAATGTCAAAACGGCTGGTGATACTGGTGGCCATTTCCACAAAACAGCAGGATAATCCGAAATGGAATGGCCAGATCGAATTTTTCCGGCCCCAGGCGATCAGGTCCTCCAGACGGGCCAGTAACACATTCTTTTTTACAGCATCCTCGAAGGAACCTTCCCCCAGAGCTTTTAAAGTTGTGGATGCCTGATTTGGCCGGCTCAACCAGAATTTCATTTATCAACGTCTTCCAGTGATATAATTTTCCAACTCGGTGATCAGCAGCTGCTTTTCATCGATAACTGCCTTGACCACATCTCCAACCGAGATAAAACCCACCAGGCACTCATTTTCGACTACTGGCAGATGGCGGACCCGTTTGTCAATCATGAGGGCCATGCATTCGTCTGTCGTTTGTGATGGGCCCACATAGAGCACCCGTGAGGTCATAATTTCACTGACAGGCACATCTCGCGAAAATTTGCCTTTAAGGACCACCTTCCGGGCGTAGTCTCGCTCGGAAATGATTCCCAGGATTTCTGTCCCGCGGGTGACCAGCAGTGCGCCAAGGTCTTTTTCAGCCATCATTTTCAGAGCTTCATAAACTGTGGCTTCGGGGGAGATGGTCCAGACCACCGGCCCTTTGGACTGGAGGATTTCACGGACAGTTCTCATTTTGCCTTATTCCCTCCAACTGTAGAATCAAAAGGGCCTGCGCCCAATATGCTTCTATCAATCCTGGTGAACCCCAGCTGCTCTTTGCCTTTTCGGCGGACCCGCTTCCAGCGCACCGATTCTCCAGAGATAAACCAGCGAAGCCAGAAGAATTGTTATGAAAACAAAAATCTTGAAATATCCTGGCCATCCTAATTCCCGAAAGCCAATGGCCCAGGTGATGATAAAGACACTTTCAAGATCAAAAACCACGAAGAAAACCGCAATCAAATAAAAAGTCGATGAAAAACGCAATCTTGCCGAACCTTCGGAAACAATTCCGGATTCGTAGGGAGCTCCCGTGGCGCGTTCACTGTGGCGCGGGCCGAGAAAATGGGACAAAACCACCTGGGCCACGACAAGAAAAATAACCGCCGCAGTATAAACGACAAACGGCCACAGGGGTGAAGAAGTCAGAATGGCTGGCTCTGTGGGCAATGAGGCGGCTCCGCGAATATTGGTTTTCTTCCTGAAAAAAGGCGTCCTGTCCGGTCATCAAAAAAGTTGTGACATTTTTCAGGAAGAGTGTGCTGATCCTATCACCGGAACCGGGAAAACTGCAAGAGTTTCAGGAGGCTGTGGAAATCATTGACAGAATACATACCCATTCTTTATCCTTCCTCCCCTTCAGGGTGTTTTTGTTTTCACAGGCACCCTGGCAGGAATCATTGATCCCATCTCTCCCGGATGGGTATGATATGGACAATGCAAACAACCTGATGAGGGGGCTTTGAACCGGAGGGTATCCGTGAAATCCTGCCGGTCAGCCCAGTGACATCTGGGATGGGGAGGTATGCCATGCCGTTGAACAAAAAACAGATTGATGAGCTCAAAGGACTGCTGCTCAAAGAGCGTGATGAGATCCTCAAAGGCATCCGCAAAGGCAATAGCAGCGAAGCCTCGATGGGTGGCGATCTCGTGGATCAATCCACCGACCTCTCTGAGCGGGAGATGGAGCTCGAGCTGGCTGAACATGACCGTGAACGCCTGCTGGAAATCGAGGATGCACTTCACCGCATGACCGACCAGACTTATGGGATCTGCCTGGAATCGGGGGAGGAAATTCCTTTCGAGCGCCTCAAGGCGGTTCCGACCGCCAAGTACACTGTCCGCTGCCAGGAAATCCTCGAGCGCCGTCGCCACCTGCAATAAACGAATCGATATCAATTTTTCGAAACCATGAACCTGGTACTGATCGGCTATCGAGGAACAGGCAAAACCGAGGTCTCAACAAGGCTGGCCAGTGCCCTTGGCTTTGAGCGTGTGGGCATGGATGAAACACTTGTTCAACGATTTGGAACAAGCATCCCAGAGTTCGTTAAAAATTACGGCTGGAGCGCCTTTCGAGATGCCGAGGCCGCTTTGGCAAGTGAGCTCGGGAGAAGAGAGAATCTGGTTGTCGATTGTGGTGGCGGGGTGATTGTCCGGGATGAGAACATCACAAACCTGCGCAGCCATGGAAAAGTGGTCTGGCTGACTGCCACTGTGAATACGATTGTCGAGCGGATCGGAAATGACAACCAGCGGCCATCTCTGACAGGAACAAAATCTTTTACAGAAGAAGTCGAAGAAGTCCTTAAAGAGAGACTCCCTCTCTATCAGAAGGCATGTGATATCGCGATCTGCACAGACCAGCGCACCATCGAAGACATTGTCCTCGAGATTCTCACCTGGTGGAACAAACCTGCTGGACAGCTGACGGGCGAGTAAGCGACCCACCCGTCATTTCCCTTGAGTCCAGACCAGCTTCTCCTCAGTTTTCCGGGATCGCCACCTTCATCAAGCTGTTGGTGGAACGGTCGGACAACCAGACTTTCCCATCGCGGGCGACTGCAACACCCATCGGCTCAGATTTCTGGCCGCCGATTTCAAAGTTTCTCGCACTTTCCCCCTGGGGCGTATAGACCCGGACCATATTTTTACGAGAGAGGGAGAGAAGCACTTTCCCGCCCGGAAGGAAATCAATGGATGGTTCCATGCCGACTTTGTCTGTATCCCATCCAGGCACCAGCCAGCTGTTCCTGGCAACTCCCTGGGGGGTGAAAACCTGGACTCGCTGGTTTCCCGTATCGCACACATAGAGGTTTCCATCCGGCCCGAATTTCAAGCCAACAGGTTCATCGAGCTCGCCCCGCCGCATTCCCCGGCTGCCAAACTGGCTGGCCTTTGTGCCATCCTGCTCGAAAACCTCAATTTCACAGTCTCCGGTATCAGCCACGTAGACCTTTCCATCCGGGCCAACTTCCACACCACGAGGGCCGAAAAACTTGGTGGTGGTGCGGGTTCCTTCTCCACCGCTTCCCCAAGACAGAAGGTATTGGCCATTTCGGTCGAATTTGACGATACGGTGGTTCCAGGTATCAGCCACATAGGCATTCAGCTGATTATCAAAGGCAACACTGCTCGGACCGAAAGCCCCATCCACACGCAGCTGGCCCGGGCCGGAGCCTGGGCTGCCATACATCCGGATCAGCGATCCGGTCGCATTCATAACCATCACCCGGCCATTCAGGCTGTCGACCACATGAAGGTTTCCCTCGGGATCGAATCGCATTCCACGAGGCAGATTGAACCTTTCAGCACTGCCCACAGGTGACTGCAGCCGGACTTCAGGGGCCAGGCGGCGTGGAGGATCCATGCTCCCCGGAGGGGATTGGAGAGGTTCCAGGGTGGGAAGCGGCTCCTTGCGGATGTACACATACCCCCACTTCGGATTGATATCACTCCAGCGTTGACGGTGGAAAAAGTAATTCCAGAACAGCAACCTGAAAGGCTTGCCTTTGAATGAAGTGTTGTTTAAGTAAGCTTTGACATTTGCCCAGAAGTCCTTGCCTCCCGGCAGGTCATTGACATCCATCGAATTTTCGATCCATGCCCCACGATGGAGGTACTTCCTGTAATAAAATTTATCTCCCAGTTTGGCCCGCATTTCAGTGAAGGTGGTGTCATCTCCAAACTGGACAATTGCATTCGGGTCGGCCGTCTTGACTCGATATTTGGTGTAATGGCGGAAATACCATGGGAATGGCCATTCCACTTCATCCTCTGTCGCGATCGGAAGCTCCTCATATAAGCCTGTCTCCTCCGCGAGCCGTTCCACCAGCTTGACCATATCTCGGATATCCCGGTCCGCTTGCTGCTGTGAAACCAGCTCGGCCGTATTATCCGGCCAGATATGGTTCACCTGGATGTGAACCTTGAGAGTTAGAAGAAGAAGGGGCGCTGTCAGTGTGATGACTGCCAGACGGAACCAACGGTTCTGCCAGACGGAAAATCCCCAGGCCAGGATGCCACCCGCCACCAGAGACCAGGGGATGGCCTGATGAAAAGCCAGCCAGGGAGCTTTTTCATGAAGGAACCCATAAATGATGGTGTTGAAGATTGCCATCCAGATGAGGAAAATAAAGAATGGACTGAACGGGCCAGGAAATTCAAAGCGTGATGCAGCCGCTGGCACCGCTCCAAAGCGCTTGATTATCAGGAGGACGAGTGCTGCCAGAACCCCAAAGGTGGCGATCAGGAGGAAAGCAAATTCATAGATGATCAGCCTGGCGATATAAAACCAGAACGGGCCAAAGATGCGATATTCACCCAGCTGGTGGCCGAACCAGTATTCAATATAGTCATAAATCCCCCGTTTCAAACCGGCCGGATCAGCAAACATCTGGCTGAACAGGAAAACATAAACCAGAAAAACGATCCCGAGAGACCCAAAAATCGTCACCCAGGGTGCAACCAGGCGGATGAGACCTGGGGCTTTCGGATTTTCGAAACCAGACTGCAAGTGACTTCGCCGGACCATTTCGAAACAGATCCAGAGAATCAGCGCAAAGACAAATGGAACGATTTTGAGGGTTGCCAGGCAAAGCATCATGCTCAGCCAGATGACACCACAGATGAGCAGGGGGATTGCCCCATCGGGAAGTCCAGATGAGGAGGGCACCTCCTTTTCAGGTGAAGTTTCTTTCTTTTTCGGGTTGAGAATCGTTTCTCCTGTCGGCCGACTAAATCGATACCGGAAGAATTCAAGGCCAGCCAGGAAACAGCCACTGATCAGGAAAGCGATAAAATAATAGGAATACTTGGCAAAGGTACGGGATGGGTCGGTATAAAACCGCATCTGGTTTTTAATTTTTTCTGCCAGTGCAGGCCCGGAAAGTTCCAGCTTTTCAAATGAGAAGGCATGTCGAGCGATGTCCAGAAGCCCGGTGACAAACCCATGCTGTTTTGGATCGACACGGTAGTCGACTGCTACGAAAACAAATACAAAAAAACTGAAAAAGGCATAGAGAGAGAGGAGGACAACAAATGGATAGGAATCACCGAACCAGGAGCGAAATTCCTGTTTTCCGTAACGCAGTATGCGAGCCAGACCCCAGACGACCACGAATGCACCGACCCCAAACCCATATATGTAGGAACTTTCCTTCATGCTGTAGGCGATGATCAGAGAAAGAACAGAAAGAAGGAGATAAGAGGTCTTTTTTTCTTTGAGGAACAAGGCTCCAAACACAGGAACCGCAAAAAAGGCAGTCCCGATATTGACATCCTCCCGGGCGAACCGGGAGTAATAATTGACAATCGGAGAAAGGGTTGCAGCGGCGAGCATTCCGATTGCCATCGGGACCCCCACCAGTTTCCGTGTTTCCCACACCAGGAAAAGGAGAAGCATCCCCATCAGGGCAAAGGGCACCCTGGCAGTGAAATCGCTATCACCAAAAAGGAACAGGATCAGGGCAGAAAAGTGATACAGGAAGGGCCCATGGTAAACCGGGCTGTACCCGAAGGTCACATCGTTGTTGTTGGCGCCTTTGAAACGGCCTTCGGTGGCAAGTTCATAGGAATAATAACAATGGATCGATTCATCATGATGGAAGGCCTTGTCCCCTAGGCCCCAGAATCGGCTGATAGCGGCTAAAGCAAATAAAGTTACAACCAGGTATTTCTGCCAGGGTTTCAAAATCCAAGTGCCTCCTCATGCGGATTCAGGAAGATATCAACGAGCATTAAGTTCAGTCAACCGAGCCGATGAAAATCGGTTTGGATCAATTGACCCGGGCGTTCAGCCATGTTCTAATTAAACAGCCGGGCGACTGGTCCTCATCCAGAGGCGGAGTTCACCGCCGGGGAGCCTGAGCAGCTGTTCCATTCTTGCCGCCGTGGGCCTGGGCGGCAAACCGGCAACCGGCAGGGTTGTCTCGGCGCATCACCACCAGAAATGCAGGAGTCTCCACATGTCCAAAGTCCAGGCTGAAGCCCAGTCGCATCTGGATGCCATCGCATCCATTGATCCCGAGATTTGTAATCTCATTCGCCAGGAGGAACAGCGCCAGGCCGATGTCCTGCGCCTGATTCCTTCCGAGAATTATGCATCCCGTGCGGTCATGCAGGCCACCGGGACTGTTCTCACCAACAAGTATTCGGAAGGATATCCATACAAACGTTATTACGAGGGGCAGCAGTATATCGATCAGATCGAACAGATCGCGATTGAACGGGCAAAAGCGCTTTTTGGAATGCCCCATGCGAATGTGCAGCCCTATTCCGGATCCCCGGCCAATCAGGCTGTTTACCTGGCCCTGCTGAAACCGGGGGCCAAAGTTATGGGAATGGCTTTGCCTTCCGGCGGCCATCTGACACATGGAGCCAAGGTCAGCTTCAGCGGCAAGATATATACCCCTGTTCCATACACCGTATCACCTGACAGCCACCTGCTCGATTATGGGGAAATCCGTCAGATCGCTTTAAGCGAAAAGCCTGAAATCATCTTCTGCGGCCATAGTGCATATCCACGCATCCTGGATTTCGCGAAATTTGCTGAAATCGCCAATGAGGCAGGGGCGGTGCTGGTTGCGGATATCGCCCATTTCAGCGGCCTGGTCGTATCCGGCGCCCACCCAAGCCCAAAAGGGTATGCTCAGATTATTACTACCACAACACATAAAACCCTGCGCGGGCCTCGCGGCGGGATGATCCTGTGCGAGGAACAACATGCAGCTGCCCTCGATAAGGCGGTGTTCCCCGGCCTTCAGGGAGGCCCCCACAACCACACCACTGCCGCCATTGCGGTTGCTTTGAAAGAAGCTGCGGCACCTGAGTTCAGGATGTATGGCCACCAGATTGTCAAGAATGCTGCGGCTCTCGCGGAGGGATTACTGCACCATGGATTCAGCCTGATCACCGGCGGCACAGAAAACCACCTGATTCTGATCGATATCACTTCCAAAGGGCTTGGAGGCCGTGAGGCTGCAAAATCCCTGGCTGCAGCCGGTATTGTGGCCAACTGTAATGCCATCCCCTTCGACACCCGCAAACCTTTCGACCCCAGCGGCATCCGGATAGGAACACCCGCCATCACTTCACGCGGCATGAAAGAGGCGGAGATGAAGAAACTGGCGGACTGGATGGCTGAAGTTGTGGCCCATGCCCATGACGACAAGGTTCTGACCCGCATCGCAGGAGAGGTTCGGGATTTGTGTGAACAATTCCCCGCTCCCGGGATCGGAATTTAATCCTGCAGATCGAATTGAAGAGGTGGTCCGACAGCTATTTGTGGAGGACCACCTCTTCTGATCAATCCAATCCGAAACCCTCCTGCATATTCCTGGCAATGGGTCGCGGGATCAGGCCTTCCTCCTGATCTTACAATCCGGGAAGAACCTCGCCCTCCCAGGTATTCCTGGCGCTGCGAACAGAGCTGGTCCTGCCTTTTTTGAACGGGAAGGTGTCCTCACCAAAAGAATCATGAATAAACCGGATGATTCGCCCATTCTCTGAATCGGTTACCCAGATTGTCTGCGCATCAATAGATTCGACATCCCCTGGCTTGTTGAATCCATCACCCGGGCCGACAGGGCAGATGGAATTGGGGCCTTCACAATTCACAATGCTGGGCGCCACGATATGGCCGCCAAACATCATCAGCCAGTTTATCGAGGCGGTGCGCCCATCCAGCACCTGGACCCGGTCATTGCCACGATCGACTACAAACACGAGGCCATCTTCATCCACCTCGATCCCACGTGGGTCATTGAATTTTCCAATGGCATTCCCCGGCCCGCCAAATACCACCTGTTCGGTGATCTGCTGGTTTCTCAGGCCTTTGATGCGATGCACCTGGCCAGTTCCTCGCTCGACAATGAAAAGGTTTCCATTTCCCGGATCGACTGACAGCCCCTGGATATCGGAAAAGCCAGAGAGCTGGATGGGGGAGACCGGGGTCACTCCGATCAGGAGCTGGTAGACCTTGTCGGCCTCGGCGACATAAAGGTAGCCAGTGGCCGCATCAAAGGCCAAGCCTCGTGGCTGTGTAAAGTTTAGGCCGGTCGGCAGGGGGATGTAGGTCTTGTCCACATGGGAAATCTCCGAAGAGGGGGCAAAGTTTTTCGCATCGAATGCCCCGACAACATTCTCCGTGTTGGTCAGTTCAGGATGTGTCCAGGACCACCAGACACGCCCGCTGGCATGGCCGGGATCCGATCCCTGCGGGCTGACCTCAACATAAGATGGACCTTTCTCTGGCTGGATAATCCTGGCGACCATCTGATCGATATTGGTGGTATCGACTGCATACAACCAGCCTTCGATATCCCCGCTGACATGCAGAAGTTTAGTTACTGGATCATACCCCAGGCCAAAAGGGTGTGGCTTCAGCAGGGGAGTGGAAGAGATATCAGCTGCATGAATGTTTGTGGGCCGGCACAAATCCGTAATATAGAGATCCAGGCTGAAGGCATGGGTCTCAGGGGAATCGGCTGCCAGGATCCAGGTGCGAGGGGTTGTGGTCTGCCCGGATTCCAGGCGGTGCGCGGGTGAGCTGAACACCGGTTCAGCAAATCGATAGTCCCAGTGCGGATGGGCGGAGATAAAATCGTTTCGCGAATCATTGTCGGCCAGGATGCCTGTGGCAATTGTCGGCACCCCTGTCGCATCCAGGATAATCACTGCCGGAGACGACAGGCACAGTGGCTTGTCATTGGCTGTCTTCTGATTGAGGACTGCTGCATCGATTTGAAAGCGCCGTGTGGCAGGGATATAACGGGAGTCAGAAATGATCAATGAAGTATCATCGGCCTGGTCATAACGTTTCGGATAAACCAGTCCAACTGCATTGCTGACTTTATTTCCAGCCGCAATCAGGCGAATTTCGACACAATGCAGAATATAATTCATTCCATGGACAACAGGCATCGTGAAGGTGGCATTCGTCCCGGTCGCATTTCCGCCAACCACTGTCCCTCCCACATCGATCTGGACAGCTCCATTGCCGAGATTAACACCAGTCAAAGTCACCTGATCTCCAACATTGACAACACGCGGAGAAATTGAATTGAGAACCGGCGTGGCTCCTGCCTGAGTGGAAGTACGAGTCGGGGTGCGTGTGGGAGTGGCGGTGGCTGTGCTTGTGCGGGTTCGTGTGCGAGTTGCTGTCGGTGTCCGTGTGGATGTCAGGGCGCCCATTGAGGTGGCGGTGGGTGTGGGTGCTGTATAAACGCCATCTTTTATCATTCTGAGGAGGTCTGAGGCATTATAACCGGCTGTGCGCCATTTTCTTGAAAAGTCAAACATCGCCTCGGTTGAAGGAGAATCATAAGACCAGCCTGGAGCAAGGAGCCCCAGCATTAGAAAACAGGCGGTGATCCCTATTGATGAAGATCGCATTTTCAGAAACCCCTTCCATAAATCGCTTGCCACTGGGGATGATGCATAGAAGAAAAGATTCACCCTGTCAGATTAAAATGGCATATACTGGGCTGTCAATTCAAAGATTTTTCAGATGAACGATTGAAAGGACCCCGGAGATGGATCGTCGTGTCTTTCTTGGCTCCCTGACCGGAGGCCCGCTGCTGGCAACAGGGATAACGGATGCAAGCCCATCAGGCAGGCAGCAGCAGGGGACTTTTGGGACACCTTTCCCAGGGGGTGGCGAATCAGGTGGGGATCACCCGCCCATCCCGAATTTCTGCGCCCATGAACATTGGGGAAGCATTGCATCGATCGGAATGGCTCCAGAAGGGTTCCGCGCCGATGCCGAAGCGGGGGCCTTGCCGGCCAGGAGAACCACACTCCTTGATCTGCTCATCGATCCTTACCTGGGAGGATGGATGGCCGCAGCTGGTTTCAATGCCGCCGACATCGCCAGAAAGTTTGGCAAGGCAGATCTTCAGTCCGCCTGGATGGAAGCCCCGGATCAGGTTTTTAATGAAATTCGCCCGCATCTCGAAAGGCAGCGCTTGACCGGTGTTTTCCAGTGCCTTCGCCGTGGCATCGCGCTCCTTCATGGCCATGATATCGGCTCCCTGGATCTGGAGGCCTGGAAAGCCGCCGATCAATCCATTGCCATGCGATATGAATCACTCTTCCAATGGTACCGGAAAGCGATGGAACAGGCTGGTTTCAGTGAATTGATCCGTCCTGTCCATCCATCTTTTTTCATACGATCCCAGAGCGATTCGTCGGCACAGGAAGAACTCTCTTTCACGCATACCATTTTACGCATCGATCCCCTGCTGGGTTTATGGACAACAGACTCACAGAAGCGCGACAAAATGGCCGAAACCTTTGGAGTGGAACCGGTCGATGCCGCCAGCTGGCGGAAGCTGATCCAGGCCATTTTCGATGCTGCTGCACAAAAAGGGACCACAGGCATCAAGCAACTCCAGGCTTATTCACGGTCACTGGATTTTCAGGAAGCCGATGAATCCCAGGTCGCCTGGGCCGGAGATCTGACCCCGTACCAGGTCACCACATTCAAGAATTGGGTCGTAAATGAATGCTGCAGGCAGGCACATGAAAGAGGATGGCCCCACCAGATCCATGTCGGCACCCATAACCTGTCGAAATCTTCGCCGCTCCCCCTGGAGTTTCTCGCGAAACGTTACCCCCGAATGAAGCTGGTTCTGATTCACTGCTGGCCATTTATCGATGAGTCGGGCTGGCTGGCCAAATACCTTCCCAATGTCTATCTGGACACCTGCTGGCAGACAGTCCTGAACCCGGACTTCTTCAGACGAGCGCTCAAGGCCTGGCTTGGGTATGTCCCTCATCACAAGATCATGTGCTCGCATGATTCGACCAGCCTTGAAATGGCAGCTGGATCATCCCTGTTCACACGTGAAATCCTGGCTGAGGAACTCGGAGAGCATGCCGGGGTTCTTCAGATTCCTCATAAAGACATGTCGCAGCTCGCGGCGGGCTTCCTGCACAACAATGCAGTCGATGTCTATGGCATCGGAACCGTTTTCCAGGTGGACTGAGAGAGGGTTGCACAGAAAAAAGGCCCGGAAATCTCCGAGCCTTTTCAATCGAATTATTTGGAGTGTTTTTATCGAAGCTTGGGCGGCAGGCGATGAAGATAGAATTCATTGTCAACGATCAGGCCGCGTCCCATGGCGGGGTTGTAGCTCTTACGCATGGCAACACCCATGGCCACACCGATCCAGAATGAATCACCACCAAACTGGAAGATATCTCCGGCGCTGCGTGTCCCATTGGTCGGGGAGTAAGAATCCACCGAGTTGTCATACATTCCATAATGGGGATGGTCCGAAACGATCTGATCCTCATTGTAGTCTGGTCCGCGTGTAAAAATGGCCCAAGTCTCCAGGCAAATTTTACAACGGGTCGTCACAGCCTCGATCCCACCCATTTCATACACGGTGATGGTCCCTTTTGTCGCATCACCAAATGGATCGGAGGGGATGGCTGACATGTATTTAATGGGAGATGTCAGCCAGAACAGGCCCGCTTCTGAACGGGCACGCTGGTAAGGATTATCTTCACTCTCAGGAGGATAAATCTTAAAATCGAGGTAATAGGATTCCATCGCGATACCCAAAGAGCGGATTTCCGCTTTAGCTTTGGTGGCTTTGGCGCGCAGCTGTGCTTCAAGGAAGTTTGGAAGGGCAATTGAGATCAAAATAAGAATGATGGCAATAACAATCAGCAGTTCGATCAGGGTAAACCCTTTTCGTCCCCTTCGACAAAACATCGAGATGGGAAAAAACAAAAGGTTTGACGACATCAAGACTCTCCCGATTTATTTGAAATCCCCCCACACCTGTGAGGTGAAAAGAGGTTTATCGCAATAAAAGCCTCTTTGGTTCATAGTTTAACCCGAAACGGCAGCTGGTAACAAGATGTTTTAATGGAATTCTTTTTTCGACAATATCCGTAAATATTTATGGCGAATCCCAAGGAATATCCAATAATCCCCATCGAGCTTTTAAAAGCAATTCAACCAGCCTTTTTCCCATCCGTTCCCATGGTATGTTAACGGCTTATGACACCGGATGATTTTCCCAAGGTATTCCAAATCCTTCGTGCTCACCGTGACCGGGTTGGACAGGCCTCTGTCACCGAGATATCCCAAAGCCACAAGAGGGATCCCTACCGGGTGCTCATCTCCTGCCTCATCAGTCTGAGGACCAAGGATGAAGTCACAGCGGAGGCCAGCAAGAGGTTATTTCACCTGGCGGACACGCCGGGTCGAATGCTTCGAGTTCCCCAGGCCACCCTTGCCGAAACCATTTTCCCAGCGGGATTCTATCGGAACAAGGCGGCCACAATCCTTGAAGTCAGTCGGACCATCATCGATAAATTTCATGGAAATGTGCCGGACAGTATCGAGGAACTATTGACCCTCAAAGGCGTTGGCAGAAAAACCGCCAACCTGGTAGTGACACTCGGGTTCGGAAAACCAGGCATCTGTGTCGATACTCATGTCCATCGCATCACCAACCGATGGGGGATCCTGGCTGCTTCGACTCCGGATAAAACCGAACAGAAATTGCGAGAAATATTGCCGAAACGCTACTGGATCCCGATCAATGACCTGCTGGTCACCTATGGCCGTACCCTCTGCAAGCCAATATCACCGCTCTGCAGCCAATGCCGAGTCAGCCCGTTCTGCCTGCGCGTTGGTGTGGTTCATTCCAGATAAAACCAAGCGGCCCGGCGGGATGCAATTCCAAAGCGGGGGGTTTCATGGCACTCTAGATCCACGATTTTGAGGGAGGATCAATGTGGGAAATCTCCGTTTTCTGACAGCGGGAGAAAGCCATGGCCCTGGTTTGACCGCCATCATCGAAGGCCTGCCGGCCGGCTTGCCTCTCAGCAAGGAAGACATAAATCCGGACTTGAAACGGCGCCAGGGTGGTCATGGCCGTGGTGGCCGTATGAAGATCGAGAAGGATCAGGTCGAATTTCATTCCGGTGTCCGTTGGGGTGAAACCTTGGGCAGCCCGCTCACTCTCTGGATCGCCAATGATGATGCCCCCAACTGGACCGGGAAAATGTCGCCCGATGCGGCAGATAAGGATCCATCGATCATGATCAGCCGTCCACGCCCCGGCCATGCGGATCTGGTGGGTGTGCTGAAGTATGACCGGGAGGACATCCGCGATATTCTGGAACGTTCCAGCGCCCGAGAAACCACAGTGCGCGTGGCAGTCGGGGCTGTCTGCCGGAAATTTCTATCCGAGTTTGGAATCGATATCCTTTCGCATGTTGTCCGCCTGGGTGAAATTCAAGCCCCTGCAGTCTCGCCGGATGTGAACCTGGCAGCTTTGCGTGAAAATGTCGAAGCCTCCCCGGTCCGCTGTGCCGATCCTGAGACCTCTGCCAGGATGGTGAAACATATCGATCAGGTGGTCCATGAGAAAGACACACTGGGGGGAATCCTTGAAATTATAACAACCGGCCTGCCGGTTGGCCTTGGGAGCCATGTCCAGTGGGATCGCAAGCTGGATTGCCGCATCGCTGCTGCGGTCATGTCGGTTCAGGCCATGAA
Source organism: Candidatus Hinthialibacteria bacterium OLB16 (assembly GCA_001567115.1). GTDB lineage: Bacteria > Hinthialibacterota > Hinthialibacteria > OLB16 > OLB16 > OLB16. Next base: position 11,357 of record LMZT01000043.1, on the reverse strand, counting down.
AGGTGTCGAGTTTGGCCTTGGCTTTGAAATGGCTGCACGCCGCGGCTCACATTCTCATGATGAAATCCATCATGACGGGGCCAATTTTTATCGCCTGACCAACAATGCCGGCGGGCTGGAGGGCGGGATGACCGATGGAATGCCGCTGGTGGTGCGTGTTGCCAAGAAACCGATTTCGACTGTCCGCAAGGGGCTGCAATCGGTGGATATGAAGACCCTCGAGTCTTCAAAATCGACATACCAGCGTTCCGATGTGACTGCGGTTCCGGCAGCGGGGGTGGTTCTTGAAGCCGTGATCGCATTTGTTCTTGCGGATGCCATGCTCGAAAAATTTGGCGGCGACAGCCTTCGTGAAACCCGGAGCAATTATTCCAGCTATCTGAAACAGCTCCATGAAGCCCGGATTTTCCGGGGAACATCCGCGGGTGACCAGCAGGATTCATTCTGAACATGCTGGCAGGAATACTTGCCGGGCCTGTTCTCTTTTCAACACTGGCATGGGGATATACAGAAACCCGACGCCTGTGTGTCACACACACACAGTTCATCGATGAGTCACTTCCCTCCTCTTTTGATTCCTACCGCCTGGCCTTGATTGGCGGCCTGCATCTCAAAAAAATCGGGACATTCGAAAAACGGATTCAACACATTCTTGCTGAAAACAGGCCCGACATTCTCCTTGTGGCAGGCAACATCAAACCCTCCCATGGCGCCGACAACCAGGTTGTCCATGGACTGTTGAATGAATTCCTTGCTCCCCTCCAGTTCCCTGATGGGATCCTGGCGGTCAGGGGATATCACGATCGCAAACATTTCTGGGATCAGATTCCAGAAGGTGCTGGATATCGCCTGCTTTCGAATTCCCACTTTGCAATTCAACGCAGGCAGGATTGCCTGGCCTTTGTGGGTATCCAGAGTCCTCATGCCAGCCACCTGGACCGTGGGCAGAATCAGCTCAGAGAAAGTCTGAGAAACTGCCCGCCTGCCAGTTACCGTATCTGGCTCGGCCAATCCCCCGACATGCTGCGAATCGCCCAGGGTTTTCCTCTGAACCTGATCGTGGCGGTGGACAACCTCCATCATCAGATTCGGATCCCGGGATATGGGGTCTGCGAAGGGACAGCAAAGTTCCGGCGGCATGGCAATGCGGCTGGCTGCAGGAAAATAATCTCTTTCTCTATCTCTCACCAGGTGCTGGCACAAGGGGAATCCCATTGCGATTCTTCATGCGGCCGGAGGTTGTCTTTATCGATCTGAAAAAAACGGCTCCGCTGAAACAGGTTCCCCGCTGAATTTCACCTCTTCCGGTTTCGAACCATTTTGAGGATCTCATCGAAATGCTTTTTCTCAACCGGCTGGATCGACAGGCGCATTCCTCGTTTCAGCACCAGGAGGCCTTCCAATGACGGATTCCGATGCATCTCCTCGAGAGTCAGGATTTCAGGAAATTTTTCGACAAACTCGACATCGACCATACACCAGCGTGGGTTTTCGGGACTCGCAAGCGGATCAAAATGCGAGTTCGATGGATCCCAGGCAGTTGGATCGGGATAAGCCTCGGAATGGACCCTGGCCAACCCGGCAATCCCGATGGGTCTGGCACTGGAATGATAGAAAAGAACCCTATCCCCGATCCGCATCTGATCCCGCATAAAATTTCGCGCCTGGTAGTTTCGAACCCCATCCCAGTGGTCGATCCCCTTTCTTTCAAGGTCATCGATTGAAAAGCAGTCCGGTTCCGATTTCATTAACCAGAACTGAGTTTTTGGCATGTGTTTCCTCCCGGGTTGAGGCCCCTCTCTTAGACCGGTTAGTGGTTTGCTACAATAGACCCATATTATCCACAAGGGAGCTGTTATTCCATGATTCATTCCGACCTGCTCGATCAGCTGGACCATTTTGACCCAGCCATCCGACAGAAAGCTGTGAGCACGCTTGCAGATCTTCGTGCGGAGGGGACCTGGACACCCCCCGCCGCCCGCCCCTGGATGAACCTCCACTGCCATACCTTCCACTCTTTCAATGCCAATGGCTGGAGTCCGTCACGCCTGGTATTCGAAGCCCTTCAGGATGGGTGGGAAATATTCGGTTCGGTTGACTTCGATGTGCTCGATGCCATGCCGGAAGTCCTGGAGGCTGGCGATCAATTGGGAATTCGAACCGTGGCAGGACTGGAGTCGCGTGTATTCATCCCCGAATACAAAGACCATGTAATCAATTCTCCGGGAGAACCTGGTGTGGCCTATTTCATGCTGACCGGCTGCACCCGTTGGCCGGACAAAGGCAGCACTGCCGAACAAATCCTTGCCTCCATCAAGCAGATCGCCCAGGACCGCAACCGGGACATGATCCAGAGGGTCAATTCTTTCCTCGTAAAGGTACAACTGGACTATGAAAAGGAGGTCCTTCCCCGCACACCATCCGGCAACCCGACCGAAAGACACCTGGTCGAAGGGTATGACCGTAAGGCGCGATCGGTTTTTGGGGATGATCTTAAAGGTCTGATATCTTTCTGGTCAGAGAAATTTGGCATGACCGAATCGAAAGTCGAGGAGCTGATCCACCAGCTGACTCCATTTCAAGAGACACTTCGGTCGAAATTGATGAAAAAAGGTGGACCGGGTTATATCGAGGCAGATCCCTCCCGATTCCCCACTCTGGATGCCATGATTGAGCTGGGGAGGGCAACAGGGGCCTTGCCGACAATCGCCTGGCTGGATGGAACTTCTCCTGGTGAAGCCGATATTCAGGCCATGGTGGAATTCATGACAGAAAAAGGAATCTGTGCTCTCAATATCATCCCGGATCGCAATTGGAACATCAAAGATCCAGATGAAAAGGCCATCAAGCTGGAAAAACTCAAAGAAGTTGTTGAAACTGCAAGAAAGTTCGACCTTCCATTGGTTGTTGGCACAGAGATGAACAAAGCCGGCCAGCCCTTCATCGATAATTTTGATGCTTCAGAATTGCAGAATTTTGTCGAAGATTTCCGAAATGGGGCACGTGCGCTCTGGGGGCATACCCTGTTGGAAAGAGCCTTGAATTTTGGCTGGTTGAGTGAAACAGCCAGGAAATGTTTTGGCCCCAGCCGTAAGGACCGATGCGAATTTTACCACCAGGTTGGAAAGAAATATGCCCCAGGAATGAGGGAAGCCGAGCGGGTGAAGGGTCTGGAGGCTGCTCCAAAATCCATCCTTCCCTGAAAAAGAAGCCTGCTGCCTGGAAGAACCATGGATTTCCCGAGCCTGAAACCAGAACATCCATGACACTGCGCCTCCATCGATGGTGGGAGCCTTGGCTCGGAATAACTCTGCGGCTGTGCCTGGTGATTCAGCTTGGGTGCATGGGTGCCTTGCTCGAAACACAGGCGAACTCCTCGAAGGGCATCCTTTCTGAAATTGCCGAAAGAGACCTCACCTGGGAAAACCTGCCGGAAGAATTGACCCGGATGACACGCCCTGAAGGTGATATTCGCCTGAAGGTTGGAACGACACGGCAGAATACAGAGTTTCTCAGAATTACCGGTGGGCGAAATTCCAGGATTTCCTTCTGGGTTCGCCCCCCGAACTCATCCTCCAAAGGCTACCGAGCCGAGGCCAGCCAGGCCTGGTACTGGCCGGAAATGCATCTACTGAACCTCGAGGATGAGATCATCGTATCTGCCTCCTGCTGCCGTCTTGAAGGAAAATCTTTCGATATCCTTTTGAACCACGACACGGCTCGAATGGTCGAGCCCAAGGTGATTTCACTCCCGAACGGCCTGGTGCCCATCGAATCGACTGTAGTCCGGATCAGTGGCCTGGGAGGAGAGGGATCTCCCATTTTCAAATGGGACAATTCGCCATCAGTTGCGGCAACTCCAAGATTGGTTGAAGAAAAATCAAACCCGGTCGAAAAGCCTGCCGGTGGCCGCCAGGTTTATATCGATGTGCTGGATGAGAAGAAGCTGCGCTTCGATGATCAACCCTGTGAATTCGACAAGCTCAAAGGAAAGATTAAAGAAGTCACCCGGAATTCGCCGGATTCTGTCTTCCTGATTCGTCAGTCACCTTCGGCAAATTCCTCTCTGGTAAAAAAGGTCCACCAGACTTTGAAAGAATCGGGTTTCAAAGATGTTCAAACTCTCATTATGAAACCCGAACTCGACCCGCAGCCTTTGAGGGAAGAAGCCGCCAAACCGGTGCAGGTCGAATCAGATTCCTCAGTTCCCGATTCCCCCGGGGGAAGGCTTCTCTGGTGTGCCGCTCCCGGAAAGTTTTTCCTGAATGGGAAGCCTTATGAAGATGGAAGCCTCAGGCAGCTGTTGAGGGCTTTGGCAAAAACATCACCGGAGGTTCCGATCATTGTCGCCGGCCCGCGTGAAGCCCCGGCTTCGAAGATGAAAGAGCTGGCGCTCGAGGTCAAAGGATATGGATTTCGAGATGTGCAGCTCAGTTTTCCTGAGATCAAAAAATAATGGAATCAGGAGAATCGATCCATGAGCACTGGAAATGATGCCAGTGAGAAAAATGCGCTTCTTTCATTCAATGTGAAAGATTTTGGGGCTGCTGGGAACAACCAGAATGACGACACCTCTGCGATTCAGGCTGCGGTGCAGGCTGCTATCAAGGAAAAAGGTGGCCGAATCCATTTTCCCTCGGGGCATTATCGGCTGACCCATGCCATTCAAGTCACCAGCGCCGACCGGATCGACATCACCGGCGATGGTTTCAGCACAGTGCTTCACTACCGTGCTGATGAGCCTGCGGTCTTGTGGAATGAAACATCTTCTTGCCGTGAGAGTTCCATCCGGGATCTCTGTTTGACTGCTTCCGGAGCCAATAAATCGCCATCGACTCCAGCGATTGCCCTGCGGGGAGGCTCCGAAAGGTCCCTGTTTTCGAACCTTTTGTTGAACAGTGATTCGGCCCGGATGGGCAGCGGCATTGAAGTCCTCAAAGTGATGGATACCACCACACTGGACAACTGCCAGTTCTGGGGTGTGTCCGGAACTGGAATCAAAGTGGCCCAAGGCTCTGAGGTCCGTATCATCGGAGGAAGAGTCATCGGAAGAGATCGATACTCCGATAAAAGCATCGGCATTCACCTGACCGGGAACAATGGCGGGGTCCATGTTGTCACGACCGATATCATCGCCCTCGAGACTGCGATGAAGATTGGCGAGGCAGGAGGCCCATCCAATCGCGAGATATTCATCACCCATGCCACCTTTGACAGTTCAATTCATGGGCTGGTCCAGATTGACCATTCCTATACCAGCATCGCCGGATGCTGGGCGGCATCTTCAGATGAGGAGCAGATCCTGGTCGACTCGACCGCGACCGGTGCCATCGTGTCGATATCAGGCGGCACCATTTTCAATGGCGGTGCTTATGGGAAACCAGGCGGCCATCATGGGCTGGTGGTACGGGCAGGCTCTTTCATGCTGAATGGAGTCACTGTGCGGCACAACCAGGGAACCGGAATCCTGGTGGAGGGTGCGGGAGTCAAAGACTACGCCATTACCGGCTGCCGGATCGCAGATAATGGAACCGGAGCGGTCTTGAAAGGAAACTGCTACACCTTCACAGGAAATGTGCTGACTCGAAATACATCGAATCTGATCGACAAAGGCGGGCCGGTAAAATCCCTGACAGGGAATGTCCTGCATCCGCCATCCGCATCCGGCGCGGTTCACATTGAATAGGACTTTATTGCCCTGGGCGGTTGCCGGTCCAGCGGACCAGAGGCAGATCGAGAACAGTCTTTAGACCCGGTGGCGCATCGACAATCAGGGGGATGGCATTGACCAGCATGGCGATGGTGGCTTCATCGCCGGCGACCCCCTTTTCGAGGTGGCAGGCAATCCCCGGATTTCCCCTGACGACAATCCGATCGAATGGATCGGGTGCACCGATATACATCTGCAGGTCAGCATCGATCAGAGTCCTTCGGCCAATTTTTCCACGGCAGGTCTGATGGATCCCTGTCACCTGGCCCGGTTCGACTGAGAGGAACTGTGTCCGAAGGCGTCGGTCAGCGACCTTGGGTTTCAGTGTTTCACGAATATTATCCAGCTTCCATCCCATGGCATGAGCCACCAGTGCAATGGTTTCGACAAATCCAACATGGCCCATGCGGCCAGAGCGTGCCTGTTTTCTGAATTCCTGGACAGTCATTCCGGCTCCGATTTTTTTCTGGAGCGGAAAACGCCTGGTGGCGGCATTGACCACCCTTTGCAGAGAGATGGAATCCACCTGAATGCACGCTGCGCTCAGCAGGATCGCCACGGTGTCGAGCACAAAACCGGGATTCACACCGGTTCCGAAAACTGCCACCTTGTGCTTGTGAGCCATGTGATCGAGCTGACGTGCAATGTCCGGATATTTCCATTGGGGATAAAGCAGCTCCTCAGTTGTTGAGATGACAGAAAAGTTTTTCTGAATACATGCATTGATCTGTGGCAGGGCATCCTCGAGCCATGAGACAGTGGTATGCAGCACCACCTGGGCGGAAAATTTGCGAGGCAGCTGATCTATCGAGGCATAGATGGGAATACCCAGCTTTCCTTTGCCGAGGATTTCCCCCGCATCTTTCCCCTGCAGAGCGGGTGAAAAATCGATTGCCGCCACCAGCTCGAGATATGGCCTCTGCAGGACCATTCTGGCGGCTTCGATCCCAATCGGTCCGAGACCGTACTGAATGACTCGTATCGGTTTTGTCAGCCTTGCTCCCTTTCTGAATGGGGGTGAATCTCTAAAAGAGTGTCTTTATCCGGATGGCTCCCGTATTCGCAAACTTCGAACATTTCGGCATAACGGATGTGCTGGACCTGATCATCGGAATAGAACTCACTGAGAGCTCCTTTCCAGGTTTGGGCAGGTTGAAGAAAAAATGGATCCCAGTTTTTCTTGAGCCAGCTAATGCGGGCCTTCGGATCCCCTGGAACCTGCTCCAGCCGTCCATCGATCCAGGGGAGCCATTCGTAAACCTGGGATTCCATGGCATCCAGCATGGAGTATTTGATCTCCATGACCTCATCGACCGCGACAGCGAGGTCCGCCTGGAAAGAAAGCGGCCGTTTGAAGAAGTCCATCATATAGAGGAAGACCGGGTTGGTTTCGAGCCGCTGGGTGTCCGGGCAGATGTGAGGGACTGTAACCATGTAGGCTGCATCCTGAACAACCAGAGAAGTGTTTCGATGGTCGGGGTGGTAATCCCAGGGTCGATGAGTCAGCACGACATCCGCCCGCCAGTTCCTGATCAGGCGGATCACCTGTTTGCGAAGCTCCAGGGTTGGCAGCAGCTCTCCATCATGGTTATCCAGAATCATATAGGAAACGCCTGCGATCTCGGCAGATCTCGCTGATTCCTGGCGCCGGATGCCAGCCAGCGGGCCACCCGCGACTTCATAATGGCCGATATCACCATTGGTCAGAGAGACAAACAGAACACGGTCTCCCCGCCTGGCCCACAGGACCGCGCTGCCTCCCGCAAAGATTTCGCAATCATCGGGATGTGCTCCGAAGCAGATGATATTCATCTTTGAGTCGAAATTCCTTTCCACCAGTTCCCGGTTCTGCCGGGGCCAGCTTTTCACCAGGGGCGCACAGCCGGGAGATCCATGCGCCCTTTCACATTCTGTGCATCAGTCTTTTATATCGGTCATTTCCTTATGAAACCCATCCCGATGCGAAGCGCCGGATTCGGCATAATGAGTCACTCCCTCACGCTCGGTGATTTCACAGAAGCGCCTGTAGGTTCCATCCTCACGAGCAATTTCCGGCAGCCGTTTGCACTTGAGGTAGAGCACCGGCAGGCTGGCCATCTCAACCCGTCGGCGAATGTCCTCATTATCGGCAACAGTTTCTGCCTGCTCGAACAGGATTTCAGCATCGCGAACAAACTGGTCCGAAAAGAGAGTGTCATCAGCCTGGAGGCCCAGGTGAATGTGTGTCTGTGGTGTCAGACGGTTGTGGAGCAGATCAAAATACGCCCGCACATACTGGCCGCTGCGCCCATAATAACCGTACATGAAGTCATTGATGATCTCATCGACATCGGCATCCGGGTTCCAGAGCAGCCTGGCGATGACATAAGCCCGCAACTCAGCGAATTCACCGCCACGGCTCTGGTAGGCTGCCTGCTCCATGATCCCGATAGCCTTGTTCTCCCGGAACAACTGGATGTTCGGTTTCAAAACACGGAAGTTTGGATAGGGGAGAATATAGTGGCTGAAGTTGACCACATAATCCCAGATGTAGAGGTGGGGGGCGATCGATGCCCATCCACGGAGATCGTCGACAAAGGATTTATTCTCTTCACAACTGAGAAAATCATGAGCGAAGCAGCATTCGATACTGCAGAAACGAACCACAACATTGTGCCGTGGTTTGAAAGTCTTGCAGGGCTTTCGTGTGTACTGGTATGCCAGTGTCCCGACAAATTTGTCTGGAAATTCCTTTTCAACCTGCTCGGCGATCTGATTGACCAGCTGAATGACCGGCCCGGATTCGCTCTCCTCGGCCTTGGCGACCGCCTGGCACTTGTCACATTCACAAGCGCCGGCCCAGTCATTCTGCGAAACATCGTAGATCAAATACTGAGGTTGCTCACGCATCACCTTGAGCAGCCTTTCAGTCAGGATGCGCACCACATCCGGATTGGTGACACACAGCTGGGCATGATCATGGGTCCTCACCCCATCGATCAGGCTGTAGTATTCGGGATGGCTTCCAAAAAATTCCTCGGGCGGCATGAGGGGGAAAAAGGTGTGGACCGACCAGTAGGCCTCCACTCCACCTGGCTGCTCACGGGCGGTCATGGCCCCATTGATCCGGTTTCTGGCGGCCCAGGTGGGATCGAAAGCTTCGTAATAAAAATCATTTCGCACACGAATTCCCGGGGATTCTGTATTGTAGAGATGATGAAACGAATACTGCTGTTTTGTTGGAACCGATGTCACCTGGGGGGTGTACCAGCGGATACCCATTTCTTTCTCCAGGAATGACAATACCCCGTATTGTGTCCCACGCTGCTGGCCACCCCAGATGATGATGTGCGGTCCGGCATTGCGATAAGTGAAAGTTTCATCACCGTTTTCCGGGTCACTCACCCCGCCCCCCAGGATCTGTTTCGCTTTTGCACCGAGTCCGACAAGAATGAGGTGTTCGCTCTTTTCTTCTCCTTCCTGAACAAGTGGAAATTCAGCTCCACTCACCTGTTTGAGCCAGGCGCACAGTTCACCGGCTGCCCATTTTTCAGAAGAGGATGCATTCTGGCGCAGCACGACCTGATAGTCGGTTTTGCCTTCTTTGAAGAGTGAGTAGTCAACACGCTTCCCTGCACTGAATGGGATTTCCACAGTCTGTTCGGCATTTCCGATAAAAGTTGTTTTGACACGCAGCAGGTATTGCCCGAACTGGCTGACATCCACACCAATGGGCATTTCCGCCTCACCTTTCCAGGCGCTCTCCCAGACAACCTGGGTGGGATTATCGACCGGGAAGGCCTGCAGGGTGGTTCCCTGAAAGATTCGATCGATGAGGGATCTCGACTGGATATATTTCGCCACCGGCTGGCCATCGCGGTTGATGATGTGGAATAAGCCCAGCTGGTCGGAAACCCGCTCATCGTCAAATGGCAGAAATCGGGCGCAGAAAGCCCAACGGTTCCCGAATTCCTGAACTTTGACCAGTATGCTGTTCTCGCCTTCCTTCAACACGACCGGGATCAGATCATCATCCGGATTAAATCCCCGCGGCCCGGATTTATCGAGAACCTCTTCCCCATTGACCCAGACCCGGATCCCATCATTTGAGCCGATCGACAGGATGCAGGCTTCTGCACGGGTGCACTGGATGATCGAGTATCCATAAGCAAAGACATCCATGTCCCTGCCGATGGCTGTATCCAGATCCACACCGGCATCCTGTGCCAGGCACCTTTTCCATGCCGCCGTCTGCCCGAGGAATGTTTCGGATTGGCCTTCAACAATTTGAGGGGCGGTTTCTCCACCATGCCCACTGAGAACATCCGTGTAGAAGCCACCCGGTTTTTCACCTTTGGCCTTGTCTTCCTCATTCAGATAGAGATTGAAAGGGCCACAAACCAGCCAGGTCTTGATAAAACCACCTGATGCATCAAAGGGAATGATCGGAGCCTCTGCTTCCACCCGCATGACCGGGGCTGCCACCATCAAAAGAACCATCAGACTCAGAAACGGCAGTCGCATCACCTGCTACCTCCTGGGGGATTGAAAAACACACATCAAGATAACCTCCACAGGCCGGGGCGAACAGCCCTGAGATTGCCGGAATCACCCGGGGCTGGTAATCTCAACAACCATAGGGGCGATCAGACTGCCCCCACCTGGAACTCTCTTCCCGTTCAAGGCAAAGGAGGCCCCAATGGCCGACTCTCAACCCCGCGTCCGCGCCCCTGAATTTCCAGCCGGGCTGGAATGGCTGAATACCGGCCGCCCCCTCAAAATTGCAGAACTCCGCGGAAAAATTATTGTCGTGGACTTCTGGACCTACTGCTGCATCAACTGCATGCATATCCTGCCTGACCTGAAAAAAACTGGAGCGGAAATATCCCGATGAGCTGGTGGTCATCGGGGTTCACTCGGCAAAATTCGATGGAGAGAAGCAGACAGAAAACATCCGCCAGGCGGTGCTCAGGTATGATATTGAACACCCTGTGGTCAATGATCTCAACATGCAGGTCTGGAGCCAGTGGGGAGTCCATGCCTGGCCGACTGTGTTCCTGCTCGATCCGGAGGGAAAAGTTTCCGGTTACACCTCAGGTGAAGGCATATTCGAGCCATTCGACCGGGCCATTCAACAGCTGATCCATGAATTTGATGCGAAAGGACTGATCGACCGAAAACCCCTTCATTTGCCTTTGGAGCGTGACAAACAATCCCGGCAGCCTCTTTCATTTCCGGGAAAGGTCATTGCCGATCCAGAACTGAAGCGGCTCTTTATCGCCGATTCCAGCCACAACCGGATTGTGGTTGCCGGCCTGGATGGGAATGTCCAGGAAGTTATCGGTTCCGGGAAAAAAGGGCTTTCCGATGGGGCCTTCGAAGCAGCCTCTTTTGACAATCCTCAGGGGATGGCCCTCGATGGTTCTCTCCTCTATGTCGCGGATACCGATAACCATGCATTGAGAAAAGTCGACCTGGCCAATCGTACAGTCGAAACAATCGCCGGCAATGGGAAGCAGGCCAGCATTCACAACCAGGGTGGCCCCGGCAAAGAGATTGAACTCAATTCCCCCTGGGATCTCGTTATACATCAAAACAGACTCTACATCGCCATGGCAGGCCCCCACCAACTCTGGCAGATGGACCTCACGGATGGCGCCCTCCGTCC
>LMZT01000042.1 GCA_001567115.1 Candidatus Hinthialibacteria bacterium OLB16 | reverse complement strand
TAACCCTCCCCCGCCTGTTTCCCTATGTCGATATCACCCTTTCAACTGGCGCCTTATCTTGCACCCCGCCCCTGGGGCGGAACCCGCCTGGAAACCATGTTTGGGGTTCATTCCCCTGAGCGTGAGAAATTCGGCGAAGCTGGGTTCTGTCCGACCGCTCTGAAGGATCCTCGAGGATTCTCGATGGCCGTCATGAGGGCCGTTCATTTCATGAGGTGGTTCAGAATTGCCCACGGGTGCTGCTTGGGTGCGCCAATCCCCCGCCTGCATACCCGCTCCTGATCAAATACATCGATGCAGCTCTGGATCTCTCGGTCCAGGTGCATCCCGATGATGCCTACACCCAATCCCGGGGCTTGAATGACCGCGGCAAAACCGAATGCTGGTATGTGGTCGATTGCCAGCCGGGAACACGGATCATCCATGGCCTGCTTCCGGGCGTCACACGCGAGGACCTCCACCAGGCCATCAACGAGAAAAGGGTCCAGGACTGTGTGCGTTTTCTGCCGATCCAGCCCGGCCTGTTCCTGTTCGTGCCTCCGGGGACTGTCCATGCCATTCTCGGCGGAACACTGATCTGCGAGATTCAGCAATCCTCCGACCTCACCTTCAGAATGTGGGACTGGAACCGCAAGCCTGAAAGAAAGATCCATGTGGAAGAATCCCTGGAGGTGATCCAGTTCGGCGGCCCCCCCCAAGCCGAACCGATTCAGGTTCCGCTTCCGCCCGATCAGGGCATCCTCCGCATTCCTCTCACTTCGAATGAGTTTTTTGAAGTCGAAGCAATCCTGCTGGGAGTCGGGGAAAGCCTGGAACTGCCCGCACGAAAAATGGGGGCCATCCTGAATGGGGTTTCCGGAACCGGCTTCCTGGATGGCCAGCCACTTGCGGTCGGCAGCACTTTCTTCATTCCTGCTTCAACTGAAAAGGTGTGTCTTTCCACCCACAAGGTGCCAATGATTGTTCTGATGTCAGGCACGAAAGAAATCGCTGAAGATTAAACCCCGGCTTCGGCAAAGTTCTGGCTGGATCGTGCCTTGAGCGCCAGGTATTCGAAAACAGCATTCCTCAGATCCCCCAGTCCGGCTTTCGTCCAGGCGGAGATGAAAACCGCTGAAGGGTAATGGCTCTTCAGTTCCTCGATCCGGGATGGGTCGGCGGCATCGACTTTGTTGAATGCGATGAGCACACGGTCTTCATCCGCCCCCAGCTGCTGCAAGGTTTCCTGAACAGTTTCCATCTGTGCCTTCAGGGTGAGAGCGGAGGCATCCGCCACATGCAGCAGCAGATCCGCCCCGAGCGCCTCGGACAGTGTGGAATGGAAACTCGCGATCAGCTCATGGGGCAGGCGTCGGATAAATCCGACTGTGTCGCTGAACAGAGCGACTCGATTTTCCTTGAGAAAAACGCGCCGTGTGGTGGTGTCCAGCGTGGCGAACAGCCGGTCATCGGCATACAGGCTCTCCCCGGTCAGGGCATTCAGGAGGGTGCTCTTGCCGGCATTGGTGTAGCCCACCAGCGCCACAGTCCACTGGTCCGATCTCTGGCGCAGCCTGCTTTCGGTCTGCTTCTTCATCTTGTCGATTTTTTTTCTCAGCAGGTCAGCCCGTGCGCGAGTAGCCAGTATTTTCTTGCCCAGGGCGGATTCTCCGAATCCGCGCACACCGCCACGATAGGCTCTTTTCTGGGTGGACTGGTCGTGCCTGGGGTGGAAATAATTCAGGTAAGCCAGCTCGACCTGCAGCTTGGCTTCGGCGGTCTGTGCACGGCGTGCGAAGATCTCGAGAATCAGCTCGGTGCGGTCCATGATGTGCGAACCGGTTTCGTGTTCGAGGTGTGAGATCTGGGTGGGAGTCAGCTGGCCATCGATCACCACTGTATCCGCCTCGGTCTGGTCGCACAGAGAGCCGATCTGATCGGCTTTTCCTGGGCCGACATAATACTCCCGGTGCGGGTTCGGCCGCCTCTGGACAATGTGCCCGACCACCTCCCCATCCAGTGTTTCCACCAGGCGGGAGAGTTCTTCAAAACGGTCTTCGGATTCAAATCCGCTGATTGTTGGGGGCAGAACCTGAACCAGGACAATTTTTTTGAATGGGGTGCCGAGCTCTTTCGGCCCGGAACGGTCAGGGAAATGGTAATTGGGTGATTTGATCTGCGCCATCAGTCAGTTCCTCCTCGGGGGATGCTTCTCATCCATTCTCATGAACGAGCCGCGATGTGTTTTCTGAAGACATCCATGAATGGAGAAACTTACAGGCGCATTTCGTGAGGGCACTCAACTTTTCAAGTTCTTTTAATACTTTAGGAAAGTGTTTGATCCGGCGCAAGCCTCGTATCTCCGCCATTAAAGGCTTTCGTGGAACTCATTGTTGACATCGATCGTTACAACATGTGTCCCCAGCCAGCCATGAGTGGCTTTCAGATGGATTGGGCCGGATCCGATTTTTGAACGAACCCAGACAGCGCCACACCCTCCGGTCAGCGCAAAGGGATTATCACCAATGATTTCACCCGGACCTTCGATTTCGAATTGTATCGAACCGAGCGCAAAGTTGCGGTGGTTTCCGAATTCATCAGTCACCATGAACCAGACTCGTGTTGCATCGGAACCATCGCCGTTGAGTGAAAAGGAATCGGCCTGGATTTTCAGGACAGCATCGACTCCCCTCTCTGAGAGTGTTCGTGAAATGACAGGCTGGCCCTGCAGGCAGCCCTCGATGCGAAGCGGTTTCCAGCGCTCTCCCCAGATGCCTTCGAGCTCTTTCCCCACCTTGAAAGGGGGATGCGGAAGCCCGGGAAACAGGTCCTTGGATGGGGAAATCTCTCCGACATAATCCTCTCCGAGGTAAAGCTTCAATGAATCGCAATTGGAGTTGATCCAGGCTTCTCCCACACCGCCGGCGGCGGCTTTGTCTCCGAGGCACCAGTGAAAGCCCGGCTCGAGCACCACTTCCTCTCCGGGCGGGCATTGGGCTTTGTAAACCATCGCGGCAAATTTCGGAATCCGGAACATATCGGCGACTCCATGGTGGCAGACATGGTCCCCGGAGCCAAAATCCTTGTGAGTATTATAGTCGAAAGCGCACCAGCCGATTGCTCCCGCGATCCCTCGGGTCGCTGCTGCCAGGCTCTGGATATGTGCATGACGACGCACATGCTCGGTGAGCCTTTCCGTGTTATCCACATGTTTCGTCGAATACATGTGCCCGCAGAACTCGGTCACGAGGTGGAGCGGGTGCACCGGTGTCTGCAGTTTGACCGGATCAAAATCATTGAAAGTGAAAACATCCTCAATCAGGTGGGAATCGAACAGGTAACGGACTCCGCCGGTCTGGCGGGTATCATCCAGCTCCTTCGCCGCCGAATTTGTCCGTGCATAAAACTCATCGTTGTCCCGGGATTCATTGATTCGGGTTCCCCACAGAATGATCGAGGGATGGTTCCAGTCCCGCCGGATCATCTCGCGGATGTTTTCGCAGGAGATATCCTGCCAGCTCCGGTCACCGATGTGCTGCCAGCCCGGGATCTCTTCGAATACCAGAAGCCCGAGTTCATCGCATCGATCCAGGAAGTGCGGCGACTGCGGGTAATGGGAGGTCCTGACAATATTGACCTTGAATTCCTTGCGCAGGATATCCGCATCCATCCGCTGGACACGCGCAGGCATGGCTCCACCGACCCAAGGGTAGGTCTGGTGGCGGTTCAGGCCGCGCAGCTGGATTCGTTTGCCATTCAGCGTGAACCCTTCCGGGGTAAAGAGACATTCTCTGAAGCCGAACCGAACCGGATATCGATCCACCTCCACACCTTCTGAGTGGAGAGTGACTGAAGCTTGATAAAGGTGGGGATGGTCCAGATCCCAGGGGGTCAGCTGGCCGGCCCCCTCGATTGTCATCTGGACAGTCTGCTGGGAGTTCCCATCGAGGCTGAACCTGCTTTTGTGTTTCAGCACACTCCGCTCACCATCTGTCACTTCGAATTCAAGAGTGGCCTCACCTTTGACCTGCTGTGAGTTCTGGAGAAATCCGAGCACCTCGAGATGGGGATCCTGTTTCAGGACCTGGCGGGGTTTGATAAAAACATTTTCGAGAAAAAGCGGATTGACCACACGCAGATTCACCTCACGGTACAGGCCGCCAAATGTCAGGTAGTCGATCTGACCGCCAAAGGGTGGTGTATCGGGGCGTTCGCTGGAATCCAGCTCCACAGCCAGCACATTGTCTCCGCCCCAGTTCACATGAGGAGTCAATCGCGCTGCGAATGGGGTATATCCACCAGAGTGCTCGCACACAAATCTCCCATTGAGGAAGATTCGAGCGACCGCCATGGCTCCCTCAAAGTCCACGAAGATCTCATAATCCCGCAGTGTCTCTGGAATCTGGATGTGCCGACGGTAAGAGGAGACAAACTGAAAATCCCGGTCATCAAATCCGCTGATCGGAAACAGATGGTTGGTATGCGGCAGGATGACCCGCTCGAAATCCTTTTCGGAGCATTCCAGCGCATTGAATGCCGGGTCGAATTGGTGGTTGAACAGCCAATTCTGGTTCAATGGGTAGATCTTTCGCATGGCAGCCCCCCGGAATAGAGATACTGGAATGGTGCTCAGCCCTTGAGGGCGCGTACGGTAGTCGAACCGATCACAGCCGGGCTGTCGCAGACATGAATGCCCGCTGCCTGCATGGCTTCCATCTTGGCGGCGGCGGTTCCTTTGCCTCCGGATATGATCGCTCCGGCATGTCCCATCCTGCGTCCGGGAGGTGCAGTTCGCCCGGCAATGAATCCGATGACCGGTTTATCGAAACCGCTGGTGCGGATCCATTCGGCGGCATTTTCCTCATCCTCACCGCCGATCTCACCGATCATAACCACAGCCCGGGTTTCGGGATCCTTGGCAAACAGTGCCAGTGCATCGACAAAGCGGGTTCCGATGACCGGGTCTCCGCCGATTCCGATGCAGGTGGACTGCCCCAGCCCGACATCGGTCAGCTGTTTGACTGCCTCGTAGGTCAGGGTACCGCTTCTTGAAATGACACCGATCGAGCCTTGTTTATGGATAAACCCCGGCATGATGCCCGCTTTGGCTTTTCCGGGTGATATGACTCCCGGGCAGTTGGGGCCGACCCAGCGGCACCTGCCATCCTGAAATCCGGCATGGACTCGCGCCATATCCAGGGTCGGGATTCCTTCGGTGATGACAATCGCCAGGCGGATCCCGGCATCTTTCGCTTCGAGTATGGCATCCGCAGCCACCGAGGCTGGAACAAAAATCAGGGAGACATCCGCACCCTGTTTATCGACCGCCTGATGGACAGTATCGTAAATGGGACGATCCAGATGGGTGGTTCCCCCTTTTCCCGGAGTGACTCCGGCCACGATGTTGGTGCCATAGGCAAGGCACTGTTCTGCATGGAAGGATCCCTCTTTGCCGGTCAGGCCCTGGACCACCACGCGTGATTTCTCATCGAGTAAAATACTCATTTTAAATTTCCTTTCGCGGACAACTCAGTCATGAAACACAGCCCGCTTTAATTTTTCAGAGCGCGGGTCACCATGGATGCGGCATCTTCCAGCGAGCGGGCCACACCGAACTGAATCGGGGCATCTTCCAGCATCTTCGCGGCCTCGGCGGCATTGGTGCCTTCAAGGCGGACCACGACCGGCAGATCGACCTTGACCTGTTCGAGCGCCTGGATCACACCGCCAGCCACCCGGTCGCAGCGGACAATCCCGCCGAAGATATTGATCAGAACCGCTTTGACATTCGGGTCGCTCATCAGGATTCGGAAAGCTGCTGCCACTCGTTCAACACTTGCGCCGCCGCCGACATCGAGGAAATTTGCCGGATCGCCACCCGCCAGCTTGATGATATCCATGGTCGCCATGGCCAGCCCGGCGCCATTGACCATGCAGCCCACATTCCCATCCAGCTTGATGTAATTCAGGTCAAATTTGCTTGCCTCGATCTCAAGAGGCTCCTCTTCATCCAGATCACGATACGCCACCACATCCGGATGGCGGTAAAGCGCATTGTCATCGATTGTCATCTTGGCATCCAGCGCGAGGACCTCGCCGCTTTCGGTGACAATCAGGGGATTGACCTCCACCAGGGAGGCATCTTCACGAATGTAAACCTGGTACAGGGCCGAGAGCAGGGAAGCCGCCTTCAGAGCGGTTTTCCCGGATAGTCCGAGATCGAATGCCGCTTTGCGCGCCTCATAGGATTGCAGTCCGCTGCGGATATCGATCGGAATGCGGATGATCTTTTCGGGTGAGACTTTTGCGACTTCTTCGATTTCAACTCCCCCGGCAGCTGAAGCGATCAGGATCGGGCAGGCCTGGGTTCTGTCGAACAGGATCGCGGCATACAGCTCCTGGGCGATCGGAATGGCCTCACCGACCAGGACTTTCTTGACCACTCGTCCTTCGGGGCCAGTCTGGGGTGTGATCAGGGTCATGCCCAGAATCGCCTGCGCTTTGCTGGTGACCTCATCCAGGCTGTCAGCCAGCTTGACTCCTCCCCCTTTGCCGCGTCCGCCCGCATGGATCTGGGCCTTGATGACCCATTTGGTCCCTCCCAGCTGTTCGGCAATCGCCCGGGCTTCCTCAGGTGTTGAGGCCACCTCGCCGCGTGGGATCGGCACCCCATGGCGTTTGAAAAGCTCTTTGGCCTGGTATTCGTGAATTTTCATGAAATCATCCTTTCACTGACAGGTTTGCAGTCTAAATGATCTCAAGCAGGGCCTTCAAGGTCTCCGCCGGTTGGCCAAACACCTCAGGCTGTCTCACATTCCCGGCCCGGCCGGTTTATCCTTAACTCTGAGATATGCGATCCACTCGAAATAACAGAAATCTCTCTTTCCCCATTCTGCTCATGGGGGTGTTCGGTCTTCCATCCGTCCTGGAGGCAGCGGACACCATTCCGGTCGAGATCACCCTTGGGGGGCGTCAGGCCGCTTATGAGCTGATACGCCTCTACCCGGACCGGGTCATGGTCAAAGATGCAGGGAACAACAGGATCGAAATATCCCGCCGGGAGATCGAAGGCGCTACCAGCAGCACTGTTCGCCACCTGGTCGAAGAGGCATCTGTTCTGGCCAGAAGATTTCCCAAATCGAATCTGAAACAGTTTTCCGAACTCGCGGATTCGCTCGAACAGATCCTGGTACGGATCGATGAGGCTTCGCTGCTGTATGGATGGCTGCTTCCCGAGGCCTCTTCCACCGCCAGGCTGATGCGTCAAACCGACCAGCCGGTCAAACAGACACAGACCATTTTTCTGTCTGTTCAGAGTGAGTATGACAATATGCTCACCCAGGTTCAGGCTGGAACTCCTCTCGATGTGAACTGGGAGGAGTTTTTCGCACGCCTCGAGCAACGGGCCGGGGGGATTCCTTTTGCGACAGTAAAAAAAGAGTTCCTTGCCAAGGTCCGGAAAGACATCCAGAAATTGAAAGATCGGATCCGCTCATCCTGTGAAGATCGTGTTGCCGCTATCCAGAAGCAGATGAATCAGGTGGAGGGGCTGCTGGCGGATGGAACACTGACCCGAGATCAGTGGCAGGCCAGTCTTCAACAGCTTCAGCAGGTTGCAGCCGCGATTCCGGAATCCGGACTGAAGGCGAAATGGTCTCAGGAGATCCAGGCCTTTCAAAAAAGCGTGTCCCAACAGTATGCGCAGCTCGAGGAAAAGCGGGAATTGAAGAAACTTGAAGAAGCAATTTCTCAGGCGGAAACCCGGATCTCTTCTGCTTCTCCGGATTTAAGTTCCCTTGAGAAAAAGCTCGGAGACCTGCGCCTGCAGGTCTCTCAGTTCCCGGAAAGCCCGACTCAGGCTGCATTATCCACCCATCTGGCCGAGCTGAGAGAACAGGTGGCTTCAAAAAGTAATCGCCATGGCCTCAGCCGCCCTCGCTGCCCGCCAAAGCCAGCTCTCGAAGGCAGATGGGCTGCTGGCCTCACTGCAGGCCCGGATGGCCCGGTTTCTTGGGGCAGGTCCAGCACCGGCCAAAGCGGCCTGGTGGATTCTGGGAGCAGGGGGAGGATTGGTCTTCATTCTGGTGCTTGCCCGCCTGTTCCGTCGCACTCCACGGCCTGCACTCCCAACACCCATGGCTCCTGCGCCGGTTCAAATTCCCGCTGCTTCAAGCCCGCTGGAAATAACTCCGCAGATTGAACCGGCACTGGAACCCGCGCCAGCCATGCCACCTACCGAAACAGTGATTCCCGATCCTTTGCCACGGGAAGATGTCTTGACTGGTGAACCGCCTCTGGTTGAGGAATCGGAAGAAGAGCCTCTTCTGGAGCAAGAAGCACCAGAGCCAGAGGTTGTTCCGGAGCAGCCCCTGGCGGAATCTCTTCCATCCCTTCCCGAAAGTTTTGAGGAGATCCCGCCGTTTCCCGCGCCTCCCTTCCAGGTCACTATTGATTTTCCCGATTGGAGCCAGCCTCCTCCGGATGAAGTCCTTTCAAGGGTAGTCCGTTCTGCTGAGTGCCGTGCCCGGCTCAAGGAGGGCTTTCCCCTTGCCGCAGGCATCCCTCTCAGCCTCCACCAGGCTGGCCGCTGGCTTTTTCTGTTGAAGTCGCACAATGAAAACGAAACCGAAATCATGGCTCTCGATCGTTTCGGCGATCAGGCCGAACTGTTTTCCATCACCAGGTTCAACCCACAGCAGGCTGCCTGCTGCATTTATCGTGATCAGGCCTGGATTCTGGAAGGGGAGGTGCTTTCGGCCCATGTCTTCAGTGAAGGCTGTTGGGCTGAAAAGATTCATATCGACCTTCCACACAGCGCAGGGATTGAATCGAACCCTGATGGTTCAGCATGGATTCCGAGGCTCTGGGTCACAGATCATGTCATTGCCTTTTCGCGGACATCAGCCACCACGGAGGGTTTCTGGCTGGATTATGAGGGAAGTCATCTTAGTTTCAGTGCCTGGGACAATCCGATACAGACCGAGATTTGTTATCTGAGTGCGGCTGCCAATGCAGTGCTTGGCGTCACACGGCAGGGGGACTCTCTCCGGATCGAACCGGAAGAGAAAAGATGGACACTGCCGGGAAATCTTCCCGGTGTTGCGGAATCCCTGGCTGAATCGCTGCCGGCTGGAATCAAAGATCATATCCTCTACTGCCCTCAAAGGGGTGAGGAGCAATTCTGGAAGGTGTGCTCTTGGGATATGGCTCAGCGGTCGATGCTCACTCAATCGGCTGGAAATCTGGGAAAACCTTTGTCACTGCATGTGCTCGAAGATGGAATTGTGCTGTTGAACGACAAAGGGGTCTTCTTTCTGGATACGCCTTACCTTTCCTTACGCTGGGATTTCTTTGCCTTGAAAGGCCAGCCGGTCCGTGTGGCGATGGATCTGGTCCAGGCCGCCCTGCTGATCCGCCATGAGGATCTGGATTCCATCCTTGTTCTGGGACGCAATTCCGGAGTGGACCTGTGGGAGATCACACCGGAAGAGCATGGACTCAAATCCATCCATGACCTCCTGATCTATGACGACCAGGTGCTTCTCCTCGGGCTGAGCCTGGATGGAACCGGCTGCCTGAAACTGGTGTGAGGGAATCCCGGCGATATCTCATCGGTCGAATTCCTGCCGGCGCCCCAGGCATGCGATTCCAAACAGCAGCCAGGCCAGAGTTCCGGCAGCACAGAGAACCGGCCATGCAATCATTGTCAGGTGATCCGGGGGGTGAATTTTTGAAAAGTCCCAGTTCCCCCATTCGAACAGACCGCCACGCAGACTCCGAATCATCGGAAGCGCCAGCAGCATGACATAGACAATCGAGGATGAGAGCGCCGAAAGCATGTAAAGGACCCCACCCGGCCCTAGTGGAATTTCGAGGTGGTGTTCATAACGGAAACGGGGCAGTGCTGCCCCAAATCCCATGGCCATCGATGTCAAAAGCAGTGTGGTCGATAGAGCCAGAATCAGGGATGGCCGCAAATGCCTCTGTTCGAATCCCAGCATCGAGAAAGAGAAATAACATAAGACTCCAGTCAGGATCAGAAGCGGAACTGTGAGGAAAACGAATTTGATCACCACCAGCCGCCACATCGGGTAAGGAGAAACCCGCAGCAGCCAGAGCGCCGGACCTTCCCAGCTGATGGATGGGAACAGGTAACGCGCGCTGATGGCCGCCTGGATAAAAGCGATCATGAACAGGTTGAGCAGAAAATAGATCTCCCGGAACTGATCCCGAAAAGGCAGAAGATGCATATTCAGCAGATAGAAACCAATCAGGGGGATCATCATCGCCACCTGGCTCCAACGGCTCAGGTCGCGAGTGAAGACCTTGGCCTCTTTTAGAACGATCGCGGCATCGCCGCGGCCCAGCCCGAGTGCTGCCAGCAGCGGTGATCCGAAAGGCATTCGATGAGCGGCCTTACGCTGGGGCACCGGCATGGATCTTTCCCAGGTGCGCCGCAGGAGCGGTGCTCCAATCAGGGTTGAAAAAACCGAAAGCCCCAGGGCGCCGACCAGCAGCCTCCCCAGGGCTGCGCTCCTCAACCCATTCGCCCCTCCCACCAGCACCTGGTCAATCGCTTCGATCAGCCAGGTCCCTGGCGCCCAGGACCATTCCGGAAAATGAAATGAGGAAGCCCAGAGAACCAGCTGGTCCGGACGCCCGGCATTGAAGAAAACCTCTTCCACTTTCAGCAGGCGGAATGCGAATAATCCTGCTGTCATTGCTATCAGCCCGAGAGCAACCAGCCCCTGCTGCAGGCGTCTGAGCGGGAATATTCGCGCCAGTAAAAGCATGAGGGGGGTTGCAACCGCTCCCGGGATAAACAGAAACAGAACCAGCCAGATGGGGGTGGCCAGGTAATACCACCACTGCGCCCCTCGCACATGACCGTATGTCCACAGCACCGGGATGACAAATACTGCGAGAACCAGCGAAGAGCGGATCAGGGTCTCCAGGAGCTTGTTCAGGAACAGGATCCCGCTGGAGACAGGCCACACCAGCAACATTCGCATATCGGTCGAAGTCAGGAAAACCGATATCGAGGTGACCAGGTTGGAGTACAGCAGCATGACCGAAAACACCAGGAAAACCATATTCAGGAGCTGCAGTGACAAAGCCCGTGAGATGATATGCAGGGCTGGTTCTGTCCGCAGGAATAAAAATTCGAAAATCCTGTAGAAAAAAAAGGGTCTCCAGTCCGAGGAACAGCACTGTCGTGGATCCGAGGACGACAAGCTTGGTAAACTCCCTGGAAACCAGTGTTTTCAAGGATCGTGCAGTCAGGTCATACCTTAACTTCAGCAGCGGATGGACATGCATGCTCGATAAAATAACCCTTGTGCTGTTTCGAGACAAAGGCCGAAGCCAATTTATTCTCTTCTTCTCGGGAAATTGAGGAGCTGGGTCAACATTTCTGCTATGATGCACGCAAGGGAAGTTTCCTGAAAGGAGGAGGAAAATGGCTGAACAATTACTCCTTAGGCGGATTACATACAATCCGAAGATTTATGGTGGAAAACCGGTCATACGCGGGCGTCGTCTGGCAGTGGAGCATGTACTCGGGATGTTGGCTGCCGGTGATACCCCAGAAACGATATTACAGGGATACTCCTGGCTTGAACCCGAAGACATTCAGGCTTGCCTGGTATATGCCCGCCGTTTAGTAGGACATGATAGCTCCTGCTGACCTCCTCTAAAAAAAAACTCCCTGGATAAATGTTGGCTATTTGGTATAAGACTCTCGTTCCACAGAGCGTCCTTTCAGTAGGGGCACGTCGTGACGTGCCCTTTCGGAAAACGGATGATCTCCCTGGGCACATCATGCTGTGCCCCTACCGAAAACAGGTGATCTCCCTTTATGGATGCATGGCCGCCGAAAGGCAAACTGTTTCTCATCGGAAAATAGAAAGCCACGGGCGGGGGTTTCCGTCGCCGCGTTGAGTGTGCTGAGGGACCTTATATCAAAACGCCAGATAACGGCTTCCCGAATTGCCGCGGCTTCCTGATTTCCTTATCCTGATAAGATCATGACTGATCCATCAAGAAAAGAATGGCTGCTTTTATTATGGAAGTATCACCTCGGTCTCCTGCCGGAAAAGGACAAAGAAACGATCCTTTCCCGGGTGGCGCAGGACGACAATGCACGCGTTGACTCCGAAAGGGTCCTCGAGATGATCCAGCAGCTGCGCCAGACCGGTCATTGGGATTTTTCTCCGGACTTCCCGGAAAAAGTCCTCGCTCCCCTGATGAACAAGGTTCCAGGAGCGAATTCCCGTCTGAAAACCATCGTGATCGTGAGCAGCCTCATCCTGGCTGCAGCTGTGATCTGGATGCTGATTCGTAAAACAGACGGGGAGCAGAGGACCCAAGTTTCACCCACGCCACTTCTGGCGGCGCAGGAGCCGGCAGAAGCGCCTCAAGCCGGTTTGCCCGCGAAACCACTTGCTGCTGGTTCCGCCAGCCCATCCAGGCCAGCGGGCCTTGAATTGAAGGTGAAGACCGATCTTTTCAATGGAGCAGGCCGGCCACCCCAAGGTTCGAGGGAACTCAAGGATCCTGTCATTGGCCTTGAGTCCGAATTGGATCAATCAATACAAGGACCGTTGCCTGTGAGCCCTCTCGAACTCCACAAGTAACGGTCCTCTGGTTGATTCAGGTCCCTGAGATGAAGCAGATAAGATAAAACCTGGTGATTGGGACCGGAGGGTATGTCCAGCGCGGTCTCAGCCTAGCAGGGCATCCTTGACAGCCTTGGAGATGCGGAACTTCACAGCCTTCTTGGCGGGAACTTTGACAATTTCATTGGTCTGAGGATTACGCCCCATTCGCTCGGGCCGGTCGACCACAACCAGCTTGCCAAGCCCGGGAATGCTGAACCCTTTTTCCGAAGATTTGGCTTCGCGATACGCGACCTGAAGAAGATGATCGATGACGGCTGAAACTTGAGGCTTTTTCAACTGGGTTACATCGGCAATTTCTGCAATCAACTGGGTTTTGGACATCGCTTTATCGGATGACTTTGTCATCTGCTTGTTCCCCTTTCCACCAATTTTTTTAATCCAGTGAATGTTAGAATTCCACTTTTTTCGGATAACAGCAAGCCATTTAGCCGATTTTTACTGGTTGGTCAACTGGGAGTTTTCAAATTCAAGGTTCATCCCGGGCAAGGAGAGTCAGGGCTTCTTCCATTCGATCATGCGGATGCTTGCCTCCCTGGCTTCCTCCATTGAACATGAAACTGAAGGCATAAACCCGATTGTTCTGGGATAATACATATCCTGACAGGCAATAGACATTATCGATAAAACCCGTCTTTGCGAATACTTTGCCTTCAAGGAGAGGTGTGTTCAAGCGTTTGCGAAGAGAGCCTTCCGTGCCGCCAGATACTGCGAGAGTCTGGCGCCAGTCACGAAACCAGGCCTTCTTCTGGATTGCCAGCAGCAGATCCAGTGTCATCTGCGCTGTGACACGGTCCAGCCGGGATAATCCGGAACCATCTTCCATCTGCAGGGCAGTGTTATCGATTTTGAGGGAGGCCAGGAAATCTTTGACAACTTTTTCTCCCCCCTTCCAGGATCCCGATCCCGCCCGGCGTTGTCCGAGGGTTTTTAACAGAGAATCTGCAAACAGGTTCTGTGAGCGTGTATTGATCACCTGAGCCAGCTGAATCAGTGTCGGCGATTCTTTCCAGGCCAGCACATGCCAGCCCCGTGTGGGCAGGTTCTCGGCCAGGTCAGCATCCATGGCTTTTCCCGATATCCGTATCCCCTTTTTTTCAAAAACCTCTTTGAGCACCTCGATGAAAAACTTTGTCGGATCATTCACAGCCACAGTGACCTGCACCGGGCCATTTCCAGAGGAGATCTGGCCGGACAGTTTGAAATCGTTGCCGAGAAAAGGCCGTGATAAATTAAGTGAGTTCCGCCCTCGTTTCGCTGTGGTGGAAGCCACATTATTGATGGGGATCGAATTCGTTTCGGGTACAGTTCTCAAAGAAGGGGGCTGGCCTGGACGGTTGGGGTAGATACCCACATCCAGGCAGGAATCATTGAGGATCAATCCGCCGGATGGAGCGGTATACCAATCCATCCAGGATTTCTCCGGCCAGCCTGCTCCCCAGTAATTTTCATCGAAAACATCATCGAAGCCATACAGGTTTCCACGAATTTCCCGAAACCCACGGCTCAATAACTGATCGGCCCAACGGTCCATGGCGGCGGTGGCATCCAGCTCATTTGCCTCGAACCGTCCGCTGAAAGTGGGGTCGCCGCTTCCCCGCACCAGCAGGTCGCCATGCCAGACTCCCTGTCCATCGAGGCTGCCATGCCCCATCAAAGGAGTGCGATAACGAAAATGAGATCCGAGATATTCGAAAGCTGTGGTTGTAACGAATAATTTCAGATTGGAGGCTGGAAGGCAGGGAAGATCGGCGCGTTGCCTGTAGATCATTCGACCGGTTTTCGCCTCCGCAATGGCTGCAAACCAGCAATCACCGGGTTGAAATATCGCGCGAAATCTCTGGTTTATTTCCTCCTGCTGGGCACAAGACCCAGAACAAAGTTCACAGATTATGACCAGGCAGATGAAGAAAAAACCAAAAAGCCGGCTTCGGAAATCAGAAGACAACACCTCTCCATACGGCCTGGGTGAGGTCATAATGGAAATTGACATAATTGGAAAAAAGTGAGACATTCCCCCCGATAGAAATCAATTTATCATGTCCCTTTTCTGGTTTTTTATCAAGCATCTTTACCCATAGAGCCACAGGATTCATAACAATGCCGGAATTATTAAGTTTCGATCAGATCATCCATACCAGCCTGGTCATGCGGAACCTGATCTCTCTCGCCCGCAAGGTCGCTCCGACTGAAGCAGTGATCCTTATCACCGGGGAAAGTGGGACTGGCAAGGAACTGTTTGCACGCGCTATCCATTCCGAAAGCCGCCGATCGGGTGGCCCCTTTGTTGCCATCAACTGCGCCGCCATGCCGGACAGCCTGCTTGAAGCGGAGCTGTTTGGCCATGAAAAAGGGTCTTTCACGGGAGCGGTCGCCAGTCGAAAAGGCCGGTTCGAGCAGGCCGATCATGGCACCCTGTTTCTCGATGAGATCGGAGATATGAGCCTCCAGGCCCAGGCGAAAATTCTGCGCGCCCTGCAGGAAAGGTGCATTCAGCGTGTCGGTGGCAATACCCTCATACCAGTCGATATCCGTGTGCTGTGCGCCACCAACCGCAAGCTGGCCGAGGAGGTCAACCGTGGCGCCTTTCGCCAGGATCTCTATTTCCGCCTCAATGAAGTCAATATCGAGATCCCCTCGCTGCGTGAACGCGAAGATGACCTCGATCCTTTGATCCGGCATTTCATTGCCTATTACAACACCAAATATGGCAAGGCAGTCCGTTCGATATCTCCGGCGGCATTTGAAATCCTGCGCCGCCACCCCTGGCCCGGGAATATCCGGGAACTGGAGCACCTGATCCACCATGCGGTTCTCATGACCGAAGGGGATACAATCTGGGTGGAGCATCTGCCAATGCGGCTTTGACCCAGAGCTATTTCCTGCGCCCCCGGGATGGTGATGAGGAGGAGGATCCGGGCAGTGTGATGATTCCGCTGGATGATATGGAGGCAAAACATATCCGCCGTGTGCTCAATCATGTAGGCTGGAACAAAACACGCGCAGCGAACATTCTGAAAGTTTCACGCCCGACTCTGGATCGGAAGATTGACAAGTACTTGCTAAAGCGGGAATAATTTCCAGTGAGGCTGTTCAAACAAAAGGTGAACTCTTTGACAGCCTCAAAACGGGAGGGGGAGAGAATGAGCCTCCCAAGCCAGTCTCAAGAAATCGACAAGCTTCCAGCGAGGGGGGCAGTGGCCTCGAAACCTGTACTATTTTATTGGCAGAAGAATTCTGGAATCCGGGGTGCGGCCTTCCCTGAAATTATCCGGAATGCCTCTGGTTCCCCCCGGGAAAAATCACGCTGGTTTTGCCTGCTGCTGATCATTTCACTTTTAGGGATTGATGTCCTTCTGACCCTGCCTGCCGAGGCCCAGTTCGGTTCCGGGCGGTCCCGGGATTCCATTTTCAATCGACGGCGCAACACCGGCCGAACCCGTGAAGAACCGCGTCAGACCGCTCCGGTCCAGGCTCCCCCGGCTCCACCACCACAACAGCAGCA
This sequence comes from Candidatus Hinthialibacteria bacterium OLB16, assembly GCA_001567115.1. Lineage (GTDB taxonomy): Bacteria > Hinthialibacterota > Hinthialibacteria > OLB16 > OLB16 > OLB16. Next base: position 34,806 of record LMZT01000042.1, on the reverse strand, counting down.
GATCATGAATATTCCGGCAATGGATGCCCCGCCTGTTCCACCCCCACAACCTCTCCAGCCGCAACCCGGCGTCGTCCAACCAGGTGTTCCTCAACCTGTTGTTCCCGGTGCTCCGGGAGTCCCTGGTGCCAGGCCCGGAACAGGAAGGAAACCCGCTCCCGGCAAAGGCGCACCCGGACAGGGGCAGGAAGCCAAGCCAACCGGCGGGATTCCACCTGAAGGGCAGATCACCCTCCGTGTCGCTCCGATGGACCAGAAAGCCGATGTGGGTGATATTTTCCCTGTGCATGTCTGGCTCGATAATCCCAAAAATAAACCCTTTGAAGTGGTCTCCCTGGCGCTGGCATTCGATCCGCGCACCCTTGAATATATCGATCCTCCTGGCGGGATGCGGGGGGTGCCGAATGCCTATGACCTCTCCGAAAAAATTCGCTCCGGCCTCCCTCTGGTACGGGATCCTGCCGAAGATCCCTTTTATCTCAACATGGTCGACCCTGCCAATGGGATGATCTATTACCGTGCACGCTGCCCGACCGGGGATAAAACCACCGGCCATGGTTTTGTAATCACCATGAAATTCAAAGCCCTTGCTCCCATCGAACAGACCGGACTCCGCTTTGTGTTCGCCGACTGGCCGGAGAACCTCGCGCCCCCGGTTCAATCCGATCAGACCTGGAAGTGGCCGAAAGAAATGACCTTTGTCGGGGGGCAAACTTCCGATGCCGGCTCAGCGGATGGATGGGTGAATCTGCTCGGGAGCACCTCTTCCGCCAAAGATGGAGTGATCAGCGGCCACATGACACTCAAGGGTGATTACCTGGCGGCCCTTGAAAAAGAGGCTGAAAAACTTCCCAAAGGCCAGGCAGGCACACGGATTTATCTCGATCCTCAAGCCACTGTCATTCAGGCGGGAAAAACCTTTCAGGTGAATGTCAAAATCAGCAATCCTCGAGGCGTTCCCTGGGACAAGATCCGGCTTGATATCCACTTCGATCCCAGTTTCCTCAAGGTTGTGGATGAAGATGACGGGAACTGGATCACCCTGGGCACGAACATCCATGATGCCCCCTACCATGACCGCTTCCCATTTGAGTGGACCCGGACCAACATGGTCCGCAATGATGAAGGCCAGATCCTTTTCGAATGTGGAGTTTTCAAAAGCCCCTTGCGAGTGGGAGGGACCTTGGCTACCATCCACTTCCAGGCTCTGCGTCCCATTCCAGAGACACAGATTGCCTTTCGGATGCCGGTGGAAGTGACTGAACGGTTGGGAACAGTGCTGACCCGCAAACGCCTCGATGTCCTGGGTGATACCGAAGATGCGGGGGATGGAGTCCGCGGAAGCATCGTTTCGATTGTCCCACGATCACCCCAGGAATCCGGGGAAAAACAGGCGAAAGGGAAATTCGCTCAGGATTAATGTGTCGTTGTGTTGCTGGTTTGTTATATTTGAACACGGGCAGAAATCATCAGACAGGTTGATCACAACACATCAATCCATCTTCATCAGAAACAGGTCTGAAAACTCATGCTGGGTTTAGGTTCAAAAACACTATTGGTCGTCGATCCGGGCCGTCATACCTTGAAGGTCGGTGTCGGGACAATCGGAGCGCGTGGGAAATCCGCACGCCTGCAGGCGGTCCATACCGCCCCGACCGGCGCAACCCTCCAGATGACTCCCGACCAGGTCATCGAAAGGCAGGGAGAGGTCCTCAAGGACCTCATCAAGAAACACTCCATCAAAGCCAGGCATGTCTCTTTCTCAATCCCGGGCCGGGCCAGCTTTGTGCGCCAGCTGAAGATCCCCCGTGTCTCCGGTGACCGCCTCCAGCGCCTGATCCAGTATGAGGCGCGCCAGCAGATACCCTTCCCACTTGAAGATATCATTCTGGATTCGCATGTTTTTGACAGCGATGGCCCCGAACTCGGTGTGACCCTGGTGGCTGTCCGGCGGACCATCATCGATCAGTACTGTGCCAGCCTGAAAGTCTCCGGCCTGGTTCCGGATGTCCTGGATGTCACCACCCTTTCACTTTTCGATGCCTACTACCCCCAGTTAAAAAGCGAAAACGAAGAAGTTATCGCCATTGCCGATATCGGTGCTTCGACCACGGATATCATTGTATGCAAATCGGGCCGTGTGGAGTTTATCCGAACCGCTCCCCAGGCTGGCGATCAGCTCACCAAGGTCCTTTCCGACCAGATGGGGCTTTCGATGGATGAAGCCGAGCAGCTCAAGATCAACTCCGGCGAGCTGGATTCCACCATCGACCGCCGCACAGACCCTCTGGCGTATGGCGAGGGTGATCCGGCGGGCCGTGCGCGGGTGTTTCTATCCAAAGCCTTCGATGCCATTGCCAATGAGATCCGGCGAACCCTCGATTTCTATGTCTCCCAGCCGGATGGAGAACCGATCGGCAAACTCCTGCTGACCGGTGGAACCGCACGGTTGCGGGGGATCGATTCCTTTATTCAGAACCGCCTCGGAATTGCCTGCGAAGTCGGCAGCCCGATGAATGGGACCCTTGTGAATGTCGACAGCCTGGCCAGGAATCCGAATCCGGACCTGGAGGAAATTCTATCGACAACCTCAGCGGTCCTCCTCGGGCAATGCCAGCGTAGCATTTCCGATGTCCCCTTGCGGATGAACTTCCTGCCGCCCCCGATTGTTCATCTCAAGGATTTTCAGAAACGCAGGCCCCTGCTTGCTCTCGAGGCAGTCGGAATCGCGGTCCTGATCGGTTTCTCGGTGGTCACCATGGGGCAGACGATCAAAGCCTATCAGCAGGCCACCAACAAACTGCAGGCCAATATCGATGGGGAAGGTGATACAGCCAAAGAAATCCGTGATCTGATCACCTCGACCCGCAAGATCGAGGAGCGGGTCGATTATCTTCGTGAAATCGGGCTGACTCGTGGCGTCATCAGCCAGACCATGTCTGAGGTGGCCGAAAAACTTCCCCTGGGGCGCACCTGGGTGGATTCGGTGGATGTCGATACCACCGATATCAAACTGAACATGCGCGGCGATGGGGAAGATGCGATCAATCCCTTCAAGGAACAGATGAAAGAGGTCTCACGCCTGCGCGAAATGTCTGTCCCGGAGGTCGAGCGCCTTGGCTCGGAGGGCGTCAAATTCCTGATGTCGGCGAAGGTTGAAAAAAATCCCTCCATCGAACTCAGCCGCCTGCGTGAAAAACTGGATGCCAGCAAAATTGTGGCATTGGATGTGACCCTTGAAGACCACAGCGATGAGCCTGGCACCAAACAGAAAGCGGCCATCAAAGTGGTTGTGATCGAACCCTTCGAGGTCACCGAGCGCAATGATCTGACACTCAAAATTCTCCGCTCGATCGATGAAGCCCAGCTGGGCTTCGAGCAGAAAAGTGTTTCGATTGTGTTCCAGAACAACAAACGCAAAGAAACCGGCCGCTACGATCTCGAGCAGGAAGAAATTCAGGCTCTCATTCAGGGCAAGATGGAAGTCAAGGACCTGACCCTCAAAGCCCCCGAAGTGACCGAAGAAGCCACTGAAGGCACAGGCATGGAAGGGATGGGAATGGATGCCTCCGGAATGGGCGCGGGAATGGGTATGGGCATGGGCATGGATGGAGGAATGGGAATGGGCGGCCCCGCCCCCATGGGCGATGGTGACTGAGCCTGAAAACAGGATCGAAACAAACGAAATGAGAAGGCGATGAAGACTTATCTTCTGGATATATGGAACAAATTCATGAAGTACCGGGATTATCTCCTGGTGATCCTGGTCGGCCTGGGGGTTTTCTTTTTTGTCCAGAGAGGCCAGGCGGTCAAGCAACTCAATCCCGACCAGATCTGGCAGGATAAATGGAAAGATATCGTTCCTCCGGCTCCCCCGGCTGATCCCGCCGCCGAAGGTGTCAAGAAAAACCCACTCAATGCTCCCAGCCATGCCGCAGATATTTTCAAACAGGTTCAAATCAAAGATATCGAAGCTATATCCAGCAACCCCATCTGGACACGGGCCGGGGATTACACCGAGCTCAAAACACGTCTTGAGGCTCTGAAAAAAGACTACCAGGACGCCATTACCGCCGGAGATGCCAAAACTGCCCGGGATAAACTGACTCAATACTGCAAAGATGATCCCAAGGGACGCATCATCCAGTGGCCAAGCACACCCCAGACGATTCTCAACAATCTGGTCTGCGAACAAACCACACAGGTTCTTCTTGCCGGTGTGGATGCAGCCAAATCTGCGGCTCAAGCCGCAGCCGCTCCCGACCAGTCCGATCTCATGAAGGGCCTGGATTCCCTCAACAAAGCCTATAACTCCCTCAAGCAGGCCATCGATGAAGCCTCACTGGTTTCTGACTGCGCCGAGCTGTCTCAGGGGGGAGACTCCCGTTTGTCCGAAGCCAAAACTCTGCTCGAAAGCCTTGGCCAGACCCGTGAGAACATGAACCTGCGGATGATCCGGCAGGAATATGAATCCCTCATGCAGGCCGGGAGCGGCATCAATGAACAGAGCGATGCCGCCGCAGTTGCCTCGGTCCTTCAGCGGATGCGGGACTTCCGGGAGCTGATCAAACAGCTGGATCCGGATGGCACCATCCTCGATCAGGCACGGCTGGACCGTCTCCAGGAAATCCAGACCAAAGTCGAAAGCGGCAAAGAGTCCCGCATCACCCAGGTCCGCCAGAACATCACCAACCTCACCACCACCGAGAAGTTTCAGGAAAACCGTGAAGTCCTGGACCAGATCCTCAAGGAGTTCGATACTCTGGAAAAATTAGGGGATCCCAAAGCGGCCGGTGACCGGCGCGAATATGATGGGTATGTCCAGAAACTCGAAGCAGCCGAAATTGTCACCCAGATGAATGGCATCCTCGATGCGGTGGAGAAAGACATTGAGGAAATCAAGAAAAAGATTGAAGCCAAGGAAGATACTGCCGAGCTGGTGAAAAAAGTGACGGATAATATGGACCAGCTCGACGAGATGCGCAAAAAACCCAGCGTGCGCCGTGCCCCGGGTGGCCCGGAAGCCAACAAGCGCTGGACCGCGGCATCCAATGACTGGAAACGGGTCCGCCAGAAAATGCGCTGAATTCATATTGAATTCATGAAGCGGAAGATCGCGGTCAGTGAATTCCAGAGAAAGAATAAAAATATTTCCTGGAATTGGATTTCGAGATTTGGTGTGGTTCAGATTGACAGAGTCGGGTTTCTGAATTAACTTTGCTCCGACTCAATTTATAGTGTAACGGGCGCTATTTTTTTTGGTCCAGGAAATGGACATTTGAAATGAAGCTGCGGCAGAGCAACTTCCAGTAAACCAGCAAGATCCCTCGACAAGGGGAGTGTTGCCCTTCAGCCAGGGATGTCCGGAAAGTTGTTGCCTGCCAGAGGTTAGAAAGTTTCGTGTACCCATTCAGTTCACGGTTTATGTGGCTTGGTGGGGATAAGAGATCTGGGTCCTGATGTGGATCCGCGTCTTTCAATCAAATGGTAGGGGGAAAGTCCGTCATCGCCATGTCGATTCGGGCTGATTTGAGAGCGTGATAACTTTTCTTTGCCGATTCCGGAGGTCCTGTTGGATGCAAGGCCCAATTGATACCCGCACTGCCGAAAAATCCAAATTGAAATTCTGCCTGAGTTCCAGTTCCCGATGGTGGACTGATCTGGGACTGTTTGTGTTCCTGTTCAGTGCCATCGTTGCGGCGCAGGCAGCCGATTCACCACAGGGGTTCCAGCCGGAAAGCAGCCAGATCTCTTCGGGGATTCCGATAACAGTCATTCAGGATCTCATCAGCAGCGGCAAATTCGACGAAGCGGAAGCGGCTCTCAACCAACATGCCGGCAATCCCGGTGAAGCGGCGATTGTCGCCGATCTGCGCGGACGCATCACCAAGTCACGCCAGGCCGCCAGCCTGTTCAATCAGGCAGAAGGACATGCCGGCCAGGCCCTCGCACTGCACCGCGCCGAGCAGAATGCAGCACGGACAGTCTCGGCCTCCCCGCCACCGCCGCCTCCAGCTCCTGCAGCATCCGCCGGTTCCACGGCTCCCCCAAATGACAGCAGCGCTGCTTCCCTCCTGCTTCCTGAGGAAGCCAGGAGCAAGCAGTCCTCCATTGAAGATGTCGCCCTTGCCCAGGCAGCCGACCTGTTTCAGAAAGGCTTCAAAGCCGAGCAGGATGGTGATTACGACCAGGCCTCCAAATATTACTCGGATGTGCTGAGCCTGTTCCCCAACTCGGAAGATGCAAAGAGAAGGCTCCTTGCCATTGAAGGCAAACGCGGCTCCAGCACTCAGGGCCGTCCGGCCCTGGCAAGGAACACCGGCGACTCCACAGACATCGTATTTGCCATCGCCCCGGAATTTGACAAGGGTGTTCAGTCTTTCAATGCCGGTGAATACAAGGCGGCACGGCTGCATTTTGAGCATGTCCTCAACATTGCGCCGGATCATGCCCCTTCGAAGGAATACCTGGAGCAGTGCGTCGCCCTCGATCAGGCTCAGGAACAGGAATCCGCCATCGCTGACAAATCATCCCATTCGGCCCCTTATGCAGTTGAAGAAATTACCCAGAAACCGAAAAGCGCCTTTGAGATCGGGCGCGACCTCTATGCCGAGGGGAATACCGAGCAGGCGAAAGAACTGCTCGAACAGGTTCCTCCCCAGTCCAATGATTATGCGGGTGCGCAGGTCTACCTCAAGCGGATCGATGGTGGAGCCACCCATGCGCCTTCCAGCCAGAGAGAACCTGAAAGCCTGAGGGCGTTGATCGCGGAAAGCGATCCCGTTCAGAGTGATCCCTGGGCGGAGCCAGTGGGTTCCTCCAGTGCATCTTCGGATTCACTCGGCCTCAAAGCGCAAAGCATCGATCCCTTGCCGGCGTGGAATCCCGAGGGCAAAGGGCAGCCGCTCAGTGAAATTTCCGATGAGGGAAGCCTGGCTCAGCAGTCCTGGCCGACCGGGACTGGTGTGGCGTTGAATACGCCTGAAGCCCCCTTGCCGATGTCCTCTGTGAATCGCAAGGCGGCTCCGGTTTCAACCGGCTCGACCGCCCAGAATGTAATCGAAAAGGCTGCCTCTGCTGCGCCAGCAGCCGAAGCGCTTCCGGCGGCTCCCCAGGCTGAATATAACATTCCCACTACCTCCGATGAGAAAGTCAGGGAGTATATCGAGGTCGGGCTTCGCGCCAATGAAAAAGGGGATATCCTGACCGCTTATGAAATGTGGGAGAAAGCCATCCAGCTCGATCCCAACAATGCGACCGCCCAGGACCTGCTGGAAAAATATGCCGATGAGCAGGCCGAGGCCAAGCGCCGCCGTTCGGAACAGACCCGTTTGACCGACATGGACCAGCGTGTCGAGCAGGTGCTCAACGAAAAAACCTTCCGCCTCGAGCAGGACACCAGTGTCAATATCTCCTCGATCCTTTCCACCATGGGGGCGATTGCGGATCTGCAGATCATCACCGGTGAAGGTGTGGATGGCGACATCCATGCCCTGCGCACCACTGAAATGACTTACCGCCAGGTTCTCGACAAGGTGCTTTCACTGAATGGCTACACATGGCGCAGGCAGCCGGGGACCAATATCATCGAGGTCACCCGGGATCTGGTCACCAAGAGGTTTCCATTGACCGAGGAGCAGTATCAGGCCCTCAAACGCCTTGCCATGGATGCCTCGGGCGGCAAAGAAACCGATGATTCCTCCGAGGCGCTGCGCGGTGTTGTTCTCGGCAAAGTGGAATCGAAGGATGTCGATGCAACCGTGCCAGGAAGGAAGTTCTTCCTGAGCAAGCACCTTCAGGAGCTGGTTGTTCGTGACAGCCGCCACAATGTCGAGATGGTCCAGCAATTCCTTGACCTCTACAAACAGGGAAACCTGCAGGTCGAGAACAAACCCCTGATCGTGGAAACCTTCCGCCTGCCGAAAGCCGGGGCGCAAAATCTGGCCCGGATCATCAGCCTGAGGCTGTTCGGGGATGCTGAATTCAAATCCGATTTCAAGGATGACCAGCCCTATCTCGTCTTTGATGACAAAACCAACATCCTCATCATCCGTCATACACCGGACAAACTCGAGCTGGTCAAACGGCTCATGCGGGATTCGAAGTTCGTTTCGCAGGTTTCCGAGCGCGAGCTGAAGGCACGCAAATACAAGGTTGTTCCTGCCGAGGACCTTCGTTCGGATACCCCGGATGCCCAGCTGCGCAGGCGTAAACAGGTCCAGTTCACCAAACAGGTGTTCCAGAGCCTGCTGTATGGCAGCCAGAGCATCGAGGAAGCCGCCGCCGAAGGGCGTGTCATGTATCCCGATCTCGATGCGGGAACCATCGATGTGGTCGATACCCCTGAAAACCTCCGCAAAATCGAGGAGTACCTCCAGGGGATTACCGAAACCACCAATCTGACCCGCACAGTCATTGTCCAGAGGCGTGATGTGGCCGAGCTGGGTTATGCGCTGCAGGGCCTGGTGCTCCAGGTTTATATCAACCAGTCTGTCGGAACTGAAATGAGTGAGGATGGGCAGCAGCAGACCACCCAGACCGACCGCCAGCAGCAGCAGAGCCAGTCCACACAAAGCACACAATATGGAATGCTTGGCATGATTCCAGTCATTATAACCGCCGACATCCAGACCAAGCAGATGGTTATCGCCGGTTTCCGCCTCTCCGACCTCGATAAAGCCGAAGACCTCATCAACCGGCTGGATGTTCCGGTTGACCAGGTTGAAATTGAGGTTCGCCTTGTCGAATTGTCCTATGATTCCACCGATTCATTCGGTGTGACCATGGCGATTTCCAATATCCTCGAGCTGGATGACAATGATGAGCCAGGCCCCGGATTCACTCTTGCCGATGCTGCCATGGATCTTGTCAGCAGGCCGAACAACCCGGCTGGGTCGTCATTGACACTGGCCACCCTTGGGCGCACCACCATCGACGCAACCCTCAACTTCCTGGCGCAGTTTTCCGATATCCGCATCCTCACCGCTCCGAAGGTGACAGTTGTGTCCGGCCGCCAGGGCCATGTCTTCCTGGGTGAAACTATTCCGTTTATCGAAAGCCAGACCGCGGTCCTCCCGGCTGGCAGCAACACTCCTGTGATCCAGTCAACACCGGGATCGGCTGAGTTTGGTTTTACCCTGGATACCATTCCAACAGTGACCGGGGATGGCCATATCGAGCTGGAACTTCAGCCGGAACTCACTGTTCCCGGAGACCGCCTCCCGATTCCGAATCCGATTACCGGCGGGCTTGATCCAATCGGCGAACCCGCCACGGACACCCGTGAAGCCGTGGTGCGCGTGCGTGTCAAAGATGGCTCCACACTGGTGATGGGTGGCCTGCTCCGCCGTCAGATCAACCATGTCGAGGGAAGAACTCCGCTGTTCGGCTTCATCCCGGGGCTGGCTCCTCTGTTCACCGAAAAGAGCGATATCGAGACCACTCAGAACCTGCTGATCCTGGTGACCGCTCGAATCATTCCTGAAGAATGAGCGGGTCTGCCAGGGAGCCAAGTCTGGAAATCCAAATCGAAGAAAGATAAGATTAAATCGAGCTGATTCGGCTCCATCCGGTTCATCCCGGAGAATATGTCTGGAGGAAAAGAATATGGCTTACGTTGTCACTGAGCCCTGCGTTGATTGCAAATATGGCGATTGCGCCGAAGTCTGCCCGGTCGAGTGCTTTTATGAGGGAGACGATATGCTTTATATCAATCCCGAAGAGTGCATCGACTGTGATGCCTGTGTCCCTGTGTGCCCGGTTGCGGCGATCTTCCCTGATTCTGAGACAACACAGGATTGGATCGATAAAAATGCTGGCTTTGCCTTTGATGAAAGCAAGCGTGTGAGCGAAAAAGCTCTGGTCACGCATGGTCCGAAATGGGATCCGAAGCTGGCCAACCCCGATTGATCCCTCCTGTTCTTTACATACAATATCCCCCCTTCCTCCATCAATGAGGAAGGGGGTTTTTGTTGAATTCCACCCCCCGGACTGAATGAACATGCCTTACCTCAACGAAAAAGAGAAACTCGGCCAATATCTCGCTGAAAAGCTGGCTTTGGAAGCCGGACACATTGTGTCCCTGCTCGAAATCCCATCCGATCCACGCATGGGAGACCTCGCGCTGCCATGTTTCAAGCTGGCCGGCCAGCTTCGCAAATCTCCAGCCGCGATTGCCGAATCCATCGCCGCCGCCTGCCGGCAGGAAGATTTCCCGGAGATTGAAAAAATCGAAGCGGTAAAGGGTTATGTGAACATTCAGTTCCAGTTTTCTTACCGCGCTTCACTCCTCTTTCAGGCTATCCTGGAGCAGGGGGAAAGGTTTGGATCGAGCACCAATGGCGAGGGAAAAACGATCGTCCTGGATTACTCCTCCCCCAATATCGCCAAGCCTTTCAGTGTCGGGCACCTGCGCTCCACTGTCATTGGCCATGCGGTCGCCAACCTGCTCGCTTACCAGGGATACCGTTGTGTGCGTGTCAATCATCTGGGTGACTGGGGCACTCAGTTCGGAAAGTTGATAGTGGCTTTTCACCTGTGGGGCGGAGAAGTCGATCTCGATGGTGAATCACCCATCAAAGCCCTGCTGGAACTGTATGTCCGCTTCCATAAAGTGGCTGAAGAGGATCCTTCACTCGAAGACCAGGCGCGTGAATGGTTCCGCAGGCTGGAGAATGGCGATTCGGAGGCGGTCGAAATCTGGGCCCGTTTCAAAAGCCTCAGCCTGAAAGAGTTTGAACGCATGTATCATCGCCTGGGGGTCCATTTCGATTCGTATGATGGGGAGGCCTTTTACAACGACAAGATGACTGCGGTCATCGACCGGCTCCAGGCCAGTGGCTTGCTTGTGGAATCGAGAGGGGCGCGAATCGTGGACCTCGAACCTTATGGCCTGACTCCGCTCCTGATTCAGAGAAGCGATGATGCCTCGCTGTATGCCACACGGGATCTGGCTGCGGCATATTACCGCTGGGAGACCTTCCACTTCCATAAGAACCTTTATTTTGTCGCCACACAGCAGAACGAGCACTTCAGGCAGATCTTCAAAACCCTCGAGCTGCTGGGTGAACCATGGGCCGGGGACTGCGAGCATGTGGCTTTCGGCCTGATCAGCTTCGCTGAAGGGACCATGAGCACACGCAAAGGGAAAGTGATTTTTCTGGAAGATGTCCTTGACCAGGCGGTCGAAAGGGTTGACCGGATCATCGCTGAGAAAAATCCTGATCTCAAAAATCGCAGCGAGATCGCCGAACAGGTGGGCGTCGGTGCGATCCGTTTCTATGACCTTTCACGAAGGCGCATCAAGGATTGGGCATTCGATTGGGACCGCATCCTGAACTTCGATGGTGAAACCGGCCCCTATGTCATGTATAGCTATGCCCGCCTTCGCAGCATCCTGCGAAAGGGAAGGGACAAGGGACTGGCACCCTCGCCAGCCATTGAAGACATTGATTTCGCCGCTCTCGACAATCCCGAAGCCAGAGATCTGATCCGTGTTCTCGAAGGGTTTGAGAGCCACCTTCAACGCGCCGCGGACCAGCATGAACCATCGATCCTCGCCCAGACCCTGGTGGATATCGCCGACCAGTCCAACCGCTTTTACAATGCCCATCATGTCCTGGTGGAGGAACCGGAGATTGCCTCGACACGCCTGCTGCTGGTGGCGTGTGTGGCCACTCTCCTGAAGATCGGTTTGAACCTGCTCGGCCTATCGGCTCCCGAAGAGATGTGAAGCCTGTTCTTCGATCCGAAGGTCGAGGTGCAGGCTGGCATGAAACAGGGGGGAAGGATCCAGCCCCTTGACCCAGGGCTGATAGAGAATCTCTGTATTTCGATGCCACAAAAACACCGCCGGGGCCGCTTCAACAATTCGGCGGCTCGCTTCCTGGGCGATCTTCTGGCGTTTTCCCGAATCGGGCTCGATAGCCACACGCGCAATCAGACGGTCGGTTTCCGGGTCCGAATAACGGGTCATATTCGATGCGGAGGCGGTCTTGAAAAGCGGAGCGAGGAAATTATCCGGATCGGGATAATCGGCCCACCAGTTGGCAAAGAACAGGTCGAATTTCCCTTCGCGTCGCCAGGAAGCATAAGTGGCCGCATCGGTCTTGCGCAGGCGGCAGCGGATTCCCGCAGCAGCCAAATCCGCCTGGATCGCCTCCATCGCCAGTGAAATCGATGCCTCACTCTCGATAAACCACAGCTCCAGTTCCTTCTGGCGAAGCAGTTCCAGACCTTCAGGATCGGGCCTCTTCAAGCCAGGCGCATCTGCCAGGAGATTCCCCGGCAATCCGGGAGGGATTGGCCCATAAGCGGGTTCAGTCCGGCTGCCGAACAGCGCCTTGCGGAAAGGCTCTGGGTGGATGCAGGCCGCCAGTGCCTGCCGAACCTTGGCATCATTCAAAGGGGGGCGATGGCAGCCAAATCCGAGATAATAAACATTCATTTCCCGGATGCGCATGATCTGATCCTGCCAGCCGGCGAAAGATTTCCAGCGGGCGGCCTGGGTCAAAGGAAGCGGCTGGAGAATATGAAGCCCGCCAGTTTCGAACAGCGCGCAGGCGGAAAAATCCTGGGGTGACAGAGTGAACCGGATCGCCTTCACATTGTGGTTGTGTCCGGGATAGAGGGGGTTCGGCCGCAGGGAAATATGTGAATCATCGGCCCAGTCCAGAACTTCCCAGGCTCCGAGAGCCGCCGGATGCCTGCCGTAACGATCCCCTTCTTTCAGGACTGCCCTCGAATCCACAATGCGTGCGGCCGGCATGGTCAGGCGCGCCGGCAGGGTTGCTGAAGGTGAAGCCAGCTCGATCTCGAATGCATGGAGATCGACCACATGGATGCCTGGCAACCGTTCACTCGAACCCTCATAAACCTCCCGGTATCCAGCCACATCTTCAAACAGCCAGGCATGGGGGGAGGCGTTCTTTCTCGAACTCAGGCGTGAAAAGCTATACACAACATCCTCACTTGTGAGTGCAACTCCGGATGGGAAGCGGAGATTCTCCCGGAGTTTGAATCGGTAGCGCTTTCCGCCTTCAAGGCTTTCCCAGGAATGAGCCAGCTCGGGGAGGATCTGGCCTTGAGAGCCGCAACGGACCAGTCCGCCATGAACCAGGCAGGCCAGCTGGCCATCCAGCGCACGAGTGGCATAGGCGGGATCAAGAGAGGTGGGGTTTTCGAGGGTCCTGATACGGATCACACCATCCACAGGGGGGTGGGATGGAAGGGGGGGCTGAGAATGGCAACCCGCGAAGAAGAAGCCGAAGACCAGCAGCCATCCGGATCGATTCCTGCTAGCGGCCAAAGAAGCGAACCCGGCCTGCCAGGACTTTTTCAGCGCGTGTGGTGTGGCTGTATCCGAGGAACCAGTTTGTTCCAATAGTCAGGCGGGGCACTTCGAGATCACCAATCGTTGTTTTCGGGAATGAAGACATGCCAGCCTCCTTTCAGTGGACTGATTGTACTCGAATTCAACCCGGAGGTTTCATCCTTTTGGTGGTTGGAAAACCACAGACTGGCGCTCTTTTCTCTCTGTGGGTGCATTCGATGCGCAGATCTGGATCAGAGTCCCGGCGGCTTCACGAAAAACCCGGGCTGGTTCCGAATCAGGATCCCCAAGGGTGATGGGAACTCCCGCATCTCCGCCTTCACGGATGGCTGTATTCAGTGGAACTTCGCCCAGCAGATTGTACCCGCTCAGGCTGGCAAACTGGCGTCCGCCCCCATGGGAAAAGATCTCATGCCGTTCATTGGTCCCAGGAACAAGGAAGTAACTCATGTTTTCTATCAGCCCAAGGATCGGCACCCGCACCCGCTCAAACATCATAATCGCCTTTTTGGCATCCGCCAGCGAGACACTCTGTGGGGTGGTGACAATGACCGCGCCGGTCAGCGGAAGCAATTGGGACAGCGATATCTGTGCATCGCCGGTCCCCGGGGGGAGGTCGATCAGCATGTAATCCAGCTCTCCCCAGTTCACATCGGAGAGGAACTGCCGCAAGGCCCCATGGATCATCGGGCCGCGCCACACCACCGGCTCATCCTCCTGCAGGAAGAAGCCCATCGACACCATCTTGACTCCGTGTTTTTCAACCGGCTGGATTTTGCCATCAGAAACCTGGGGCGCCTGGCGGACTCCCATCATCATGGGGATATTCGGGCCATAGATATCGGCATCCATCAGGCCCACCCGTGCTCCGGTGGCGGCCAGTGCGACACTCAGATTCACGGAGACCGTCGATTTCCCGACTCCCCCTTTTCCTGAGGCGATGGCAATGGCCTGGTGGATGTTTTCATAAGTTTCAGCCCCTTGGGGCGGATTTGGCTGGTGTGTCACAGTTTTCTCCCGGTTTTCAATGGAAATGGGTGATTTTCCTTAATTTTAGGTGGATTACACCGCTTTATGCTAGCCGGACAGGCTGGTGGGGGATGCGCGCAACAAGCCTGTCAACTTGACTCCGACCATTCTTATTGTACATTAACCGGTTGTTCCCATAAAAAACACACCCAGGATTCATTTCCCAGGTAGATTGAAGGAGTTTTGACTGTGCCGAAGACGCATGTTCGTCCTTATCGGAATGAGCCAGGATTTTTGACCGCTCCACCGATTCCAACTTATCAGTTCCACAAACCGTTGAAAGAGATCCTCGCCGAAGGGCGTATGACTCCCGAGCAGGCTAAAAAACTGCTCGAGGTGATGGTGAGAATCCGCACCTTCGATACCACCATCGGTGAACTCAAGAACGAAGCCTATAAAGACAAGACCATCAAGTACCGTGGCGCAACCCACCTGTGTGTTGGCCAGGAGGCTGCCGAGGCCCCCATTTCGGTTGCTTTGCGCGAGGATGATTTCATCACATCAAATCATCGCGGCCATGGCCACTCGATCGCCAAAGGGACCGACACCAAATCGATGATGGCCGAAATGTTCGGGCGCGAAGCCGGCTGCTGCAAGGGCAAGGGCGGCTCGATGCACGTGGCCGAGTTTGAGCGAAATCATCTCGGTGCGAATGCGGTTGTCGGCGGCGGCCTCTCCATTGCCGGCGGTGCTGCCATGGGTGTCAAATTCAGCGGGAAAGACCAGGTGGTCATCTCCTTCATTGGTGATGGCGCTGTCCAGGAGGGCGTTTTCAATGAAACCCTCAACATGGCCTCGGCCATGAAGGTCCCCTGCCTGTTCGTGGTTGAGGACAATGGCGCGGCCATGACCGGCCGCCTTGAAGATGTGACCAACATTGAAAACTGCGCAGTGCGCGCCTGGGGCTACAACATCCCCGGCGAAGTGATCGATGGAACCGATGTGCTGGCCTGCTGGGATGCCTATGACCGTTATGTGGATTATGCCCGCAAGGGAAATGGCCCCGCCCTGCTGGTCATGATGGTGATGCGTTACAAAGGCCATTCTCTCTCTGATTCCTGCAAGACCTACCGCAGCGATGAAGAAGAGAAGATCTGGATGGAACAGGACTGCATCCGCAAGTATGAAGCCCAGCTGCTCGATGCCGGTGTGATGACCCGAGAGGATATCGACAAAGTCAAAGCGGATATCCAGGCTGAAATCGATGAAGCCGTCCAGTTCGCCTGGAAGTCCCCCGAACCTCCAGTCGAAACCATGCTGGATGATGTCTACTCCTATAACTTCGATCCAGTCTACAACACCCTGAAAAAGTACAACCACTTTTCGGAAGCCGCCACAGAGCGCAAGCTTTCCATAAAAGATGCCATCAATGAAAGCCTGGCACAGGCTTTCGAAGCCGATTCGAGGGTGATTTCCTTCGGGGAAGATGTCGGCCCTTATGGCGGCGCTTTCGGAGTCACCGCGGGCCTGACTGAGAAGTTTGGCCTCGATAAAAACTTCGACACAGCCCTTTCGGAAGGAGCCATTGTCGGATTTGCCCTGGGAGCCAGCATGACCGGTTATGTCATCCCGGTGTGTGAGATCATGTACAATGACTTCCTGGCTCAGGCTGAAGACCAGATCCAGAACCAGGCGGCCAAAGCACGCTATATGTATGGCGGCAAAGCCAAGCGCACCATGGTGGTGCGAACCACCATCGGTGGCGGCAAAGGCTATTCCTGCCAGCATGGCCAGGAGCTGGTCTCCAAATACTCCAACATGCCCGGCCTGATTGTCTGTGTGCCGGCCACCCCCTTCGATGCCAAGGGGCTGCTCAACTCGGCGATTTACAGCGAGGATCCTGTGCTGTTTTTCGAGCACCAGCTGCTGTATGGCGGCGCGACTTTCGGCGCCAATGTCCCCGAGGAGCGTTATGCCATTCCCTTCGGGCAGGCCAGCATCATCAAAGAAGGCTCCGATGTGACTGTCTGGGCCTATTCCCGGATGCTGCATGTGGCTTTCAATGCCGCACGCCGGCTCGAGCGTGAAGGGATCAATGTCGAGCTGATCGACCCGCGCACCACAGTCCCTCTCGATCTGGACACCATTGTCGAATCGGTGAAGAAAACACGCCACCTGGTGTGCGTCTCCCAGGGAACCGATTCCGGGAATATCGTCCACACTGTATACAGCAAGGTCCAGCAGCGTGTCGATTTCAAGCTGCCTTTTGTCTCAGTGACCGCCCCGGATGGCGTCATGCCGATGGCGGCAAACCTCGAAGATGCTTTCGTGCCCAATGCCAACCGGGTGGCCGATGGCATCCGCCGCTGCATGGAACTGTCCCCGGCAGCTGTATAACCGGCCTGCGGGATTCTGTATGGCAAGCAAGGCCCTCCCTTTGTGGAGGGCCTTTCAATTCGGAGCCACCCACCGGAAGCGGCTGTTGAAAAACTGAACCCCTGGCTGGATAATGATTTTCCATTCCGGGGATATGCAATTAACCGGGATACAATCATCCACCTGAATCGTTATTTATTCTCGAATGATTGGAGACAGATGGTTAAGAATGGTGATGGCCTCTGTCCAGAATGTTATTTTCAGGAGCTTCTATGAAAAGACGTTCCTTTCTGCAATCCATCGGCCTCGGGGCGGCTGGACTTGCCTGGAATGGCATGAATGCCCGTGCCGCCCGCGGATCGATTTCCCCCAATGAAAAAATCACGGTCGGCCTGATCGGCTGTGGCGGCCAGGGGACCGCCCACATGACCCACCTCGTGAAACGGCCCGATGTCGAGGTCGCGGCTGTCTGTGATGCCTTTATTCCGCGCTATGAGGAATTCGTCAAACGCACCGGCGAACGCTGCACTGGCTATCAGGACTACCGAAGGATCCTCGAACGCAAAGATATCGATGCCGTCTTCATTGTGACACCTGATCACTGGCATGGCCTGATGACCATTCATGCCTGCGAAGCCGGCAAAGATGTCTATGTCGAAAAACCATTGACCACCACGATCTTCGAAGGCCGCAAAGTGGTTCAGGCCGCACGCCGTTATGGACGGGTGGTTCAGAATGGCATCCAGCAGCGTTCGATGGAGGTCTTCAAGCGTTCCATCGACACTCTGCGTTCAGGAAAACTCGGCCAGGTGACCCACTCCGGCGCCTGGGTGTCTCCCAATGTCGGCGAACACTGGACCGATGTGGTGGAAACTCCTCAGGATCCTCCTGCCGGCCTGGATTGGGATCTGTGGCTGGGGCCGGCTCCCTGGGTCCCATTCAGCCCGCAGCGTTTCGGCAAGTTCCGCGCCTTTGATGATTATGCCGGTGGAGAAATGACCAACTGGGGTGTTCACCTCATGGATATCTCCCTGTGGGGGCTGGGGCAGGATGCCCCGCTCAGCATCCAGGGAACAGGTGTCAGCCCGCTCTCTCTCCCGGGCGATGACCAGCAGATGCTGCAGGTGGTCTATGAGTTTCCCGGAAGCACTCTGACCTGGAGCCAGCTGTCCAGCGAAAGTTATGCGGGGAAGGGATATGGCACCCTGTTCCGGGGCACTCAGGGGAGCCTGTATGTCAATCGGGAAAGCATGGTGCTCGAACCGGAGGGACTCGCTCCCGGCTACCGTTCCGAAGGGGAGTTTTTTATCCGGCTCGAGGAGCACCACACCAATTTCTTCGAGTGCATGAGAACAAGGCAGTTGCCCGCAGCAGATGTCGAAATCGGCCATCGCTCAGCCAGTGTCTGCCTGCTGGGAAATATCGCGGTTGACCTTCGGCGTCGTCTGGTGTGGGATGGAGAGAATGAAAGATTCGTTGGCGATGAGCAGGCCAATCGTTACCTCTACCGCCCATACCGTGCCCCCTGGCACCTCTAAGAGGGAGTCCGATTCATGCGTGTAAAATCATTTTTACCTGAAGGGCCGGGTGCGTTAATCCGGTCTTTACCCGGAAAGTCTCTGGTATTCCTGTCGGCTTTATGGTTCATCTCGATCCAGGGAGCTCAAGCCACAGAGCCGCCTCTCCGGAATCTCCTCGAGGATTTCAAGGGAGGAAATCCCCAGTCCCAGGCCCTGGCTCGCCAGCGGCTCCCGAGTCTGGGGCTGCGCGTGGTTCCGGATATGCTTCAGCTTCTCTCGGGCAAGGATGAGAAACTCTCCAAAGCCGCCTGTGACATCATTCTCCAGCTGATCAATGATGTCTCTGCTCCGGGACGCGAGAAAGACCGAAAGAAATTGGCCGATCAGCTGGTTCCTCTGATTGCTCCTGATCGATCCGAAAAGGACAAGGTGGCCGGATTGCGGTTGCTCGAGCGGCTGGTTCCGCCCGGGTATGATGTGGCGCCCATCGCCGGACTTCTTGCCGACAATAACCTGCGCGAAAAAGCACGCACCGCCCTTCAGCGCATCAACACCGGGGAAGCTCGAAATGCCCTGCGGTCCGCGGTTGCATCCGCCGATCCTCTTTTCCAGGTGGCCCTGCTCAACTCGCTGGGAGAAATGAAAGATGCCGAAGGGCTGGAGATCATTATCCGGCTGGCGGTTGTTGGAACTCCGGAGGTTCAGGCAGCGGCGATTCGTGCTCTGTCCTGGACAGGAGACCCCTCTTATCTCGCGCTTGCACGTTCGGTCCGCCAAAATGCGACAGGCGAGAGCCGATTCGACTCCTTTGATGCAACCCTCCGGCTGCTCGAAGCGATGACAGCCAGGGGAGGAAACTGGGAGGCGGTGGTCCGGGAATATGGCGAACTGCTCAAAACCTCAAGCGGGCCTTCCTGGCAGGCGGTTATATCCGCCTTAGGCCAAATCGGTGATGAACGGCATGTCGATCTAATCCTCGGGTCCCTCGATCCAGGTGACCCGCAAGGTTTCCACATTGGATTGCATGCCCTGTCACAACTGCGTGGCGCAGCCGCCACTCACCGGATGGTTTCCCTTTTCCCTCAGGCCGCCACCCCCACAAAAATCGCCCTGCTGCCGATTCTGGCAGCAAAGAATGATGAAAGCACACTGCCTCATCTGGTGGCAGCCGCCCGATCTGCCGATCCTGCCTTCCGCAAAGCGGGGCTGGAAGGACTCGGTGTTTCAGGCCAGCCATCGGCAATCCCGGTCCTTGAAGAGTTTGCACGGAGTGGCAACGATGAAGAAAAGAAGCTGGCGCTGCGAGGGTTGCTGACAGTCGGGCAGGCCTGTTCGGCGCATGGAGTCCGGAACGAAGCCTCACGTGCAATGAACACCTTGTACCAGCTGGCGCAGGATGACTCCCAGCGTCGTGAAGCGCTCAAAGGCATGGCATCCAACCCTTCTCCTGAGTCCCTGGATTCCATCCTGGCAGCTGCGCAGGTCGAAAGCCTCAGGGATGTTGTATTTCCAGCCCTGCAGGCTCTGGCAGGAACACTGGTCGCTGCCGGCCAGGGGGACAAAGCTATGGTGGTTTACAAAAAAATCCTCGAAATCACACCCGGCGCCCAGGATCTTGCCGCCGCAGCCGCTGGCCTTCAGAAACTCGATCCCTCACTCAATGTCGCCGAAATGGTCGGCTTTGTCACCCAATGGTGGGTGGTTGGCCCATTCCCTCTCGGAGAGGATAAATCCGGCTGGGATCAGGCTTTGATTGGCGAACCGAATGTCGATCTGGCTGCGACCTATCCCTCGGGAGACAAACAGGCCGCCTGGAAACGGGTTCAGGGATCCGCCGATATCGGCAAGGTGGATCTCCTTAAGGAGGTCGCCGACTGCCAGGCCTGCCTGTGTTATGCCTATACTGAGATTGAAGTTTCGGAGGAAGCCGATGCGGTCCTCTGCCTGGGTGTCGATGACGGTGAAAAGGTCTGGTTTAACAGCAGCCTGGTCCTCGATAACTTTACTCAGGGTGCCCTGGTCCTCGATCGGGATAAGATACCGGTCCATCTCAAGAAGGGCATTAACACCCTCCTGCTCAAGGTTTATCAGAATGCCATGCCCTGGGAATTTTGTGTCCGCATCCTCTCTCCGGAGGGAGTGCCCGTTTCGTTTACACAAAAGAAACCCTGAACCTTTCGGGTGGAAAGTGAGGCCGCCATGTTGCGCTTTGAAAAGACCCGGATCGGGAATGTGACCAGTGAGGCGGCATCGGTCTTTGATGTCAACCACGATGGAGTTCTGGATATCGTTTCCGGAGAGTATTGGTTCGAAGGCCCGGATTTCAGAAAGAAACATAAAATTCGCCCGATCCAGCAGGTCGAGGATTATTATGATGATTTCTGTGACTATCCCATGGATGTCAATGGTGATGGTTACCTGGACATCATCACCGGTGGCTGGTGGGGGGAGACCCTGCGATGGATCGAAAACCCCCATGGGCAGCATTGCGAATGGGCTGTGCATGATATCGACCGGCCCGGCAGCATTGAAACCATCCGTTTCTGGGATGTCGATGGCGATGGCCATGTCGAAATAGTCCCGAACACCCCCGGCGTCCCGCAGGCGATTTACAAGCTCCAGCGTGACGAGCAGGGAAGGGGACGCGAGGCTTTCGACAAGTTCGTCATCAATGATTTCCCCAGCGGCCATGGCCTGGGGTTTGGAGATATCGATGGAGATGGGCGCGGGGAGATTATCCTCTCCACCGGCTGGCTCAAAGCGCCTGAGGAAACTTTCCAGGCCAGATGGAGCTGGCATCCCGAATTTGATCTGGGATGCGCCAGTGTTCCGATTCTGGTTCATGATGTGAATGGCGATGGGCTTGCCGATCTGATTGTCGGCCAGGCGCACAATTATGGCCTTGCCTGGTATGAGCAGCGGATCGATTCCAAAGGCGAACGCTCCTGGATCAAACATGATATCGATCCATACCGTTCCCAATATCATGATCTGCAATTGGCCGATATCGATAATGATGGAGAACTGGAGCTGATCACCGGCCAGCGTTACCGGGCACACTGTGGGCGCGACCCCGGAGAACTCGATCCGATCGGGCTGTATTATTTCAAAATAAACAAGGGCCGGTTTGAACGCTTCACAGTGGATTATGGAGATCCCGAAGTGTCGAGTGGGGCCGGAATTTATTTCTGGGTCACGGATTTGGATGGGAATGGCTGGAAGGACATTGTCGCTCCGGGAAAAGAAGGGCTTTATCTGTTCCGGAATCTGGGCAAAGCCATTTAACCCAGGCCGAACCGCCTCAGGGCATCGACAATTCCTGAACCGTCATTCGGACCGGTCCGGTAGAGATTTGGATGCTGGATTTTTTCAACAATACCCGCCGGAGCATTCCCCATCAGCACCGCCGATCCGGCTGCCTGAAGCATGGGGATGTCATTATGCCAATCCCCGAAAGCGAGCACATCCTTCATCGCCACACCCAGTGAGTCGGCGATGGTTTCAAGAGCGAATTTCTTATCGGCACCGATCGGGGAGAGCATCGCCACCTCGTATTCTTCGAGGCCCGTTTCCTGCTGGCCCCCGGTATAGACCGGAAACCTCTCGGCATTGAAGACCCGTACTGGCTGGCGATGGATGGCCTCCAGCATCTCTATCAGGCGGGCTTTGTGCCCCATGATATAGACAGTATACGCATCAAGCCGGATTTCTGTGCGAGGATGAAAATGGAGGATGCTCTCAGGGTTTTCCTGTTGCTCCAGTTTAATGACAAATTGGACAGCCGGGTGGTGGCGGTCCTCCTCACTGAAGGTAACACCACCCTCTGGCTGAATGCCCAGGATCATCGGGATGCATTCAAATTCACCTGCCTGCCGAATCGCCTCCCGCACACCTCCCGAGGGAATCGCCCGTTTTGCGATTTCCAGGCCATTCAAATCCTTGACCAGAGCTCCATGGAAAAGGCCGAAAGGGAACCGACAGGTTCAACTGGCGCGCATAGCCCACAGTGGCCGCATAGCTTCGCCCGGTCACCAGGGTGACATACACCCCTGAAGCCTGAATATCCTCGATCGCGATGGCCGCATCCTTGCGAATCCGCTTATGGGAATCCAGCAGGGTTCCATCCAGATCAAAGGCGACCAGTTTGATGTTTGTCACAAGGGGGAAATTATACGTGAAACACACCTTCTGCAACACACCTGCAGCAAGGCGGCCGGTCCTGCCGATGGATCAGGTTTCAGGCCCGCTTCCGAATCCGTTTCTGATTGGTTTTGAAATCGATGATTCTCCAGGCGGTATTTTCGAAGACCATGCTGTAGGTGCGGTAGAGAATCATATCCTCACTTTTTCCGGTATGGCGTTCCGCCACCTGGACAGTGCCCATATCCACATCCACCACCGGAGCCGAGATGTCCACGATCTGTTTGCTGATAGGGCCGGTCATAAACCGCTGGGAATATTTTTCATACCGGCTGTTGACATACTCTTCCAGCTGCTGCCGTGAACGGTTCCCCTGGCGGAACTGATCTGACAGGCAGAAAAATTCCTGTTTGAAGTCCTGTTTGTCCCAGCATTCGATGAACAGACGGACCACCATTTCGGGCTTCAGCCCCTGCAGTTTCCTGTTCTGGGGGACCTGGCTGTGATCGGGTTTTTCACTTCCGCCTGGCCGGGTTTCCTGTGCGACTTTTGCCGAAATTTCCCGCTTGGAATCGGCACGGGCGGCCAGTTCCTCGACCAGCTCGTCATAGACCTCATGGTCTTCCTGGGTCAGATGATCGACACTGTACAGCAGCATCTTGCCCAGGAGTGCCACCTGTTTCCTGGCAAGTTCCTGTGTTGAGTTGAACGGTGCCATGATCGCTCGACCTCCTCGGGAGGATTCTCAACACCCGCTTCGACCTTTTTCTTTTGCCTCCATCAGCCTGGAGGAGTGACGCTCAAACTAATCCACCACAAACCGTTCAATCAAATCATCCGGGGTGCCTCGGACATGATCCGCTCCCGGCGATGTAATCATGGCTTCCCTTCCAACATATTTCAACTCAAATAGTTGGCCGAAGGGATCTTTTTCAGAGCCGGCTGGAAGGTAGTTTTCATCGATCAGAGCCTGGATGGAGGGCGGGTTGGTTCCCTTGTTGATCCGGAAGAGCATGAAGGCCTGCTTATAATTGTGCAGAGAGATCTTTGCGGCATCGGCTTTTCCTCTCTCGAGGTTGCCGAGGATATAGTTGTCTTTATGAGGGGTTTCAGCGATTCGGCGCGTTTCTTCCTGTTGGGCCTGGCGAACCCAGTCCAGCGCCATTCCAATCGCAATAACCGCAACAATCAGCAGAATGATACGCATGAGGCTCCTGGCTCCCGCATTTCAGAGCGTTGCCTTTCATTTCAAAGCTAACATGCACTTCATCTGAGGGTCAATGGGAATTTCAGTGGCCGGGTTGGATTGAGCAGGAACCGGACTTCACCTATAATTCAATTCAGTGTGGGTGGGAGTGGAGACCACGAAAAACCCTTCGTCCAGTAAAATGCGAACTTCCTCATTTCATCCAACTGTAAATCCATCGAAGAAGCTGTAAATGACCATGATACCGTCCGCCCCTTCTCCTGCCCCCATTCAACGTGGGTATTATTCGATTTTTTTTATCTCTTTCTGCATCCTCTTCATTTCGGGCTGCCATCAGGAAGCACCCGACCACTCCGCTGCGACTATGCCGAAAGAGGCGGTTCCGGTCCGGATTGCCACTGCCATCGAGAAGGAAGTTCCGGTTGAACTTCTGTCAATCGGTTCTGTTGAACCCTTTTCCTCGATCGCGGTCAAAGCCCAGGTCTCCGGTATCATAACCAAGGTCTGGTTTAACGAAGGGGAAGAGGTCCAGGAAGGGCAGACACTCTTCTCGATCGATGCGCGCCCCTATGAAGTCGCTCTCAACCAGGCACATGCGGATCTCGCCAAATCGCAGGCCCAGCTCGAAGTGGCACATGCCAACCTGGTCCGGAACCAGGTTCAGCTGGAGAACGCACGGGCCGAATTTCAGCGCAACTCCAACCTGCTTTCGCGTGGTGTGGTGACCCGCGAGGAATTCGACCGCATCTCGACCAACTCAAAATCTTTCGAAGCGGCGGTCAAAGCCGATGAGGCTGCCATCAAGTCCGCTTCTGCGGCCATCCTCGGAGCTTCAGCAGCCATCGAGCGTGCCCGGATCGAACTGGGTTACTGCACGATCCGTGCACCGCTGACCGGCAAGACCGGCAGCCTGATCATCCATGGCGGCAACCTGATCAAGGCCAACGATACCGAGGCTCTGGTAATGATCTATCAGGTCGATCCGATTTATGTGGCTTTCACCCTGCCAGAACGGAATCTGCCGGACCTCCAGCAGTCCATGGCAGAGAAAACTCTTGAGGTTTCGGCCGCCATCCCCAATACCGATGTCAAGGCGATGACCGGGACGCTCTCCTTTCTCGATAACACAGTCAATCAGCGGACCGGAACGATCCGTCTTAAAGCAACCTTTGCCAATCCGGATCGCATCCTCTGGCCTGGGCAGTTCGTCACTGTCAACCTCGTTGTGTCCCGCATCCCACATGCTGTTGTCGTTCCTCCGCAGGCAGTTCAGACCGGCCAGGCCGGCTCTTATGTCTATGTGGTCAAAGAGGATTCCACGGTTGAAATGCATCCTGTGAAGACCGGGCTTTCACGGGAGACCTGGATGGTTATCGAAGAGGGAGTCAAACCCGGGGAGAAGCTGATCACCGATGGCCATGTCCGGGTCGCTCCGGGGATGCGTGTAAAGATTGCCGATGTTCCGCGCCCGGATGAAGAAGCAGCGAATTAGATGGGAATTTCTGATCCTTTCATAAAACGCCCGGTGATGACCACTCTGGTCATGCTGGCCATTTTCCTGACCGGTGTGGCGGGGTACCGCCTCCTTCCTGTCAGCGACCTGCCCAATGTGGATTTCCCGACCATCCTGGTCTCGGCGAACCTGCCCGGATCGAATCCGGAAAACATGGCCTCTTCGGTCGCCATGCCTCTGGAAAGGCAGTTCTCGACTATCGCCGGGCTGGATTCCATGAGTTCAGTGAATACCCTTGGGCTGACCCAGATCACACTCCAGTTCAATCTGGCTCGCGATATCGATGCCGCGGCCCTGGATGTGCAGGCGGCAATAACAAGCACCCTGCGGCAGCTCCCGCAGGATATGCCCAATCCTCCCACTTACCGCAAGGTCAACCCGGCCGATCAGCCGATCCTCTACCTTGCCCTGAGTTCCACCATTCTCCCTCTGTCCGAAGTGAATGAGTTTGCCGACACATTCATTGCCCAGCGCATTTCGATGATCAATGGCGTGGCACAGGTTCAGGTGTTTGGCTCGCAGAAATACGCGGTCCGAGTTCAGGCGAATCCTCGCGCCCTGGCTTCCTATCGAATCGGCCTGGATGAAGTCGCCGATGCCATCCGCCATGCGAATGTCAACCTTCCCACGGGGGATCTGCAGGGAAAACACAAAGCCTTTGTTCTTCAGACCAATGGGCAGCTCGAAAACGCGGCAGCCTATGAACCCGTCATTGTCACCTGGCGGGACAAATCACCGGTGCGGCTGCGTGATGTCGCCAAGGTGATCGACAGCATCGAAAACAACCGTGTCTCCGGATGGCTCCGTGATGTCCGTGCGATTGTGCTGGCGGTCCAACGCCAGCCGGGAACCAACACAGTCGAAGTCGTCGATGCCATCAAGCAGCTGCTTCCCTCTTTCCGCGAGCAGATGCCGGCCGCGATGAACCTCGAAATCCTGTATGACCGTTCAGCCTCCATCCGGGAATCGGTCGATGATGTCAAGTTCACCCTGGTGCTGACCATTTCCCTGGTGATCCTGGTTATCTTTCTGTTCCTCCGCAACCTGACCGCGACAATCATCCCCAGCCTGGCGCTGATCCTGTCTGTAGTCGGGACTTTTTCAGTCATGTATCTGCTGGAGTACAGCCTGGACAATCTGTCACTGATGGCCCTGACCCTTTCAGTGGGGTTTGTCGTCGATGATGCCATTGTGATGATCGAGAATATCGTGCGCCACATGGAGCATGGCGAAAAGCCGCGCCAGGCGGCATTCAAAGGCTCCAGGGAAATCGGTTTCACAATCATATCGATGACTGTTTCTCTTGCGGCTGTGTTTATCCCTGTGCTGTTCATGGGTGGAATCATGGGCCGCCTGCTGCGGGAATTTTCGGTCACCATCAGTGTCGCAATTCTCATCTCAGGCTTTATTTCTCTAAGCCAGACACCAGCGCTGTGCAGCCGCTTCCTCCGCCCGCCCAGCGATAAGCACGGCTTTTTCTATAACTCGCTTGAGGCCATCTTCAATGGCATGTTATGGATTTATGAGGTCACACTGCGGCTGGTGCTGCGCCTCAAGCTCCTGACACTCCTCTCGATGATTCCCCTGCTGATCCTGACCGGCTATCTCTTCAAGGTGATACCGAAGGGCTTCCTGTCAAGTGAGGATACCAGCCAGATCCTGGCGATTACCGAGGCCGCTCAGGGCATCTCTTTCGAAGACATGAAGATTCACCAGCAGGAGGTTGCGAAGGTTGTCATGCAGGAGCCGGCTGTCAGGAGCTTCATGTCCTCGGTCGGCGCCGGCGGACCGAACCAATCCTCCAATGCCGGCCGGCTCTTTATCCACCTCAAGCCGCGTGAAGAACGGAAAAAGGTGGATGACATCATTGACGATCTGCGAGTTCAAATCGCCCGGATCCCCGGCATCCGGGTGTTCCTTCAGAACCCTCCCTCCATACGTGTCGGAGGCCAGCAGACCAAAAGCCAGTATCAGTTCACCCTGCAGTCGCCGGATATCGGCCAGCTGCACCAATATGCCCCGATCCTCGAGGAGAAGGTTCGTGCGCTGGAGGGATTCCTCGATGTCACCACCGACCTTCAGATCACCAATCCAGAGGTTAAGATCGATATCAACAGGGATCGCGCTTCGGTTCTCGGGGTGACTGTCCAGCAGATTGAGGATGCCCTCTATTCCGCTTTCGGCACCCGCCAGGTGTCGACTATTTACGCCACCAACAATCAATACCGGGTGATCCTCGAGGTAGAACCCGAGTTTCAGATGGATCCCTCATTGTTGTCGCTGCTTTATGTCAAAGGGCGCGATAACGAGCTCATTCCACTCAATACCATTGCGACAGTGACTAAGTCGGTCGGCCCGCTTTCTGTGAACCATCTCGGCCAGCTGCCGGCGGTGACTGTTTCCTTCAACCTCAAGCAGGGGTATGCGCTGGGCGATGCAGT
The DNA here is from genome assembly GCA_001567115.1 of Candidatus Hinthialibacteria bacterium OLB16. Classification (GTDB taxonomy): domain Bacteria; phylum Hinthialibacterota; class Hinthialibacteria; order OLB16; family OLB16; genus OLB16. Next base: position 7,310 of record LMZT01000042.1, on the reverse strand, counting down.
CACACGGGTCAAGGAGGTGGCCGATGAGGTGCTTCCGGCCGGGATGAGCACCAGCTTCCAGGGGACCGCGCAGGCCTTTCAGGCCTCCCTGCGTGGAGCCGGATGGCTGCTGCTGACCGCCATCGTGGTGATATATATTGTCCTTGGAATCCTCTACGAAAGTTTTATCCATCCGATCACCATTCTCTCAGGGCTTCCTTCCGCCGGGGTGGGCGCGCTGGTCACTCTGATGCTGTTTGGAATGGAATTGAACATCTACTCGATCGTCGGTGTCATCATGCTCATCGGCATTGTCAAAAAGAATGCGATCATGATGATCGACTTCGCCATCGAAGCGCAGCGGCATGAAGGGTTATCCCCGGGAGATGCGATCTACAAAGCCGCAGTCGTTCGTTTCCGCCCCATCATGATGACCACCATGGCGGCATTGATGGGGACTCTCCCGATCGCGCTGGGCCTCGGGGCTGGCTCTGAAGCACGGCGTCCGCTGGGTCTGGCGGTTGTCGGCGGCCTGCTGTTTTCACAGGCGCTGACTCTCTACATCACCCCTGTCTTTTACATTTATCTCGAGCGTGCCCGGCTGGCCTTCCGCCGCAAGGATGATCTATCCGAGGAACTGAATGGCACTTCATCCCTTTGAGAAAACCACAAAGTAGCCTTCAAAGGGTTTGAAATCCAACTGCAGGGTTGCCTTTTCATCCCCAGATGCCGTCAAAGGTCGATCATTCCTGTCGAGGGGTGCCATTTTTCAACCTTTCCACTGCAGCTGAAAGCCACATTGCGCTGAACTTCAGCAGGCCCATTATTCGAGATGAAATAAATGTCTTTTCCCTGGTAGCGGCAGTGGTGGTAGAACATTTCCCTGCAGGGGCTGTCCAGCAGCAGATCGACCTGCGACATCTTTGCGACAGTGTCCGACAGGGTGTTGACTTCAGGACAGATGGCGACACGTGGAGACTGGCGCAGGTTCTGAGTGATTTCTCGAACACGGATTGTGTCTTTCGACTGATCGGCCAATTCCGGCAGGTCCCCGATAACGACAAGGGCGCCACCTGCTTCGACAAATCGCTGCACCTTCTCAAAAACTGCAAGAGGGATCACCCAGGCCTCAGGCAAAACCAGGCAGCTGAAAGCTTCTCCATGCAGTGCCAGCGTGCCCTCTTTGATCTCCGCTTCGAGGATCGCCTGATCATCGACAAAATCGTAATCCAGCTGCCTGGCCAGCAGGTCCTGGGAGGCCAGGCTGAAATTGCGGTCCACTTTTCTGGCGCGTTCCCCGAGAGGGGGCTGCCATGCTGTCGCCGCGGTCGGGGTGATGCTGGCCCACATGCTGTGGACAGGATAATAAACCGCTCGATCGGCCACATGCTGCCCTTCGGAAAGCAGCGCAGCCAGCCTTCCGATGTGGTCGTTGAAAAGACGCCGTTCGGAATCCGAGAACTCTCCCGGCCAGTAGTAGGAAGTCACTGTGTTCAACCCCAATGTAAACATCCAGTTGATGGTCCCGAGGCGCTGCTCAAAAGAGCAGGGCTTGTTTCCTGTACGCTGCACATGGCTGGAGGTTTCACTCTGGCACTTTTTCTTTCCAAGGGCATGGGTTACCGAGCTGACAAACTTGGGCACCGGGAGCTGATTGGAGTGGGCCAGTTCCTCCGGGTCCGAGCTAAGGATATCGATGCCGGGGATGTCCATGCGGCGAAGGTTCTGATACAGGTTGCCTTCGAACAGGACATGGTAATACAGCCCCTCCTCGAGCAAGGTATGCCCCGAGGATGCGATTCCATGCTCTTGGCACCAGTCCTGAATCTGGCCGTAGTAGTTCTCCTCCACCAGCTTCGAAACAAGCCGCCAGAAGTCCAGGCGGGCATAGGCGCTCTCCTCACCACCCTCAAAGTAGAGGCCCGGCAGTTTCGATGAAAGGTCATAACCATTCATCGAAGCAAATGCCTTTTCGAAATCCTGGCTCCAGGGAAGCGCCGGAAGCAGCCCCGGATCATCTCTCAGGTAGCCAACCATAAGCGAGGGCTCATCGGTGAAGATGGCATCGATGCAGCTCCACAGGTCTTTGCCGCAACGGTTGTAGTAGGCCTGGTGGGTCAGCTCGATAAATCGTGCGACAGCATCACGGTTCATGATGTCGATATAAGGCAGCGGATCCGAAAGGTTGGTGACAATGTGAGTCCCTTCATACATGCGCTTGACATGAAACGACATCACCACCCAGGCATTGCTATCCGGCGCCTGCCAGGTCACTTCCGCTGCTCCCCGCCAGGTGCTGTCCGGAAGATCGATCGAACGGCTCAAATCCGGTTTCCCATCCTTCAACGGGGCTGCGGCAACACGAAGAGGATCTCCCACATACCTCTCACCCTGCGGGAAGGAATGGTGAATCGCCCCCTGGCCTTCGGACCGGCTGCAGAGCAGGCCCAGGCACTCAAATTCGGGGTGCTGCTGCAGTGTCAGGCCGCCCGCTTTGCCGCTGGGGTATCCTTTTTCATCATACAGCCACACCAGCAGCCCGCGCTCCCGGCAGTCCCGAAGCCCCTGGAGAAAGACCTCCCAGGCCTTTTCACTCAGCAGGTAGTCCGCGAAGGACACATTGGCGACAACACCGCCATAACCATAATCCTTCAGGAAGTCAGCCAGCCAGGCACTTGGAGAATGGTCCGGATGCTTCTCTCGATAGGGAGCCACGAACTCCCGGTAGGGATTGCCCTCCGGATCATCCGGAAATGGGTGAATGATCTGCAGCATACGGCATTCAGCAGGAGGCTGCTGGAAAAGCTGTTCGAGGCTCATCTTTTTCAATTTGGACCTGGAGTGGCTGTCCACATTCATTTCCGGAGCGGGTGAATCCGCGGCAAGGGCTATGCAGCAAAGCAGAGACAAGAGGGGAAGGATGGAGGATGGAAGAATCCAACGGAGAAGTGGTGCAGCAGAAAGGGGAAAAACATGCATGGCAAACCTCCTGGAAAAGTGCTGTGGCGAAATCTTTTTGGAAAGGCCGGGCGGGTGACCTCCCCGGAGCCATTTGAACAATGATCGGCCCTGGATATTTTAGGAAATTCGGGCCAAATAAAACCGCTCAAAGCGGATTGGTCCGTATTTTCGACATCAAGCTGGCATGGCCTTTATCTCCGGTCAAGCTGGGGATGGTGTCCTAATAACCTGATCCTCAAACCGCCCGGAGATATTGCCCCCCCCTTTTGTCATCCCCGCACTCCCCCTTTTGTCATCCCCGCGAAAGCGGGGATCCATGGCCAGCGCCCACACTTTCTGGATTCCCACTTTCGTGGGAATGACGGGTTGGGGGCTGGGAATGACGGGTTGATAAGTGGAACCCCGATCTGGCTGGGGATGGCAAACAGGCAAATCCCCCAGGCGGTGCCAGGATTGTGCCAGGCGGTAGTCGGCAGGAATGCGAAAAACAAAGGATTTTCTCTATTGGGATTTCTTGAGACTTGTTGGGGAAAACTTGAAATAACTTAAGGATTATGAGGAATTTGGGTTGGTACGCGTGACAGGATTTGAACCTGTGACCTACAGCTCCGGAGGCTGTCGCTCTATCCAGCTGAGCTACACGCGCACTGGTTTATTCCTTCATTCAACGGCAGAAAACAACTATCCTAATCTACCACACTCACCCGCGCTCGGGAATAGAAAACCTCATGCAGGCCGTATGGTTGAGGTCAGCGCCCCAACTCGATCGGCCCATGCACACTGAGTTCGGTGATCGAAATCCAGCTCCGCCTTCCCTCACCATCGCCATGCCCCATCGGCTCTCCGATGATCCGGATTCCGCGTGCGCTCACCCCTTTGAAATGCAGCAGGTATTCCACCCAGTGGGGTTTGTTCTCCGGCTCCGGACCCTCCACCAGTGGCGGTTCGATGATCAATTCATCCACTGCCTTCCACTGGCCCTGGTCATTCAGATATTCCACACCCAGGTCCCGGAACCAGCCGGCATCTCCATCCATCATGCCGGTGTGGTATCCAAGCAGCCCGATCTTCTGCGGCTCTTTCCATTCATATCCGAAATAATCTTTCCCGCTCGGGCCATTCCAGTAACTGTTGAAGCAGGACCCCTCTCCCACCAGCTTGCCATCCCGGATGGCCTCCACAGATTCCGCCATGTAAGAAGCCAGAGACCTGGAGGTGTTTTCTGCAGCCTTTTTGAGATCATTCTTTTCGACTCGCGCCAGCACCTTTTCAGCCGTTGGTGCCAGGTTGGGGGTTCGGACCAGCAGGCGCAGGGTCCTTCTGGCTGTCATGCTGCCATCACTCAGGGCAATTTCGACCGGCCGCACACAGGCTTTTTTCGGTGTTCCCTCCAGCCGGCCATCGACGATCCGCAGCCCATCCGGGATAATCCCGGTATACAAGGCCCATTTCTGGGGCTGGATGCCCCCGGAGTGGGCGATCTCGAATGAAACCGGCTTCCCAACCTCGAGCACCGGCAGCGGCTGGCTGGGAATTTCAAGCGGCGCGATGTATTCAGCCGAGGAATTGATCCGGTAGGTCTTCCCTTGAGGTGTCTGCACCAGCGCTCCACCATGCGAAAACATGACCTTTTCACCCATCAGAACAGTCCTGCGTGCCAGGTCTTTCAGGCTGGCATCCGGCAGATCCTCGCGAGTGCGGTTCTTGTAGAAATCATTGAATGGCTCTTTCCAGCCGAGTTCAGGGATCGGATACAGCAGGTCATGCGGTATCGCGGCTGTTCCTTTGGCGACTCCCAGTAATCCACAGAGTGTGGCCGCCTGGTTGTCGGCATCGAATCCGATCGCGCAGGCATAATCCAGTGTCTTCTGAAAATCCCCCTGGCCATAAAGAAGCGCCAGAATTCCGCAGGCGCCATTCAGGTTGGCATTCCAGATCGTGCGAGTAGGCACCGGCTCTTCATGGTAAAACACCCGGGCCATTTCCTCACGGCCTTTGCGCCAGTCATTGGGGTATTGGTCATAAATCGATTCCACCTTGCGGACTGTTTCCGCATAACGGCACCCTTCGGGCAGCGCGGCAACCCCCAGATCGATCAGCTTGCGGACATCGGATTCAAAAAAAGCCGCCGCATACATGGCGCCATAATGCATGGTCGGCTCGATCCCCCAGCCGCTGTTGGTGATGCTCGCTCCCCAGGCGGATTTTCCGGTGGCATAAGGGACCATCCCCGGCGCTGTTACCGCCCAGATCTCATTCACCAGCTGCGGATCGATCTGGAACCAGTGCGGATTCAAAGTCGAATAGCCAGTCACCGGTGGTGTATATCCGAAGTTCATCAGCGCCAGTGCGGCACGATTGGCGATCCAGATGTAAGTTTTAATATGGTGGGTCCACATGCCGGCCATCTGCTCATAAGAAGGCTCCGGCCCATATTTCTCCATGGCGGCCAGATCCATGTATTCGAGATCCGTGTCATCATCCGAAAAGGCCCCATTACACTGGCGCAGATTCTCGAGCATCGGCCCATATCCATACGGGAATGTTTCCTGCCCGGGTTGATCAATGTACTTGTTTTCATGGGGAAGCCCATAAATGTTCCCCACACACTGTCCGAGCCAGGAGGCATAGACTTTGTCTTCATAAGCCTCTTTCAACAGCAGTTTCTCTTGAGTCTGAACTGAGGAAACTAACAGGTTCCCATCAAGAATCAGGGTCGACAGCAGGCACAGAATCCAGGACATGAGATTCTCCTTTCAATGAGTAGTCTGCCAAACCGATCCATGTGGGCGGTGCGATAAACAGGGATCGAAATTTCAGGTAATGATGTGCAGTGGCTCAGCGCATTTCCTGGCCACCGGACACATTGTACGCCTGTCCGGTTTCATATTCCTGTTCCAGGATATAGAGAATTGTTTTCACAACATCCGAAACTCTGCAGCCGCGCCCCATCGGGATCTTTTCTTCATAGATGCGGCGCACTTCTTCACGTGACACATTGTTGAACTTGGGGCGGTACTGGTCGAACAGTCCTCCCGGTGCGGACCAGAGCGGCAGATCGAAAAAATTCCCCGGGCAGATGGAACTCACTCGGATCCCATCCTCGATCAGATCGAGTGCGATGCTCTGGGTCAGCCCAATTCCACCGAATTTCGAAGAGGCATAAGCGGAGTTGTATTTGCTCCCGATCTTCCCGGATTTGGAATTGATCTGAATGATATTTCCGGATTTCTGATACTGCATGATTTCGGCGGCGGTTTTCGCGCACAGAAAATATCCCACCAGGTTGACATCGATGATCGAACGCCAGGTCTCAACCGCAAACGAGGTGATTTTGAAAGCCTTGAGAATCCCCGCATTGGCAATGGCGATATCCAGCCCTCCATAGGCCCTGACTGCGCTGCGCGCCGCCTCTCGCATCGCATCCTCGCAAGTGACATTGGCGGAAAAACCGACAGCGGTCTCAGGCCCGAACTGCTGGTTGATCTCCTGGATTGTGCTTTCCAGAGTGCCGGCATTCAGATCGACCAGCACGAGGCGTGCTCCCTGTGCGGCAAGCCCTTCCGCAATTTCGCGTCCGACACCCTGGCCGGCGCCAGTCACCAGGGCGACCTTCCCGGCGGCCCGGCCTGGCGAGGATGAGCCGGCTGCAAGCCCCCGCCGGTACTTTTCCACTGTCCAGGTGTCCAGGAATTGGTACTCCCTTTCGGTCAGTGGATTCGGACCGCCAAAAGCCAGAGTGTTGGCATGGATCCGCATCGAAGAGGCATACATTTCCGATGTATTGCGCAGGTCTTTGATGCTGCCGCCACCGGCATAGGCTCCGAGTCCCTCCACCAGGTAGACCTGGGGGGTTCTGTTGTGTTTCTTTGTGTAACGTTCCAGAGCCTTGCGGACTGTCTCCCGCACCGCATCCGGAGCCATCGAGGGCGGCTTCGGGATCCACAGGGCAAATGTTCCGCAATAAACCACCTGGTCCGGCAGCAGGCAGGGCTGCTCTGCAAGCGATGCAGACAGAATACGGTCCAATGCAGGTTCTTCGATTCTTCTGACAAGCCAGCCCGGATCGGGCAGCTGCGAGCGAAGCGCGGGGATGACCGCTGCCTCGACAGATGGATCATAGCGCACCGGTGAAGGTTTTTTCCCGGAGGCTTTCTGGCGAATGATCTTTGCGATGGCCTGATCGATGCTCCGCATCATTCGGCCCTGCCTGCTGCCGGACCAGGTGGTTTATTGCGGAACATTTGCCCTGTGGATCCCGAAGCCGCCCTCGATGGCTCCGGATGCGGTGCGGGAGACAGTCCGCAAGGCTCTGGAACGTACACAAAGAAACACAACAGAACCCCCCAGGTCTACCCTGGTGGAGGGAC
>LMZT01000041.1 GCA_001567115.1 Candidatus Hinthialibacteria bacterium OLB16 | reverse complement strand
CGATCAGGCATCTCAATCCTTTCAACGTGACCATGATGCTGTGAGCTGCCTGAGGAATCTCGATCGAAGCCTGTTTTCTGGCCACCCTACCCGGATGCCTTGTCCTATCGCGCGGGATTGGCAGCTGAGATGAGGAATCTGGCGTCCGCTGAAAAAGATTTGAAGGCTGCATTGTCCTGGTCTCCACAGACCGCATACCTGCATGACCAGCTGGCGGATGTCTATGCTGTCCAGGGGAAAAAAGAGCAGGCGCTCAATGAAGTCAGGAAGGCAGTCGCTCTTCACCCTGTCAAGTGGTCTTATCATGAACATGCCAGCCGTCTGCTGTTTCAGCTGGGCAGAAAGGAGCAAGCTCGAGAAGAGCGCCTCAAAGCCGAGGCCCTTAAACCTTATGAGCCTCAGTATGGCGAAGCCCTCAAGGCTTCCCTTCCCTCTGCGGACAGCCGATGAGAAGGCCCTTAGTCAATCTATGCCTTGCATTCATGATCGGAATCCTGCTGGCCGAAATGGGCCTTCCGGATAGCCTGGCACTTGCAGCAGGACTGCTGCTGGCCTTGTATGTCCTGGGTTTCAGCCTGCCCCATTCCACCCATCCAAAGAACTGGCTCTTTGCAGTCCTTTTGGCTCTTGTAGCACTCCTCGGAAATCTCCGGATGGGATGGATCACTTCGGAATACACTCACGACCTGGAGGTGATGGCTGGCAAGGAAATTCCCCATCCGGCCATTGTCAGCGGGATCCTGGCGGAAGAGTTCACCCGGACAGCCGGGAACCATTGGAGCACAAGGCTTAAAGACCCCGCCCTGTGGGATGGAACCCACTGGTGTGTTCTGCCAGGGGGTGTTGAAATTCTGGCGATAACCCAGACACAGCCATTGGGAAAGCCTGGACAGTGGGTTGAGTTCTCGGGTAAATGGAAAGCTGTCGATGCCCCGGGCATCCCCGGGGAGATCGATTCCCGCCATTGGGGCCTATCCCGGAATATCGTGGGGATGATTTATTCCAGTCATTCTCCCCGACGGTGCATCGAGCCTTCTGTTCTGTCGTTTGCCGATCAGCTCCGCCGGTTGCGTTCGACTTGGAGAAGCCATATCCGCGGATGGATGTTTGAGCGGCTTCCCCATGATGCTGCCGGACTGACACTGGCGATGACCACGGGAGAACGAGGGTTCATGGACAGCCGTATGCGGCAGGACCTGCTGACAAGCGGCCTGCTCCATCTGACTGCCATTTCCGGGCTGAATGTCACCATTGCACTCCTTGTATTGCCGATGTTCCTCAAAGTCTTCGGGATCCCAGGCATACCCGTGCACTGGCTGGCATTCCCCTGGCTTTGCTTCTGTTTTTTCTGGTGGGGGACCAGGTCTCTGTGATGCGGGCCACACTCATGGGCATCACGGCGATGCTCGGAATCTGGCTCGACCGCCAGGGGGATGGATTGAATTTCCTGGCTGGAGCCGGGCTGGTGATTCTGAGCATCGATCCGACAGAATTGTTTCAGGCTGGATTTCTGATGTCCTTCATGACTGTGGCGCTGCTGCTGGCCGCGAATCATGGTGAATGGTCAATCATTTCATGGAGAATGAGATTCGATAAATATCTCCAGAAATGGATCCCGCCCACCTTTCCTGTTTTCAGCGGGACAGTCCATGTGGTGGAGAGGCTGATGGGTGGGCTTTGGATCAGTTTCCTGGCCACCCTGGCGGTTGCACCGATCAGCGCGCTTTATTTTCATTCAATCTCCTGGAAAGGGATCTTTGCCAATCTGGCAGCAGTTCCTCTTGCCGAAATACTGACTGTTTTCGGGATTCTTGTGGCCTTTGGAATCGGGTGGATTCCCGGCATCGGCTGGGTGGCGGCGCAGATCCTGTCATGGACAAGCTGGCTGCTGATCTGCTGGGTGGAGTGGGTCGCTTCCTGGCCCTTTGGGTTTCATCGTGTTTACTCTCCCGATCTGGTTCAATGGGTCGCACTGGCCGGCATTTTTCCAGTCCTTGTGTATCCCTGGCGCCCGCTTCGAAGCGGGCGCTTCAAGGCCCGCCTGGCGCTTCTCCTTCTGCTTCTGGCCGCCACCTGGTGGCCCTGTTTCACAACATCCAAGACCATGAAGGTTCATTTTTTCGATATCGGACAGGGAGATGCCTGCCTGATCGAATTTCCTGGCGGGGAAAATCTCCTGGTCGATACCGGGCCGCCTCTTGAGTCATCGGATGGAACCAGCCCGCTTGTGAAAGCCCTGCTGGAACTGGGTGTCCACCGGCTGGAGGGAGTGGTTCTTTCACATCCTGAACAGGATCATGCCGGAGGCTGACGAACCTCCTCGAGACCATCCCGGTTGATTGCCTTTATGCCAGCGGCGATGTGAATGAATCGCCTGAGTTTCGTGCCATGGCTGAAGCTCTGGCGGCATCGAGCATCCCATTTGAGAGAATCCTTTCCGGTGACACCATCCAGGGGATTCAGGATGCAACCATCACAGTCCTTCACCCCTCGCCTGAAGACCTGAAATACCAGTCCGGAACCCGCAATGATCGTTCGATTGTCCTCAAAGTGGAATGCCGCGGATTAAGCCTGCTCCTGACTGGCGATATCGGTGCAGACCACGAGATGGATCTGGTGGAAAAAGGGCATTCGCTTATAGCGGATGTCCTGAAGGTTCCCCATCATGGGAGTGCTTATTCAAGCTCGGAAAAATTTCTCCAGGCAGTTCAGCCTTCTGTCAGCATCATCTCCTGCGGCGAAAATCGATTCGGACATCCATCCCCTGAAACTCTCCAACGGCTCGAGAAGCAGGGTTCACGAGTTTTCGTGACCCGCTATGATGGAACTGTTCATCTCGAGTGGGATGGCAGCGATCTGAATGTCTTTACATGGAAGAACCGAGAGGCCAGAACCTCATTGAAGTGACCGGAGGAACCAGAGGCAGGCAAGGCAGTGGAAAAGAAATTTCGGTTGAACCAGTTCCTCTCACGCTGCGGCGCTGCGAGCCGCCGCAAAGCTGATGACCTGATTGCATCCGGGGCAGTCAAGGTGAATGGTGTGGTTGCGGCCCATCCCGGAATGCGGGTGGATCCTTCCCTGGACAAAGTCCAGCTCGAGGGGAAAACACTTCATCTCGCCAGGCGGGTCACTCTGGTCTTTCACAAACCGAAGGGGACACTGTGCGCCCGCAGTGACCCCCGCCGGCGGAAAACCATTTATGATGTCCTTCCCCATGAGATCGCTTCACTCCCTGTCCAATCGGTCGGGCGGCTGGATTTCGATTCCTCAGGCCTTCTGATCCTGACCAGCGATGGAGATTTGCACCGCCTGCTGGAACATCCTTCCTCAAACATCGAACGAATCTACCAGGTGAAGGCACGGGGAGAACTGGATTCAATCCGACAGACGCAGCTGCTCGAGGGGGTCGAACTCGAGGATGGCCCAGCCCGGGCGGCCCGGGTTGAAGTGATCCGTGTGTCCAATGGGATATCCGTTTTTCGAGTGAGCCTGTTCGAGGGCCGCAACCGGGAGGTCAGGCGCATGTGCCAGGCAGTCGGCCTGGAGGTGCTCGAGCTCAAACGGGTTGAATATGGCCCATTCCGCCTGGGAAACCTCCTGCCGGGACAGTGGAGGGATTTGACCTCTGCGGAACAGCATGCCCTGGATCGCCTGGAACAGCATCTGATTCAGCGCTCCACCTGAAAAACCAAAGCCTGACCATCCCCGGTTCAGTTTTTTTCCGATGACATCCAGGATTGGTCAGTTGTATTCCGCCCGCGGTGATGCACCCCCCCGATTCCAGCCTCGCTCGGAACCATTGGCATTCTCACGAGGCTTGTAAGGTGCGACATCGAAAGCAACCACATCCTGCTCAAGAATATCTTCGATCTGATAGACAAGATCACGGGAAGGAGACACCAGATATTCCTCCTGTGCCTGGACCACCACTTCTCCATGGCGCGGTGTTTTTACATGAAAATAAATTCGCGCTTTTCCGCGGTAACGCTTGAATGTGCGTTTGAGATTCTCGAGGGTTTCAGATTCCAGCCCCTCGGAGAACAGATCGATGTGAATCGCACGCACGCACTCTTCCCAGGCGGCTTTGAGGGGCTTCATGGAGTCGAGAGTCACCTCAACCCTTTCCCTTCCGAGTCCGGCTTTGCCTTCGACAACGAGGATAGCTCCCTCAACCAGAAGCGGCTGGTATGTTTCAAAATCTCTGGGGAAGATCACCACCTGAAACTCTCCAGTCAAATCTTCGAGGACCACATCCGCCATGACATCACCACTGCGTGTTTTGCGTTTGCGAATCGCGGTCACTGTCCCGACCATGCGGACTCTGATCGATTCGCCCGGCTCCAGTTCCGCGATTTCAGCCGCAGAACGTGTCGAAAGGCTTCGCATCTCCCGCTCATACTCAGCCAGCGGGTGCCCGGTCACATAATAGCCCAGCAGGTCCTTTTCCCCCTGCAGCCTTTCCGATTCGATCAACTCGGGAATATCCCGGTACACGATCTCGCTGGTCAGCCCGCCTCCAAAACCATCGAAAAAGCTGGCCTGTCCAAGCGCACGGTCCCTATGGATTGCTGCGGCGGATTCGAGTGCCTGTGGATAGACTTCAAGCAGCTGAGACCGCCGCTTTCCAAAGCTTTCCATCGCCCCGCAACGGATCAGGCATTCAATGATTTTGCTGTTGGCAACACTCGTATCAACCCGTTCACAGAAATCTCTTAAATCAATGAAGCCACCTTTCAGGGACCGTTCTTTCAGGATTTTTCCGATCGCGGCTTCCCCCACGCCCTTGATGCCTGCCAGCCCGAAACGGATCCCGTTGGGAGTGACGGTAAAATCCTCCATGCTCTGATTGATATCCGGAGGCAGCACCGGGATGCCCATTTCACGGCAATCGGTGACATATTTCACCAACTTGGTTGTGTCATTGCGATCATTGGTCATGGCCGCAGCCATGAATTCGGCGGGGAAATTCGCCTTGAGATAGGCGGTCTGGTAGGAGATCACACCATAAGCCGCACTGTGGGATTTGTTGAATCCATAGCCGGCGAAGTACTCGATTGCCTCAAAAAGCTCTGAGGCCATTTTCTCCGAATAACCGCGTGAGACAGCTCCTTCAATGAAGCTTTTCTTCTCTTTGGCCATGAGCTCCGGCTTTTTCTTACCCATGGCGCGGCGCAGAGAATCCGCTTTTCCCATGGTGTATCCACAGATCTTCTGGGCGATCTGCATGACCTGTTCCTGATAAAGAATGGTGCCATAGGTGTCGGAAAGAATCGGCTCCAGGTCGGGATGAAGGTACCGGGCCTCCTTTTTTCCATGTTTCACATCGAGGAAATCATTGACCATTCCGCTTTTCAGCGGCCCGGGTCGGTACAATGCCATCAGCGGAATGACATCATTGAAGGTCTCCGGGTGGAGTTTCTTGATGAGGTCCTTCATGCCAGCAGACTCCAGCTGGAAGATGCCATTGGTTCTTCCTCTCTGGAGCAGCTCATAGGTCTTCCGGTCATCGAGCGGAATTTCCTCGATTCGAAAATCGATTCCCTTCTTCCGGATCGAGGCAATCGTGTCTTCGATGACGGAAAGGGTTTTCAGCCCGAGGAAGTCCATTTTGACCAGCCCCAGGGTTTCGAGGTGCTTGTGCTCGAACTGGGTGCAGGCCTCTCCACTGTTCGATTTCATCAGCGGGCAGATGTTGATCAGGCTCTCAGGGCCAATCACAATGCCGGCTGCATGAACCGATGTCTGGCGGATTGTGCCTTCAATCAGAAGCGCAATTTCGAAGAGTTTTTCGTGGTCGGAGTCTTCTTCGCGGCATTTTCGAAGATCTTCGGAGGAGGCGAGAGCATCGGCCAGGCGTATATTCAACTCATCGGGAACCAGCTTGGCAATCCGGTTGCCCTCGGCCGCGCTCATCCCCATGACCCGCGCAACATCACGCACCACCTGCTTGGCTCCCAGCCGGGAGAAAGTTGCAATTTGTGAAACACATTCCTGGCCATAACGGTTTACACAGTAACGAATCACCTCATCGCGGCGTTTGTCGGAAAAGTCCGTATCGATATCCGGCGGAGAGGTTCTCTCGGGATTGAGGAAGCGTTCGAAAATGAGGCCGAACTCAAGCGGGTCGATGTCCGTAATCTGAAGTGAGTAGGCGACGATCGACCCGGCCGCGCTGCCACGTCCCGGTCCGACCGCAATCCCCTGGGTGCGCGCATAATGGATAAAGTCCCAGACGATCAGAAAGTATTCCATGTATCCCTTGGATCTGAGGATCTCCAGTTCGTAATCAATCCGGTCCGAGACAACCAGGGGAAGCCGCTCCCGGATCACCTCCCAGTTTTCCGGGCAGGGAGGCGGGGTGCCGACCGGGGTCAATGTGCGGGAGGGAACCAGGCCGGGCTGCCAGTCTTTTTCATCCGCATGATGAAAGTAACGGTTCCAGGCTCCCTGATACGATAAATCACGAAGGTAATCAAAATTGTCACGCTGATCGGGGGGGGTAAAGCGCGGCATGATCAGCTTCCCGCTTTCAGTCGGGAGGGAGACATCGCACCGGGTGGCAATTTCGATTGTGTTTTTCAGGGCATCCGGAAAATCCTCGAACTGTTTCCACATCTCTTCTGGAGATTTGAGATAGAACTCATCGCTCTCAAAACGCAGGGTATCCGGATCATTGAGGTGGGAGCCGGTCTGGATGCAGACCATGGCCTGGTGGGCCTCCGCATCGCTTTTCAGGATGTAATGGCAGTCATTGGTGGCAACCAGGGGGATGCCCATTTCACGAGCCAGCTGGATGACACCTCGATTTGCTTTCTCCTGATCCTGGAGGCCATTTGGCATGATCTCCATGAAGTAGTTTCCTTCCCCAAAGATGCGCGAATAGGTTTCGGCGGTTTCGCGGGCGCGTTCCAGATCATCCCGAAGCAGGTTCTGGCAGACTTCCCCGGCCAGGCACCCCGAAAGGCCAATCAATCCGGATGAGTGCTGCTCAAGCACTTCACGGTCGATTCGAGGCCGGTAATAAAAGCCTTCCATGTGGGCGATGGTGGCCAGCTTGAGCAGGTTCCGATACCCTTCATTGTTCCGGCACAGAATGGTGAGATGGTTGTAATGGCCGCCGGATCCACCCGAGGCGGATCCTTTGTTTCCCCCTTTGTCGAAGCGGCTTCCGGGAGTGATGTAAACCTCACAGCCGATGATTGGATGGATGCCTGCTTTCTTTGCCTTGGCATAGAAATCCATGGCGCCATACAGGTTTCCATGGTCTGTCATGCAACCGCCGACATGCCCGATGTCCGGACAGCATCGAGCAACCGGTCAAGCCGGCACATGCCATCCAGTATTGAATATTCGCTGTGAAGATGAAGATGAGCAAATGGAAAATGACTCATGGAACCGCTCCCCTCATACAAAGGGAAACACCAAAGAGGAAATCGGTCAAGAGGCCTGGCGGGAGGGTCCCTTGACGCGCCCGGGCAGGCTTGGAATCATCACTGTATTATGGCGCGAATCATCGGATATTGCTGGAAATGCGGAACCGCATGGGAGGGGGATTCCCAGCCAGGAAGGGCTGAGACATGCGCACAATGCAGCCGGGATATCCGTTCCTGCAGAAACTGCCAGCACCATGATCCCACATACCACAACGAATGCCGGATCCCGAACACAGAGATGATTCGAGACCGGGATCGATCCAACTTCTGCGATGAGTTCGAGTTATCTAAGAAAAAATCCGCCACAAGTTCAATCTCTCCAGTCGATGAGGCACGCCGCAAGCTGGATGCTCTCTTCGGAGGCGGCAAAAAGAACTAACAGTTTATCCACAGATGGTTGGGCCGAATTCATTGTCCCCTGGCGGAAACCGGCCAGGTTCCGAAGAAATTTTCCTGTGAATCAGAAATGAACCAAAGTGTACCGGTTGTGTCCGAAGAAAAACCCATTTTCTTTATATTTTCGAGATCTCTCCAAACATACCAGGATTCGACCGATGAGCCTGTATTCAGGAACAAAAGGGATATTTTTCTTGAGAATCCTCGGGGGAATGGGTGTTCCTCCCAATTTATTCACAGGTTGTCAACTCTCCCGGAAGGCTTCATTTGACTGTCATAAACAGACTTTTTACAATCTCTTGAGTGGGTGGGTTCTTTCGGCGGAGGGAACTTGTTCACTGTCCCTTTGAAATAGGAATCATAGACCCCCAGGATCATGTCGAGGGCATCCCTTCCCTTTTGAAGACTGACTCCTGGCTCGCGGTTTTCCTCGATTGCCGAGAGCAGATCCGAGGTTGCAAACGAGTTCATGGCATCAATCAATTCCTCATTATCGGTGGGTAATGCAGGTGGTGCATCAGGAAGCGGTTCCCATTTCGCATCCCGGCCACCCGGTGCCCAGGAGGAATCCTTGAGCCAGAAAACAATCGGCTCATTCGCAATCCGTATGGTGACAATCCCTTTGGTTCCATAGATATCGAGACCCCAGCGTCCTCCATCGCCATCCTCGGTCTTCATGGTGCTGAAAAAGGCTTTAAGCCCCTTGTCATATCCATAGACCGCCTGAATTCGATCTCCGAGGACCAGGCCTAATGGCTCGGAGGCATCGTGGACATCTTCCTTGCGGGCAGGGCGGCCATCCACGGTAATATCAGCCATCACCCATTGAGGTCTGCCGAGGAAGTAAAGGAGCAGGTCCATTATATGAGTGCCAAGCACCAGCAGATCTTCCCCGCCGGCACGCCGGTCCTCCTTGCCCCTGGCTCTTAATTCGAGAATTTCGCCGATCAGCCCTTCCTCGAAAACCATTTTTCGGGTGTGTGCAATCAGGGGAGTCATCCGCTTCTGATGGGCTACCGCCCATTTCAGATTCTTCGACTCGACTGCCTGAACCATTTCATCCGCTTCCGCCAGATCGACCGCAACAGGTTTCTCCATGTATCCATGGGCCCCAATTTCGGCGGCTGCAAGGAGATACTCTTTATGGCGGATGGAGAATCGCGGGCCAATCGAAACCAGATCCGGCTTTTCTGCGGACAGCATCTCACGATAATCCGCATAGGTTCGTGCCGCCCCGCTTTCCTTGCCAAATTTGGCGCGGGCTTTTTCATGGGGGTCGGCCAGCCCGACGACCTCGACCTGCGGCAATCTGGAGAAAGCTCGATGCATGGCATGGCCATACTGGCCTTCTTTCCAGTCTCCGATAATGCAGGCCCGGTATTTTTTATCCTGGCCGAAACTGCTGCCGGAGTTGATTGTAGCAGCCAGGGCCGCTCCGCTGAGTGTCGCCAGAAATTCTCTTCGCATCTGTCTCATGTTCTTGTTCCTTTTATGCAGAAGAGGATGTGGAGCTGCTGGAATCCTCTTCCTCCTGAGCTTCGACAAAAAGTGCATCGACAAAAGAACCGGGGTCAAATGGCTCGAGGTCTTCAAGACCCTCCCCGAGGCCCACATATTTGACCGGTATCCCCAGTTGTTTGCGGACAGCAATGGTCACTCCACCCTTGGCGGTTCCATCCAGTTTGGTCAGAACAATTCCGGTCAGCGGCACAATTTCCTGGAAAAGTTTGGCCTGGGAAAGGCCATTCTGCCCGGTGGAAGCATCCAGCACCAGCAGTGTTTCCTGGGGGGCGCCCGGAATCTCCCGCGCGATAATCCGCCCGATCTTTTCGAGCTCTTTCATCAGGTTGGTTTTATTGTGGAGCCTGCCGGCAGTATCGATGATGACCACATCCACACCACGGCTCCTGGCGCCGGCGATGGCATTGAAAACGACCGAGGCGGGATCGGCCCCATCGGCACCGGCAATGATCTCGCACCCGGAGCGTTCCGCCCAGATGCGGATCTGGTCAATGGCGGCAGCACGGAATGTATCCCCGGCAGCGATGATAACCGAGCGGCCTTCGTTCCGCAGCCGATTCGCCAGCTTGCCGATCGTGGTGGTTTTGCCGGTTCCATTGACACCCACGATCAAAATGACATTGAGTGGATCGGGCAGGTGCAACTGGGGAGGCTCGGCACCGATCTCCTCGAGAATCAGGTCATGGAAATTTTTACGGAGCCATTCGAAGTCAGCTTCCTCGCTGGAGGGCAGTTTGCGCGCCCTCTGCCGGATCGAATCAATCAGGTGAATCGATGTTTCCACACCGACATCAGCCTGGATCAGGCACTCTTCCATCTCTTCCAGCAGGGCCTCATCCACTTTCCCCCTGCGGCGGAAAATGGACAGGGTCTGCGAGATCAAGGTTGTCTTGGTCTTTGTCAGCCGGTCGCGAACCTTGGCAAAAAAGCTTTTCTTTACTGTCTCTTCCGCCGGCTTCTCAGCCTGGGCTTCGGTCCCGGGTGCCTTCCCTCCAAGGATTTTGCGGAACCAGCCGCCACCCTGCTCACTCATGGATTACTTCCCTTTCGTTCTGCCTGGGATCGGCATGTGGTCTTTGATGGTGACTTCTTTTCCAGTCTCCGAGGATTTGTAAACCGCATCGATGAGCTGCATGGTCTGGTAGGTTTCCTCGGCATGGACCACGATCTCCTTTTCGCCACGAATGCAGTCGACAAACCAGAGCACCTCTTCTTCGTGAGGTTCGACCTCCGGGAGCTGGGAAAACTCGATATCAATATGGTTGCCATTGCGGACTGTGTAGGCTTTGTGTGGGTATGCGCTCACACCCCCTTTATCCCCCAGGACCACCTGCAGGAATACTTCCTTCTCGGTGTGGGTTGCCCAGGCCGATTCGATCAGAAGGGTGGCCCCATTGGACAAACGAGCCATGCCGCAGGCGAAGTCTTCAACCGTGTATGTTTTCGGGTCCAGTTTGCCCCATGTGTGGTACTGCTCTTTTGTATTGCCAAACTTGGTATAAGTCTGGCCGGTGACAGAATCGATCCCGGGAAATCCCATCAGCCAGAGTGTCAGATCGAGGGCATGCACACCGATATCGATCATCGGTCCGCCTGCAGATTTTTCCTTGATATGAAAAGCTCCCCAGCCGGGAATGCCGACACGCCGGGTCGAATGGGAGCGCCCATAGTAAATCGAACCCAGATCCCCGGCATCGATCATCTTTTTGAGGGCCTGATTTTTCGGGTCGAAGCGAAAATGCTGGCCGATGGTCAGAAACCCCTTTGGATTTCTGGGAGGCCTCCACCATCGCACGGGCTTCACGGGCATTCATGGCGATCGGCTTTTCACAGAGGACACTGACATTCCTTTTCAAGGCAAGAATGGTCGGCTCCTTGTGGGCGTAATTCGGGGTGCAGACACTGATCCCATCCAAATCCTCAGTAGCCATCATCTTGCGGTAGTCGGTATAGTGCCTTGCAAAGCCATTCTTTTCGGCAAAGGCGCGTGTCCGATCCTCCATCACGTCACAACAGGCCACCAGCTCGACATCTTTGGCCCGCTTGTAACCCCGGAGATGGAATTCAGCGATACCACCAGTCCCGATAATCCCGATTTTAGTCGCCACGGCTCGATCTCCTTTTATGAAAAGCAAATTGAAAAAAAACTCAACCCGGGAACTCAGATTGTTCCTGAGGTTCTGAGATTTGTCTACTCGCCCACTGGAACATCTGCAGGCGATTCACACAGAGTGTTTTGGCATGGCCAGGCGAACAAACCTGCCTGCTTCCCCGCAAAACCCTCCGAGGCTGGACAGGGATTCAGGATCATAAAACCTGATTTTCAATCCTTGGTCCCGACATCGTCAATAAAAACATCCAGAATAATCGTGTTTTCCTTCTCCTCGTGGTGGATGATCTGATCCAGAAGCGCGAGGGTGGCATCGGGAACATCACGAGGCCAGAAAGAGGACTGGCCGGGATTATCAATCGCACCAATCAGCTCATTGAGGGTCTCCCAGACCTGGTCATGTTCCGCGCGTATTTCTTCGACACGACCGGCCAGTGTCGGCCGAATTTCAACCACCGGCCTCATGAAACCATCGGCTTCCTCGAAATCCATGTGCCTGCGCATAATGACTTTGAACTCCTTGAGCCATTCCCCCAAGGCTTCGAGGTGCTTTTCCTGTTGTGATGACTTTGCCTGTTCTGCGCACGCACGCAATTCCCCGATAGTCTGGTGCAGCTTGTCATGCTCCTCCATCGAGCTTCTGGCAACTCCCTGGAAATCAGGTTTCTGATGTGGTTTATCGGACATGAGGACACCCTCCCTTTTGTTTTTTCAAAGACGGAAAAAGCAGCCAGGGGGCATCGCCCCCCCCATAATCATAATCTGGAACTACTTTACATTATTCAGGCAGATTTGAGGAGGGGTTTTACGTGATATCGAGAATTTCTGTATTACTTGTGTATGGGACAGTCCGGTAATTGTGGACACGTTGAAACTGAGCGAGAAGCTCTGTCATATTCTGAGTGCAAGCCAGGCAATCTTTCAGAAGAGCCAGCTGTTTTTCATTCAATGGCGGATTGCTGGCCAGGAGGATTTCGAGCCGTCCGAGAAGCGATGTCACCGGCTGGCTGAAATGGTGGCATGTGGCGCCGATGCTCTGCATCATCACACGCTGGCGCTCTGCCTCCATCAGGCGCTTTTCCTGGTCACGGATCACCTCACGCAGGCGTTTTCTTTCCAGCACACGCATCAGGGCACGATCGATGGTTTCACGTTTCAGATTGCCTTTGACAAGGTAATCGGCCGCACCGCTTTTCATGGCTTCGACGGCCAGTTCCTCATTGCCGCGGGCAGTCACCATGATAACCCCCTGGTCCGGGTTTCGTAAAAGAATATGGCGGAGAATTTCAATCCCATTCGTATCCGGTAAATCATAATCCAGAAAGATGCAATCGAACTCCGCTGTTTCCAGAAACTCCAGGGCTGATTTGCCATCACTGCAGGATTCCACCAGATAATTGCTGGAAGACATGGAAAGAAGATGGGAGAGCAGCAGGCGATGGTCTTCCTGGTCATCCACAATCAGAAGTGTGCAGTCGGCTGAGAGCGCTGTGGTCATACCTGAATCCTGAATGAAAAATAGGCTGCTGTACATATTATCACCAGCCTTCTATCAGAAACTGAGCTTTTTTTCAGGGGGTGTGTCTACCTCGTTTTCTGGTATATATATACCGGTACCGACAAGTTATTTTTCGAAAGAGGTGGCAAATGTTACACATTGCGGTTGCAGCGGATCATGGAGGATTTCCCCTTAAGGCCGATTTGATCCGCCTGGCGGAGTCACTCGGCTGCCGGGTCACTGATCTGGGGGCTTACCAATACGAGGCACTCGATGATTACCCCGATTTTGCCATCAAGGCTGCCCGGGCTGTACAGAAAGGCGATGTGGATCGAGCCATTGTCCTGTGCGGGAGTGGAGTCGGTGCCTGTGTGGTGGCAAACAAGGTCCGCGGGGTTCGCGCCGGCATCTGCCATGATACCTACAGCGCGCACCAGGGAGTCGAACATGACAATATGAATGTTCTCTGCCTGGGAGCGCGCATCATCGGGAGCGAATTGGCCCGTGAGATTGTCACCGCTTTCATCAAGGCTGTTTTTTCGGGTGAAGAGCGCCATATCCGCCGTTTGAGCAAAGTCCAGGAACTGGAAGAAAATTTCTGAGAATCGTGATTGAAATTCCCGCACCTGTTTCTGTATCCTAAATCATCCAAGGAGTCACCGCATGTCTGAACTAGACCAGGATTACCACTGTCTGCCGGGAGATATTCAGAAAGCCTTTGATATCGCCCGGCAAAAACTTTGTGACAGAAAAGTTGTCAGCCGAATCTGGAGCCGTGATTACACAGTCTGGAGGCCGGACCCAACTAAAATTACAGATCGCCTGGGCTGGTTGGAAGTTGCCAGCGAAACTTTGCAGGATCTTCCTGAACTGAAGTCTCGAATCGACCGGCTGCACGGGAACCGGCTGACAGATGTTGTCCTGCTCGGGATGGGCGGCAGCAGCCTGTGCCCGGAGGTATTCAAGATAATTTTCGGCCAGCTGCCCAATCATCCCTGTCTGCATGTACTCGATTCGACCTCGCCAGACTGGGTCCGTTCGGTCACTGAGATCATTAACTTGCCTTCCACACTGTTTATTGCCGCAAGCAAATCAGGTGGAACGATTGAAGTCATGAGTGGCTACAAGCACTTCTGGAATCTGGTTTCGCAGGAGAGAAAAGATCCCGGCCAGCAGTTCATAGCAATAACAGATCCGGAGACCAGCTTGGTGGAGCTGGCGGCTGAATCAGGATTTGCTGATACCTTCATCAACAGCCCGGAAATTGGAGGACGTTATTCCGCTTTGTCCCTGTTTGGCATCGTTCCCGCCTTGCTGATCGGAGTGGATGTGGAGGAAATCCTCAGACGCGCCTGCCGAATGGTGGATGCCTGCCGGAGGGAGGACGTTCTGGCCAATCCTGGAGCGAGACTGGGGCTGTTTATGACTGCCTGCGCCGCAGTTGGCAGAGACAAGCTGACTCTGGTCCTCGATCCCAAACTGGAGAGCCTTGGACTCTGGATCGAACAGTTAATCGCCGAAAGCACAGGCAAGGAAGACAAAGGAATCCTGCCAATCGCCATGGAGCCGGTCGAGTCGGTCTCATTTTATGGGTTTGACCGTGCTTTTGTCTCAATTCATGAAAAGGGCAATGACACTTTCGAGGAAGCTTTGGGGTTGTTGTCAAATGCAGGCCATCCGGTCATGAAGCTTGAAATGGATGACCTGCTCGACCTGGGAGCCGAGTTTTATCGGTGGGAGTTCGCCACTGGTGTAGTCAGTCATTTTCTGGAAATCCAGCCATTCGACCAGCCCGATGTTCAGGAGGCCAAGCGCCTGACCGGTGAAGTCATTGCTGAATACAAGCAGACCGGCATGCTTCCGCACCCCGAAGATTCCTGGTCGCTCGATTCGCTCCTTGAAACGGCAGCACCGGGCCAATTCATCGCATTGCTGGCATACACACGTGAGACGCCTGAAGCGGATGCTGCATTGAAAGAATTGAGGCGTGTTTTCATGCGGCGTTTCTGCCTGGCGACTACCTGCGGATATGGGCCAAGATACCTCCATTCCACCGGCCAGTACCATAAAGGTGGGCCAAATACCGGCCTTTTCATTCAGCTGGTTCAGGATCAGGAAGAACTCCCGATCCCCGGGGAGCCTTATGGTTTTTCAGTTTTGTTCCGTTCTCAAGCGCTTGGTGACTATCAGGCGCTGATTTCCAGGGGGCGCAAGGTTGCCCGGGTTTCGCTTGGCTCAGACACAGTGGAAGAGATCAATAAACTGGTGGAAAAAGTTCAGAATTTGCAACAAGACGGCAACCTGGTTTCCGGCATTGACCTCCAGCAGATCCCAGTAAATGGTTCACGTCTCTCCTTATTTCGTGTAAGCTCTGAATGAAATTCTGCAGGAGTTTTTACACATGAAACGTCGCGATTTTATCAGCACCGCTATCGCCGGAGCGACCGGTCTCCTGGCCCAATCCTCTCCGGTACTGGCGGAAGAACCCTCAGCAAAAAAGTGTCCGGCGCCATCGAAAAAGTCCAGCTTGGGAAAAGCGGCTTGAAGGTTTCCCGAGTCGGAATGGGAACCGGGATGCGTGGGTGGCATCGGCGCTCGAACCAGACCCGCCTTGGTGACTGGAAATTCCGTGCGCTGCTTCGTTACTGCTACGAACAGGGAGTCAACTATTTTGACATGGCTGACCTTTATGGAAGCCATCAGGATATCCTTCCGGCTCTCAAAGGAATCCCACGGGAAAATTTTGTCATTGTGTCGAAAATCTGGTGGCGAGAGGGTGGGCTCCCGGAACAGGAACGGCTTGCGGCGGATGTGCTGGTCGATCGTTTCCTTTCCGAAATTGGAACCGATTATATCGACCTGGTTCACCTGCATTGTGTCACCGATGCCGACTGGCCTGAAAAACTTGCCAGCCAGATGGATCTTCTCGCAAAAGCAAAGGAAAACGGGAAGATTCGTGCGCATGGAGTTTCTGTCCATGCACTGCCTGCCCTGGAAGTCGCCGCGGAACATCCATGGGTCGATGCTGTCCACACACGGATCAATCCCTTTGGGGTAAAAATGGATGGAACACCCGAACAGGTTGTCCCGATCCTTGAAAAGATGCATGCCAATGGAAAGGGTGTCACGGGAATGAAGCTGATCGGCGAGGGAGAATTCCGTGATGACCCTGAAAAGAAAAACCAATCCATTCGCTTCGTGCTGGGCCTCAAGTGCGTGGATGCAGTGATTGTCGGATTTGAAAAGCCGACCGAATTCGATGATTTCAGAACACGTGCGGAAGCTGCCCTGAAAGACCTGACCGGAACATCATAAAGTTTCTGCTGCCGGCTGAGACAAAAATCGCTATACTGCTTTTTATTGATTGATCCCCGATTTCCTTTGGAGGATAGATTGAACATGCCAAAATGGGTTTGGCTGAGTGGTTTGCTGGCCATTTTTGTACTGCTGCCGGGTGTTTACGCCGAGGACCTGACAGCGCTGGTGATCGAAGCCGGTGGAATTGCGGCCCATGTGAAGAAAGGGAGCACCCAGCGCCTCCAGGTTCAGGTGAATCAGACCCGCCTGGCGGCTGGTGACCGGATCATTACCGGTCCCAATTCACGTGTGAAGCTTTTAATCGAGGGAAAAGAGGGCCAGCCCGGTGGTGGAGAACCACAGCAGTCCACTGTGGATATCAAGGCGCAATCTATCGTCGAAGTCTCCGAATTGTTCAAAGACATCGCCAGCGGCGCGGAAAATATCCGTATTGGAATCAAGCGAGGCGAGGTGATTTCCAATGTCCGAAAGATCGACACAAACTCTGAGCGCTTTGAGGTCCAGACACCCACAGCTGTTGCCGCGGTTCGTGGAACCAATTTTGGCGCACGAGTTCTGCCCGCGGTTCAACATGGGAAGTTCAAAGTCACATTCAGAGTGAACCGTGGGAAAGTTGCGATCCTTGACCCTGTAACCCGAAGCAGCCGCCGCCTTCTTGAAGACGGAGACATTCTCGATATTGAACCGAATGGGGCCATGGTCGAAAGCACGATCAAATCCACTCAGGGGAGTGGACCCGGCGGAGGTTCTGAGGGTGGCATTGAATTTGACCGAAACCGGGGAGAAGGCCTGGATGATCGTGATGACGATACCGGAACCTTCCCGGACCGCCAGGAAGGTGAGGAGGACGATACCGGCGGCAAGGATCCCGGAAATTATCGCTAAGAGAGAGATTCTCCGAAGGAGGATCTTGCAGGCACGGGGCGAGCCAGAAGCATCGCCCCGTTGCTTTTTTTCAGACGACTACCTTCCCACCGAGCAATCTGCCACCATTTCCAGGCGGATCAGGTCTGTCGATGGATCCAGCATCTCCTGAGGGGGGAACAAAGGAAGAAACCATGAAGGTCGCACTGGTTGGAAAATCTCTCAATACAGTGGAGGCCCTTTTACCGGTGTATGGATTGATCCGTGACGACCAGTCCCCGGAGGTGGTCATTTCTGTTGGGGGGGATGGCACTTTGCTGTCTGCTGAGAGGAAATATCCCACCATCCCGAAACTCCCTTTACGCTTTTCAGAGACCTCACGGAAAATTCATGATCACAAGGCTGAAATCCTTTTCGAGAAGCTGATATCGGGTGACCTGGTCGAAGTCCCCCAGATGAAGCTGGTGGCGGTCACCGGCACCTCCCGTCTTCATGCGCTCAATGATGTAAATTTCCATAATGAAATGATCACCAGCGCGGTGCGTTATCGTGTTGAAATCAATGGGCAACCACACAGCAGCGAAATAATCGGTGATGGATTGATCGTGGCGACACCTTTTGGAAGCACAGCCTATTACCGAAGCATCACGCACAGCATTTTCCAGGTGGGGATCGGGCTGGCTTTCAATAACAGCACTGAACCGGTGGATCACCTTGTATTGAACGAAAATGCACGAATCCAGGTCCAGGTTGTGAGAGGACCGGCGCTGGTTGCTGTCGACAATGATCCAGGCTGGATCCACCTGGGAGAAGGCGATACGGTCGAAGTGCATAAAGCCCAGGAATCGGCTACGATCCTGACCTTGCCTGATCTGTGATAAATTGACCCTCTTGCCGGACACCTGAAAGGAGATTGGCATGTCATTCGAACTACTCAAAGAGCTGACTGAAGCCCCGGGAATTCCTGGCCGCGAAGAACAGATCCGCGCCATTGTGGAGCGGGAACTCAAGGGTATTGTTGAGGCAGTTCGAGTCGATGCGATGGGAAATCTGATCGCATTCCGGCCGGGCCAGGCCCGGAAGCCGCGCAAGGTCATGTATTCCGCCCACATGGATGAAATCGGATTTATAGTCCGCTTCATCGACGACAATGGTTTTATCCGGCTCAATCCTGTCGGGGGCCATGACCCGAGAAACTGCCTGATTCAGCAGGTCCAGGTTCATGGCAAGGAAGTGCTCGATGGAGTGATGACCACCTCGACCAAACCAGTTCATGTCCAGACCGAGGATGACCGTAAAAAGGCTCTGGCAGTCGATGATCTGTTCATCGATGCCGGATTGAGCGCCAAAGAGATTCGCAAGATTGTCACTCCAGGGGATATGGTAACCCTGAAGCGTGAAACCACCCGGATCGGAAAACGGGTGAGTGGGAAGTCGATGGACAATCGTACAGCCGTGTATTCCCTGATCCAATCACTCAAAAAATCAGGGGCGAACCGTGACGACACCTATGCGGTCTTCACTGTTCAGGAGGAAGTCGGCCTGCGTGGAGCACAGACATCCGGATATGGAGTCGCTCCTGACATTGCAATCGCTCTGGATACCACTCTGGCGCTCGACACACCCGGGATCGAAGCCCGGGATCAGATCACCCAGCTGGGCAAAGGGGTCGGATTGACTGTGATGGATGGTTCAGTGATATCCGACCATGCTCTGCTCAAAGAATTCGAGGCGCTTGCCGGAAAAAAGAAAATCCAGTTTCAGCATAATATCCTGCCACGCGGCGGAACCGACGCCGGAGCGATTCAGAGGGTGCGTGAAGGGGTCAAAGTCATCACCATTTCCCTCCCCACACGCTACATACACAGCTCTATCGAAATGATCGACTGGAACGACCTGGCTGCCAAGATCGACCTGTTATCGGCCTATATGAAGGGATAATCCACCAACCTGCATCAAGCGGCCCGGGAATCCTGGTACAGCCTCTGCCAGTGCTCCAGGACAATCAGAGACCAGAGGCGCAACCCATGATCG
>LMZT01000040.1 GCA_001567115.1 Candidatus Hinthialibacteria bacterium OLB16 | reverse complement strand
CCATTCATGACATTCGCCTACTCACGCCGATGGGGAATGGAAGCCCGAAGATCATCCTTCCATATTACACCCGTGAAGTGGCCGACAAACTGGACAAGGCGGGATTTCCTCTGATCGACAAGCTGATCATGGATGAAAAGAGTGGAAAAACCATCGAGGAAGGGTTCGACAACTACTGCAAAACTCTGTCCGATCTGAAGCCGGGGGTGACCCTGCTGATCCTCCATCTCGGGAAAGAAGGCGAGGAACTCGAGCACATCACAAGCCGCCACTGGTCTCGAGACCAGCAGTACCGCATATTCACGGATCCTCGCCTGGCCGAATTCATCAAAAAGGAAAATATCCACCTTCTGGGGTGGAGAGAGTTGAAAGAAAAAGTCTGGGATCAGCGGGATAAATCAATCAAAAAGGTGTTCTGAGAGGATCGAACCGGATCAGAACTGCTGAAAATGGGGGAGGTGTTCCCTCCCCCACCTTTCGACACACATCAGGGATGATCAGATATCCCGGGCGGATTGGATGATCCGGGACACAAGCCCATACTGCCGGGCTTCCTCGGCGCTCAACCAGAAGTTTCGATCGGAATCAGCAGCGATCTTCTCGAGTGGCTGGCCGGTTTCGGCGGCAAGAAGGTGATTGATCCGTTCGCGGATCTTGATGATTTCCTGAGCGGCTATACGGACATCGGTTGCCTGGCCTCCCACTCCCCCGATCGGCTGGTGAATCATGAAACGTGTATTGGGAAGGCTGAGCCGGTTTTCTTTCTGGGCGCCAAGCAGGATCGGCACAGCCATGCTGACCACCCATCCGGCTCCGACTGTAATGATTTTCGATTCAATGAAGCGCATGACATCATAAATCGCAAATCCCGATTCGATATGTCCGCCATTGGATGTGATAATCATCCGGATCGGGTCATGGGATTCTGCATCGAGGATCAGGAGCTGCGCCACAACTCTTTCGGCCAATTCATGGTCGATCTCTCCGGTGAGAAGGATTGTCCTGGCTTTCAGCAAGCGGGGAGCAAGCCCATTATCCCGTGGTGTCGGTTCGTCATCACAAGCAAATCGCTGGACCATATTTCATAACCCTTTCAGTCATTCCCCTTCATCTGCCGGGGAGGGAATTTGTTGATTCAGTTAAATCAATCAGATATTCACCCGGCAATCAAGACGAAACAAGGGACATCCACAGTTACTGGCTTTTGATATCAGGGCACCACAGCCTACCCGAGCCGACGACGGAAGCCCCCGCCCGTGGCTTTCCATTTTCCGATGAGAAACAGTATGCCATTCGGCGGCCATACATCCACAAAGGGGAATCACCCTCTTTCTGCAGGGGCACAGCATGATGTGCCCAGGGAGGGGCTGGAAATCCCCTCTCTGGGGGACCTGCTGGACCGGGGAAGAAGAATCGGGTATGAAAGTCCCACCAAGGAGGATGTTTTCATGCCCCACCGAATTGAGGTGACCACGCGCGCCGATCTGGTCGATTCCCGCGGTCAGGGAATCATCGCTCGAGCTGCTGAAGAACTCGGAATCCAGGTCGGCGAAGTCCGTGTCGTGGATATTTACTCCATCGACCTGGAACTGGATGCGCAGGATTTGACACGCCTGAGCCGTGAGATATTCGCCGATCCGGTAGCGGAGGTTTCAACTGTGGATGACCTCCTCCTGCGTGATTGGGATTTCTGGATCGAGGTCGGATTCCGCCCGGGCGTGACAGATAATGTCGGTCTGACCGCTTCCGAGGTTCTCGCGGATGATCTCAACCGCCATGAGTGTTCCGACCGGACTGTTTTTGTCGCCACCGCCTATGCGCTGTATGGAAAGACCCTTTCACGGGGTGATGCCGAGCGATTGGCTGAAGGCCTGCTGGCCAACAACCTGATCGAAGAGGCCCGTATTCACACACGGGAGGATATCCCGGCTCGGGGAGGCTTCCCCCCCAGAATCCCACGGGTGCACCTGCCTGAATCCCCGCCGGTGCGCACCTGGCGGCTGGATATCAGCGACCCGGAACTCGAAGATCTTTCCCGCCGGAATACCTGGGCTTTGACTCTCGAAGAAATGAAAGCGATCCGGGGTTATTTTGAGCGCGCCGATGTTCAGGCGCTCCGAAAGGAAAAGGGGTTGCCGGGCGATCCGACCGATGTGGAAATGGAAGTCCTTGCCCAGACCTGGTCGGAGCACTGCAAACATAAAATTTTTGGAAGCAATGTTTCATACACCGATGAAACCGGCCGGACACGGCGGATCGAGAACCTGTTTCGGACCACCATCAAGGATACCACATCGGCTCTGGAGAAGGAAAAAGACTGGCTGGTTTCGGTTTTTCATGACAATGCCGGCGCGGTCCGTTTTACAGAGGATTACCACCTGACAGTCAAGGTTGAAACGCACAATTCACCAAGCGCTCTCGACCCGTATGGCGGTGCCTTGACCGGCATTGTGGGAGTCAATCGAGACCCACTGGGCACCGGCAAAGGCTGCCGTCTGCTGTTCAACACGGATGTCTTCTGTTTTGGCCCTCCCGGCTGGAATCGCGAGCTCCCGCCGCCTCTGCTCCATCCCAAACGGATCATGCGGGGAGTTCACCGTGGTGTTCAGGATGGAGCGAATACCTCAGGCATTCCCGATATCAATGGAGCGGTCATTTTCGATGATCGGTTTGTCGGAAAACCCCTGGTTTTCTGCGGCACCGGCGGATTGCTTCCATCGATTGTGGATGGGGAGCCGGGCGAAAAAAAGGAAGTCCTGCCGGGTGATCGCGCTGTCATGATCGGTGGACGGATCGGCAAAGATGGCATTCATGGAGCCACCTTCAGTTCGGAGGTGCTTCATGCAGACTCACCTGTCACTGCTGTCCAGATAGGGGATCCGATCACCCAGCGCAAGGTCCTCGATTTCATCCTGGAAGCCAGGGATCTCGGGCTGTACCGGACACTGACAGACAATGGTGCGGGAGGGTTGTCTTCATCGACTGGAGAAATGGCAACCCTTTCAGGGGGAGTCCGGATTCATCTCGATCGAGCTCCGTTGAAATATCCGGGGCTGGCTCCCTGGGAAATTTTTGTATCCGAAGCTCAGGAGCGCATGACAATGGTGGTCCCGCCGGAAAAGTGGGAGGCTTTTGAGCAGCTGGCGCGCAGGCGATCGGTCGAGGCCAGCGATCTGGGTGAGTTCACCAGCAGCGGATACCTCGAAGTCTTTTACCGGGATCAGCCTGTGGCTCTGCTCGATCTGGATTTTCTTCACCATGGCTGGCCGGTGATGGAGCTGCCAGCAGTCTGGATTCCGCCGGTGCTGTCAGCGCCGGTCCTCCCGGAGTCAGATCCTCCCGGTCAACGCCTCAAATCGATCCTGTCGCGGTTGAATGTCTGCAGCAAGGAGCCGATTGTCCGGATGTATGACCATGAGGTTCAGGGTGGATCGGCTCTCAAACCCTTCCAGGGTGTTTGCGGGGATGGCCCGGGAGATGCGGCGGTTGTACGCCCGCTGCTCGATCGAATGGAGGGTGTTTCTGTCGGATGTGGCATTATCCCGCGCTACAGTGATCTGGATGCAGAAGCCATGGCTGAGAATGCAGTCGATGAAGCCATCAGGAATCTGCTGTCGGTTGGAACTCCGCTCGAAAGAATCGCAGCGCTGGACAATTTCTGCTGGCCGGATCCAGTCCCTTCCGCCACAAACCCGGATGCCGCTTATAAAATG
The DNA here is from genome assembly GCA_001567115.1 of Candidatus Hinthialibacteria bacterium OLB16. Lineage (GTDB taxonomy): Bacteria > Hinthialibacterota > Hinthialibacteria > OLB16 > OLB16 > OLB16. The sequence goes on along the minus strand of LMZT01000040.1, from coordinate 665 downwards.
GCTCAGCTGGTCCGGGCCTGTGAAGGGCTTCAACGCCTGTGCCTGGCATACAAAGTGCCGCTGATCTCAGGCAAGGACAGCATGAAAAATGATTTCCGGCTCGGCTCGCTCAAGATCAGCATTCCCCCCACACTGCTGGTGACCGCCATCGGCATCCTGCCGGATGTGCGCCTGGCTGTTTCCATGGATTTCAAAACGGCTGGGGATCTGGTTTATGTCCTTGGATGGACACGGGATGAGCTGGGGGGATCGGAATATCTGGCGGACCTGGGCCAGGTGGGAGACCGGGTTCCCACTGTGCGCACCGATGAGTCCTGGCCGCTCTACCTGGCATTGGAAAAAGCAACCTCCCGTGGCTGGATTCGCTCCTGCCATGACTGCTCGGATGGCGGGCTGGGTGTCACCCTTGCTGAATCCGCTTTTGCAGGCGGTCTGGGGGCCATCATTGACCTTGCAGAGGTTCCCATGGCGGAACAGATCGAACGGGATGATGTGGTCCTGTTTTCCGAAAGCGCCTCACGATTCGTTGCCACAGTCTCCCCGGAAAACCAGGCTGGCTTTGAATCGCTGTTCCATGGCATCCCCTGCCGCCGTGTGGGGACTGTCTCATCGGAAAAAGTGCTTCGCATTCAGGGGCTGGCAGGACCTGTCTGCCTCGAGGAGGA
>LMZT01000039.1 GCA_001567115.1 Candidatus Hinthialibacteria bacterium OLB16 | reverse complement strand
AAGTGTGTTCATCACGGCTTTCTCCGCCAGATGCCCTGATCTGGCCGAGATAATACAACTTGAACTGCTCATCCAGCTCATCGACTTTCCCCTGCAGAGAGATCACCTTGTCCGCCAGAGCCGGGTCATTCTTTACAAAGGCCCGGATGGCATCCTGAAGCGCTGCATGGACAAGTTTTTCCATCGGTTCGGCACGCTGGCGAACCTCAGGGGATGGGCTGATGCCTCGATCGGCAGCTGAATAGACCAGGTGATGGAGGTTGGTCTCGATGATATCACCGATCGATTCCATGTTCCCGATGACACTCATGGCATTCAGCAGTGCCCGGGATTGTGGCGCCGGCAATTCATTCCGGCTGATAATGGCCAGATAGTCAGACATCGCATGGTACAGGTGATCGATGGAGTCATCCCAGCGGCGCACCTGTCCAATCTTTTCAAGGTCGAGCATATACACTGACTCGAACCCCTCATGCAGCATCTTTTCCAGCAATGCTCCCATCCTTCCCGCCTCCATGCGCACCTGTCCAAGTGCGAGAGAAGGAACCTGAACCATGTTTGGATCGAGGTAACGCGGCTGTCCGGGATTTTCTTCACACTCCTCTTCACGGCAGGGGATCAGCCATTCAAGCAGCCGGGCGAACTGCTCGGTCCAGGGGAGAAATGCCAGCGCCAGCCCCACATTGAAAAGGGTGTGCGCATTTGCAATCTCACGGGCAATGCCCCCATGCAGCACCCCATCGACTGATTCACCCGCAGGGGAATCCGGCGTAATGGACTGCACCAGCCAGGCCAGCTGAGGAATGAAAGGAAGAACGATCAGACTCCCCAGGAGCTTGAACAGGACATGCCCGGCAGCGGCACGCACCGCAGGGGTGGATTTTCCAATGGCGGCCAGCCCGGCAGTGACACAGGTTCCGATATTCGCTCCCAGCGATATCGCTATTCCTGTTTCGAGGGTTATCAGCCCCTGGGATGCGAGGACAATTGCGATCCCGATCGTGGCGGCAGAGGCATGGATCGCGGCGGTAAACAGCGCCCCGGCGACCACTCCAGCCACTGGATGCTCCAGTGTGGCCAGGAGCTCCTGAAAATAGGGATGGGTCCGCAGTGGGCTCATCGCATCGCTCATCAGATCCATCCCGTAAAAACCAGGCCCACTCCCATCAGGCAGGCGCCATACATGCGCAATCCATTTGTCCGCAGGATGAATGTGACCGCAAAGCCGGCCGCAACCAGAAAAAGCCCGTATCGCGTGATATTGAAAGCGATCAGCTGGGCAGTGACTGTGGTTCCGATATCGGCTCCGAGGATAACCCACAAAGCCTGTGGCAATGTCATCACTCCGGCAGCCATGAATCCCACCAGCAGGACTGTTGTTACCGTGCTCGACTGGATCAATGCGGTGACAGAGGCTCCGGTCAGCACCCCCATCCAGCGGTTGCCTGCCAGGCGCAGCAGGATTCGCCGCATTCGATCCCCGGCCATCTGCTTGAGCGATTCGCTGAGACGCTCCATGCCATACAGCAGAAATGCCAGCCCGCCAAGCATTCCGGAGAGCATCGCAAACAGGTCGAGGGAGATGATGGCCGTGTCAGTGGCTGCTGGCATAGTGGGTCATACCTGTCAAAAAGCGCCTTGAAAGCTGCTATGATTTCACTGCTATGGATTCCATTCAAGTCGAAAAAAGCCCTCTGTTATCCGGTGATGTGCATATCAGCGGATCCAAAAACGCCGCGCTGCCGATCATGCTGGCGCCATTCTTTTTGACAGCCCCCTGCGGCTTGATAACATCCCTGACCTGGCCGATATCCAGGGGATGGAACGGCTCCTGTGCAGCATGGGAATGGAGACCTGTTACCACCCGGAACAACGGTCCCTGGATATCGATCCCACACGGATTCGCTGGCCCGAAGCGCCTTATGATCTTGTCCGGAAGATGCGGGCATCCTTCTTTGTCCTGGGGCCTTTGATCGGCCGCCACCGCCGTGCGAGGGTCTCGATGCCCGGAGGATGCGCGATCGGCGCACGCCCGGTCAACATTCACCTCAAATCGCTGGAGTGCCTCGGTGTCAATATCACCGTGGAGCATGGCTATGTCATCGCCGATGCTTCACAGATGCGTGGCGGCCTGGTGAACCTGGAGTTTCCCAGTGTCGGCGCCACAGAAAATGTGATCTGTGCCGCAGTGCTGGCACGGGGTGAAACTTGCATCGAAAATGCGGCTCGTGAGCCGGAAGTGGCCGATCTGGCGGATTTTCTGATAGCGGGTGGGGCGTGCATTGAAGGCCATGGAACCTCGACCATCCGCATCCAGGGAGTTGAACGGCTCCGGACTGAGGCTTATTCGGTCATCCCGGATCGTATTGAAGCCGGGACATACCTTGCGGCAGGCGCTTTGTGCGGGGGAGCCATCCGGGTGTGTGGCTGCCGCGCCAGGGATTTGACCGCTTTCCTGGCTGATTTGCGCCTGACCGGTTGTGAAATCTCGGTCGAATCCGATGGGAATCTTGACAACATCATTCTGAAGCGTTCCTCACCGATCCAACCGGTCACCGAGATTGTCACTCTGCCTTATCCAGGCTTTCCAACCGACCTGCAGGCGCAGATGATGGCGGTTCTCTGTCTGGCGGAAGGGACCAGCATTGTCCGGGAAACCATATTCGAAAACCGGTTCATGCATGTCAGTGAGCTGAACCGCATGGGAGCGGATATTTCCATCAATGGCAATACTGCGATTGTTCGAGGGGTGAAGCACCTTTCCGGCTCACCGGTCATGGCCAGCGACCTGCGTGCTTCCGCTGCATTGGTGATTTCCGGCCTGGTCGCTCAGGGAACCACTGAGGTATTGCGGGTTTATCACCTCGACCGGGGTTATGAACGCATCGAAGAAAAACTGGCCGGCCTCGGGGCACGCATCAGCAGAGTTAAAATCCATCCATCCAGCACAGTTCGTTGATTCCAGGAGAAATATCTGCATAAAAAAACCCCCGGGATGCTTCCCGGGGGTTCTTCTGTCAAACATTTCTTGAACCGGTCTGATCTGGGGTCTTAATCCCAGTAGCTGAAGCCCCAGGATGGGCCATAGCAGCCACCATAAACAGGTGCAGAGTAGACCGGGTAATACCCGCCATGGTAAACCGGACCATAGTGACCGTGGCCATGATATCCACCATGATAACCGCCACCGTAATATCCACCATGATAACCGCCATGTCCGTGACCGTGACCATGTCCGACCCCGATGTATCCGGGGCCAATCCCGATTGACCAGCCATGGGCCTGGGCGATGCCAGGTGTAAACACCACGAATGCACATGCCAGACCAAGAACCAATCCTGTGACAACTAACGATTTCTTCATTTTCCTGTCCCTCCTTCGTTCTTTTCGGATGACTCTTCCACTCATGCGAGTGGGTTCGTTTCTTTTTTGAGGATTCCTTCTCATTCAATCCTCTCTTCACCTTGTAGACGCAGATGCTGTGCCATTATTCAAAAAATGTTTTTTCAATTATTTTCAGGAGATTCACAGTTCTGAGGGGCTTTGTTTTATATCAGGGTGAGCTGACCCTATATCACTCGGAGATCACTCACCGTGGGGAGGGCATCAGGTACATCATCCGTCGGCATTCCGAGGCGGCTTTCTGAAAATCCGACAGCCTGAAGCTGCTGGGATCCTCCCCGAGGGGAGGGTTTCCGTGCTCCAGGTCGTCCAATGTCGCCCAGGCAAAGTCTGTATGCTCATTCGAGAGCAGGACATCATCGCTTTCGGAAAGAGTCAGAAAATCCAGCGACAGCAGCTTTCCATAGGTCCCGATTTCACCAAACCAGTAATCCACCAGAGAGACCACCTGAACATTCAGCCCAGTCTCTTCATGGACCTCCCGGAGGACCCCGGAATGGGGGTCTTCATCCAGCTTCAACCGCCCGCCGGGCGGAGCCCAGATCAGGGGCTGGTTGGCCCGTTTCAGGACAAGGAATTTCCCCTTCTGGTAGACATAACCCGTCACAGCCACGGCATGGGTGGCGGGCGAGTGCCTCAGGTTGTGATCCTCTTTTTCAAGGGGCATGTCCTCAATTCCTTCAGGTGGCTGTCTCGGGCTGGGCCGGGCCGCCAGTGCCTTTGTGAGGCTTCTTTGTGTCCGATTCTCGTTGCAGCAGGGTCCGAAGTGAATCCCCAAAGAACTTATAGCGGAATGCCACCAATCCTAAAAAAGCGCTTTCTATCGCGAGGTAGGCCGCAACATACCCCTGGCCTCCCGCCCCGAAACCATAACTGTGAAGCCCGGTGGCCAGAATAAAGTTGACTCCATACCAGGTCATCAGGATCAGCTGGAACCCGATGACTGCCCCGACAGAGACACCAAAGGGTCCCACCAGTCCGGTGAAGCGGGCATGCAGCAGTGCAAGGTAGCCCAGAATTGAAATGAAAGCCCAGGTTTCCTTGGGGTCCCAGCCCCAGAAAACGCCCCCCAGGATTCATTTGCCCACACCCCACCGAGGATCGTACCGGCAGTCAGCAGAAGAACTCCGACCTGGATGGCACGATACACAAAATTGTTCGATATCCGGATCAGATCCTTCTTATGAGGAGAAAACAGATAGAATGACAGCGCCAGATGGGCGATTCCCATCGCCAGAGCAAAGGCGCTGTAAGAGATAACAATGGTCATCACATGGATCAGCAGCCAGTAGTTCGAACGGAGCACTGGAACCAGAGGGCTGATCGAGGGATCGAATGGCAGCATATCCGCCAGAGTCAGCACAATCACACCCATCGCGGCACCACACAGGCCGAATATCTTCTGGCGGTAAACCAACTCGAAGATCCCCGCGAAGAGGAGCACTCCCCAGCCCATGTACACCACCGATTCATACATGTTGGAAACCGGCGGCCGCCCCGCGATCAGAACTCTCAGGCCCAAACCATAAGACGAGAGCAAAAACCCGATCAAGGTCATGGCCCAGGCGCCATAATAGGCCATTGGGTTCGACAGGCCCATCGAGACAGCAAACAGAATGGTTCCCAGCAGGAGAAACAGCCAGGCTTTGCGGAATGGCTTGAATTCGTTGTAGGCGATTTCATAACCGAGAACCTTCGCGGTGGGGTAGTCCACGCCGCCTCGTTCCCGCAGATTGGTGATCAATGCCATCGTGCCGCTGTTGAACAGCTCGCGATCCGAGGTTAGAAACCCATTCATGAGGTTCTGGAAACCGGTCCGTATCGCATCACTGTTTTCCAGGCGGGAGATTTCATCCAGTGAAACCCAGACAGCCTCGCTTCCCTCCTGCTTGATTGGAACAATTTTCAGATCGGTTCCGTAAAATATTCCATCCATCCGGTTCAGAACTCCATGCAGATCGCCGAGTTTGTGGTCTGTGTCGCTCAGTTTTTCATCCACCTGCTGTTTCCGCATGATTTCTTTGAAGGCATCTCGAAAGGCGGAGTTGTTTTTGAGATCGTTGTAGGAGGCCCATTCCTGCATCGGGTCGATTCCGAGGGTTTTCTTGACATCGGCGCTGCCCAGATGAATCACCGGGATGTCTTTCCATTGATCGGGTTCGAACAGCATCGAAAGCAGGTTAGTCATCGGATCCCGTGCCAGAAAATTGCTCTTCACTTTGGATTCGGGCCAGTATTCACGGCTGGTGATGAGCCGCATGGTTTCGCGGGCAAATGTGTCCAGAGGTTTGGACCGTGCATCTTCGTGAATGGACAGCTGCTGCAGCAGAGTGTAATCAAAAGGAGCCGGAGCCGGTCCAGCCTGCGCCGGCAGGCCGATGGATACAGCCAGCGCGCAGAATCCGATCAGGAATGGCAGCCGCTTTGAAATCATCGATAACATCCGGTTCATTAAACACCAACCTCCACTTTCCTTTGTGCTCGGCGGGACTCCAGCTTTTTCATGTATGGTTTTCCATAAAACATGATCACAATGCCCACGCACAGGATAATCGAGCCGAGGTAAATAATATTGACGCCTGGATCATGAGCAATCGAAAAAATCGATATCCGCGGATCCCCGCGCGGCTGGTCGATATAGCTCGACTGGAAGATCCGGAATCCCCCATGATCGAGTGGTTCATTCATCTGGATGGTGATGTTGTCACGGACCAGGGATTCGCCGTTCTCCGCCTGGCTGATCACTTTGACATCGCTCTCATAACTCATCGGGCGAACCTCCCCGCCGGGGTAATGGCGGAGCCTGAAATCTTTGAGCTGGATGGCAAACCCGAGGGGCTGTTCGTCGTTCTGGTAACGTATCTGATAACGATTCCCACCCAGAACGACCTCGCGGGAAGTATACATTTCGGCCCAGACCTGGGCCTGGTTTCCATTCTGGTCCTGCAGCTCCAGGCGGGCGGCACGGGTTCCGAATTCACCCTTTTTGATCGGCTTCTGCACCAGATTTTCCTCACGCCAGGCGCGCTTGTAAAACTGATCGACCACCAGGCTCATGCCGGCGGTCATCATCGGCATCGGGATGGCTTTTCCCAGGGCGATCGGGCCGCTGGAGGCTTCGCCTGCGCTGGTTGTGACCTTCCAGTGCAGCTGGTCGGCCGGGCCAATCAGCAGAGCAAATTCGGCATTCGATGATTTTGCATTTTTCCCGGGGATATAGGTCGCTTCAACTGGAGACTCCACTTCCCCCTGGGCATGCATCATCCCGAAGTCCGGGAAGTTTGCGTACTCGATTTCTCTTGGAAGGATGCGCTCGTCGTTCTGATAAACCTCATAGATGACCAGGGGATTCGATGGCCTGGAGGGATCATTCACGAGCACACCGCTCTCATTGAGATAGGCGGCATTCATCTGCTCAAGCACCTTGATGGAGCAGGAGGTATTCTCGATCACCACCGGCGCTTTCATGGCCTGCTGGACATCGATCTGTTGAATCCTTCCATCTTTTTTGACTTTGATCTGGAGAAATCCAAGTTCGCTGGTGGCAGGGGAGGGAACCGCAGAAAGTTCGTGTTCCAGATGCGCCTGATCGAGCATTTCACGCGCTGTAATCGATGCCGGACCCAGATTCATGCTCTGAGATGAAGGCATATTCGGAGCCAGCCAGCCTTCAGCCATCTGGCCCATTCCGCTGTTTTCAATCGCGAAATGGATTGCCGGGTTTTCCTCCGGGCCGTTATCCTTCCAGGCCTCAACCCATTCGCTGTCCGGAAAAAAACCGGTCACAATGGCTTTCAGGCCCAGATCCTTGAAATCATAGACCTGGGGTTTCTCCGGGCTTGGATGCCCCCATTCCACCTCGACTGCATCGAAACGATGGCGGATTGGATCCCCGATCTTCTGGATCCCAATGAACGAGGTCGAGAGCTGAATGCGATCCCGGGTTTCCCCTTCATTGAGCATCATCTGCCCTTCAACTCCATAACGATGCGAGACCAGCGCACCGAAGAGCAATGTCATCACACCCAGATGAGTGATCACAAATCCAGTCTTGATGAGCCTCCATGGGAAACGTGCCAGTGTGGCGAACAGCACATTCAGGAAGATCATGACGATCAGGAAATCGAACCAGGGAGTCCGGTATACCAGCCTCTGGGCCAAACGGGCTGTGTAGCTGGACTCATAGATGGTGCCCGCGATGCACACCAGGCCCATGGTTGTCAAAAGCAGAACCGCCAGTCTGAGCGAGGCTAGAAAATCAAACACCCTGCCACCGAACCCGCTCGGTCTGAATGGATTCCGGCGCCGTACAGCAGGTTCTTCCGGGACGACAGCCAGCAGGTCCTCCTGCTCCTGAATCGGGTCCTGAAACTGTGGTGCGGCAGGGTCCTGAGAGGCTTGATAATGCTTTCCATTCCCCCCTTTTCCTTTGACCTCACCATGGGGTGAAGCTGCCGGGGCTGGATGCTGTTTCGACAAGACTGAATCCTTTCATGAGCGGGGAATCGGTACTCCCCATCGAGGTGCCTTATTGTAGACAACCACCCCCTTGAGAGTCAATGTTTGCTGGGGCTGGCTTCGTGCTGGCATCTATCTGAAATCCACCCGCCTCGTTTTTTTGTAGCTTCCGATGGTCAAGGTGGGGAATCATTTCTGAAAATGCCTGCAATTATCTATGAATCGATCTATCCCATTGAAATCATTCGAGTTGGGAACTATGCCTCGTTTTTTTGAGGTGTTTGAGGGGATAATTAAAAGTAATTGCTTTTATTTTTTTTTTTTTGTGTATAAATAGGATTAGGAAACCGAAAGGAGAAGTTCAGGTCATGCCAAACTCAATGAAAGCTCTGGTTATGTGTGCCCTTCTGGCAGGAATGATTCAGCCGTTGTGGAGTGAGGCGCTCGATAAGAGTCAGAT
>LMZT01000038.1 GCA_001567115.1 Candidatus Hinthialibacteria bacterium OLB16 | reverse complement strand
CCGCTTTGAGACTCGGGACGGCTGTCAGCCAAACAGTTTAAGTTCACCGAGGTGGAGTCCGCCACCAGGAGCCCAGGGCTCCCCGTTCGATCAGGTGCTCCAGCAGCGCCCTGCCCAGAGCGGCTCCCTCAGCCGGATCGGTTCCGGCGCCCAGTTCATCGAGAATCACGAGGAGTCGTGCCCCCTGCCGGGAATGAAGGCGATCGGCAACTTCCTGAAAGGTTTTCATCCTGGAGACATGCGAGGAAAAAGTGGACAGCGATTCCTCGATGGATTGATCATCGCCGATATCGGCCAGCACCCCCCCGAGGATGGGAAGAACAGTTCCTTCACCGCAGGGAAAGGGAAGCCCGGACAGCCCCAGCAGGCAAGCCAGGCCGGCGGTCTTGATGACGACCGTTTTTCCGCCGGTATTCGGGCCTGTGATCATCAGCCCGGAACAGTCCTGTTCGAGGATGAGATCATTGTGGACCACCTGCTCATGGGGCATCCGTGCCAGGAGCAGTGGATGGCGTATTTCGCGAAGGACCAGATCCCCTTGGGGAACAATGGAGGGGAGTGAGCTGCGTATCAGCAGAGAATAGTCGGCCAGGGAAACGACGAGATCCAGTTCAGCCACTGCATCGAGAGTCGGCTGCAGGATGGGCATCCGCTCACGCAGCAGGGCCGTGAGTTCTTTCAGGATCCGGATCTGTTCGAGGGATTCCTCTTCAAGAGCCTCGCCAAGGAGGTTGCCCGGTTCAACCAGATCCATCGGCTCGATGTAAACAGTGGTGCCGGTCGTGGACTTGCCATGCTGGATGCCCGGCAGGCGGCGTTTCTGTGCCGACTGGATCGGGAGCACATATCTCCCGCCCCTCTCCGTGAAGTAATCCTCCTGCAGGAGTGCACGCACATCCGACCGCCGGCAGAGTTCCTCGAGGCGTTTCTGGATATGGGCGCGCAGGCGGCGGATTCGTTCGCGAATCCTGGCCAGGCCGGGGCTGGCTTTATCTTTCAGAGTTCCATCCGGCTCGAAGCACTGGGACAGGCGGCTTTCAAAATCTTCCATCGGGTGGATGCGGTGGGTGTAAGGAAGAAGCGACTCGAGCGGGCGGACAGTGTCCAGGAGGGATTTCCGCAGGAGGCGGATCCCTCTGAGTGTGTCAAGGAGGCGGACCAGCTCAATACCTTCGCAGAAGCTGCCGGGCAGAGCCGCCTTGGCCAGCACTGGCCAGACATCCCCGATCCCATCGAACGAAATATGCCTGCCGGATTCAAGCAGCTCCCGGGCCTCGTGCAGCTCCGAAAAACGGGTTTGCAGCCAGTCTGCATCCTGAACCGGAGATGACTGCATCAACAGTGGCCTGGACAGAGGAGTCCTCAGGCAGCGCTGGTAGACCTCCAATACTTTTGGAAACTCCAGAGTTTGCAGGGAACAGGACTGAATCATAGGCCCACCGAATGTGAAACACCCAACGGCAAATTACCCCCCGAACCTCACCCGGGAGGCGAGAAAAGCACAATACTTCCGTTTTCTTTTATTGAATACCAAGATGAGTTTCAATCCGGGAGAGGCGTTCTTCAATGGTTCCAATACGGTGAACCAGTGATTTGATGACATCTTTCAGATCAGATGAAATCGCCACAGGGGCCTTGTCAGAAAGAGACAGCCCAAAACGTGTCTGGATCAGTTCAAGAGCCAGATTCACACTGTCGAAGAAATGAATCGCCCTTGCCAGTGCAGATATTTCAATCACCCTTTGCACTTGAGATGAATCAGGCCGGACCACACAGAGGATGCCGCTATTTTTCTGACAATTCTGCCAGACCTGCATCAGAACACCCAGGCCGGCGCTATCGACATAATCCACGGCAGCCAGGTTCAAAACCACATATTTGCTTCCCTCGCGCAGCAGTCCTTCCGCCAGAGATTTCAGCTTGTAAACCTCCGATGCCGCAAAGAAACCAGTCAGTGTGAGGATTGCAAGGGGCTGGTGATCTTCGATATCAATTTTCAGTTCCTGCATCATGCCCGCCAATCTAGATCATCCTGAGTTTTTTTTACAAAAGTATTTCGATTCCCCTATTATCGGCATATTTCATTCAATTATCGATCTTCAACAAGAGGCTCCCTCAAAATTCTGAGAGATGATAGTGTTTATTGGATATCGAGTCACTGCGAAAAAATCATGAGTCTTGCCCGAACCTGTCGATTGCTTTCCCGGACCCTGTGCCTGGGGACAGTCCCCATGGTTGTTTTTGCCTTCTGGGACCCCTTCTTCAACCCCCTCACAGTCAAAGAGCTGTTCATCGAAGCCTGTGGGTTGCTCGTTTTCCTGGCCTGGTGGGTATCCGGCGGGCCTTCCCGTGGATTGTTGATTCCGAATCCGCTTTCACGCCCCCTGTTTTACATGTGCTTCTTCGCGCTGCTCTCGATTCTGTGGACACCCGCACGCCAGATAGCGCTGGTCCACTGGGTTGCATTCTTCTCGCTTCTGGCATTTTTTCCCCCCTGTTTCGATTTTGGAAAAGCGGCTCATTTCCGCATGGCTTACCGCCACACCCTGATCCTGATTGCGACTGTTTTATTGATTCTATCGGCCTTTCAGATCAATGGAGTTTCACTGGATGGGCTGATGCGGACGACCGGAGGGAATCCCCGCACCCGTTTGAGCCTGACTATCGGGCATAACAATGGGGTCGCCCCGCTCATCCTGCTGACCTCATTCCTGGGGTTGTCAGCTCTGGTCCGTTGTCGATGGCTGGTTCTGAAACTGGGATATATTGGATTTATCGCCGCCTCATGGATCCTGATTGTCTTCTTCCTGCTGACCCGTTCGACCATCCTCGGATTGCTGGCCGGTGGATTTCTGCTGCTGGTGTTCAACCTGCTCCCTGCCCTCTCGAAAGCCACACAGGGCTGGAGCCGGAAGAGGGTGCTGATCACCCGCCTGGCCTTGTCCGGGGGATTTGTGGTGATTGTTGCGGTCCTGCTCATCGGGGTGTTTACAGCCACGCGGGGAGGGGCGATCCAGGGGGAATACAATCCAAATCTGGCACATAACATCGCTGACCGTCTGAGGACCTTCAACCCGGAGTTCCTCATGCGTGATACCCGGGCGCGTTTGTGGACAATTTCTCTGCACATGATGAAGCACCATCCCCTGGTGGGGACAGGTTTTTCTTCTGTAAAGATAGACTATCCCTTTTACCAGGCGGTCTTCTTCGAGACTTTCCCCGGCTTCCCCGCCGGACCGACCATGAACCACACCGAGGGAATGCATAACGATTATATTCAGTGGGGAGTCGAGACCGGGGCGATTGGCCTGGTTCTTCTGATCTGGATGCTGCTTGTTTTCTTCAAGTCGGGTTACAGGTGGTACCGGACACTGAAGGATAAACCGGCTGGTGCACGCTTTTCTGAAAGCGCTCTGGCTGTCGCGATCCTGGCATTGCTGATGGATGCTTTCTTCAGCTTCCCGGCGCATATCGCTCCGATTGCGGTTTATCTTCCCGGACTGGCCATGCTCTGGTTTGCCATTATTTACCCGGCTGGGAGGCAGAAATTCAACCTGGAATCGATTCAACCGAATCAGGCAGGGATCCGGCTCGCCATTGCAGCCTGTGCCTGGGGTGTCCTGGTTGTTCCATTGGGGACCGGGACCGAAAAGATCCCTGTGATTGCACAGACCGGGATCTGGTCTCCGATCTCCGCCCAGGTCATAGGTGCCACCTGGCACAGCCGCCTTTCGGGGGTGCGGGTCGAGTTCCGCAACCAGCTCAACGCCATGCGGGACCGGCTGCTGGGAGGTGTTTATGTCACTCCGGATGAGCTCAGCACGACACTCGAGCAGGCCAGGCGATTCCTGGAAAAGAACCTGCAGGTGGCCAGGCTGATTCCCTTTGCAGGAGATGCCCTGTATGACATGGCGGGGGGATACTATGATGTTTACCGATTCTTACGAGCCACAAGAGACAAGGCGCTGCAGTTAATCGAACAATCCGGCAAAGGCACAGAAACCATTTCGAGAGTTTACACACGCACCGGTGATGTGCTTCTTCAGACTGAAAACCTCTACCAGCAGGCACTGCGGAATTATCGCTACCACAGCCTGTACTGGCTGCTGGGCCTGGCGCAGATCGACCGGGCCTCCCTGCCGGGGATTCCCGTAGAGATTGCCGATGAGCTGCGCAGGACAGGCCTTGAGAATCTGGCGATCGGCCGCCGCATCTTCAAAAATGATGAAAGGGTGCTGGCGGAAGTGGATGTGGCCTTGAGTTTGAAAGAGGATGAAAATGCAAACCAGCGAATCGCGGAGCTGATGGCGCTGTCACCCGCGCTGGTGCGTAACAAGGCTATTCCGGCGCTCGGCGCACGAAAGGTCATCCAGAATCCAGAAACCAACAAAGTGGCCCTGGATCCATCAGCGGAGAAGTTCTTTCAGGGCCTGCTGCCAAATCTGAAGCCATTCCACCTGCCGATCATCCGGGATGCGCTCCCTGTCCTGGACCGTGGCCAGGCGATTGGGTTAGCGCGGGAGTATGCCGAACTCGAGGCACAGTATACCAGACAGCCCCTGGGGGCACCTTTCTGGCGCATGAGGCTCATCGATCATCCAAAGACACCTGAAGATGTTGCCCGGCTCATGGAGGAATACCGATCGCTCCTGGGAGAGCACTCCCATCTGCCGCCGATTCAGCGTGTGCTGTTTCTCAGTGATATCCAGAGGTTCGCACCGGCCGGTTCCGACCTTTCGGATTGGCGAACAGCAGTGACAGAGCTGTCCAGTGAAAATTCAGGAACCATGACCCAGGTGCTCTGCCGTCAGATGCTGGCTCAGGAGGATCTCTATCAGGGGGATTATCTGGCAGCCTGGACCGAGAACCTTGAAAGCCATGCCCTGACCACCGAGGCGCTGTATCCCTCGGTGGCCGGAAGGCGTTCCGGTGTGATCGACATGAGCCTCTGGGGAATCACCTGGCCCCTGATCAGCAACTGAGCCGGGATCCTTACCGTGAGGTCCCGGGCGGAGGCAGGCCATCTCCATTGAAACGGATCGAACGGGATTGAGTGAGGTGGTCCGGAGACACAAACCAGTCTCCATGGCTGGACCGGTTCACGATCTGCCTGGCGGCCATCGAACTCTGGCCGGCAGACATCAGGTAAACCATCCCACCGGCCAGCACCCCACCGGCTGCATAAACCGCCTTCATGGGTGTATAGACCAGCGAACAGATGGTTGCGCCAGTCACCAGGGCAGTTTTCTGGGCAATGTTCCTTTCAGCAAACGGCACCGGCTGCGGCGCCTGCCCAAAGGCCGGGCTGTGCGCCAGGATCAGAATCCAGGCGACCCCTTGCAGCCAGGAGGGTTTTATCGCTCTCATGGTTCCGGCTCTTCAGGATAGACCAGCAATGTCCGGCTGATTCTGAGCCCATTTTCATTATGCGCCACTGTGTACATCGCTTCCGGCTTATCCACAGTGGTCATGATTTTCAACCCCAGCTGGAAAAATGGCAGCGCTCCCGATCCTATCGGACCCATCAACGCCATCATCATCTGGGTGCTGCGCAGCTGGTCGATGGTCTGTTTCCAGGTTGTTGACAGATCCTCCATGCTCACAGCAGCGGGCTGGTCTGACCAGATCTTCTGGAGTGATTTCCAGCCTGGCAGCCCTGCAGGCGGAAGGGGTGAAGGATTCTTCAAGCGCCTGGCAATATCCACAACAAGTTCTGTGGAGGCGCTGTTAGTCAGAATGAAAACATCCAGATCTTGGGGGATGATCCAGGAGACCTTTCCGAGAAGGCTCATATCAACCTCGTTGAGGATTCCCACATCGAGCGTTTTCGTGGAGGCTGATATGCCATAGTCAGCCAGAATCTTCCCGGCAGCCGCCAGGGTTCTTTGCGCGGCTTCACGGCTGGCGATTTCAAGAACCACAGTCAGATCATTGCTGACCACCGGCAATCCAGAGGAAGAAGACTTCTGTTTTGGGGTTGTAAGCCAGGCAGAGTTTCTGCCGAGGGCGGTTAACAGGTCATCCTCAACCCAGATATCAAACAAATCCTGGATGCTATCCCAGTCCGCCAGGGCTTTGCCGCTGTCCGGGAAATCCTTGAAGATGTCCAGCAAGGTAGTGTAGAGGGTTTTATAGTCCGGCAGGGCAGCGATGGATGCCTCAATACAATTTATCTGCAGCAGGCTGAGGAAGGCCGGTGATAATGGCTCAGTGGCAAACAAAGCCACTCCCGCAGGTTCTCCGGCAGGCTGCCACAAGGTCACCGACTGGATCGAGTTTCCCTCCCGGCTGAGTCCGCTGAGAACCTGTCCCTGGGCTTCAAGGAGATCCAGAAGCCGCATGACAGGCCGCCGGAGCGGAGCCGGATTCATATCGGGCATCAGGGAGTTGAAATCTTTTTCCACCTGGCGAAGTTTTTCGAGGGTTTCCGGATCCTCCCGGAGCAGGGCTTCACTGGTTTCATCCAGAACAAAGGAGGAAACGGGGCGGGAATCATCCATGTCATCCAGGATGCCATTCACTGTGGTCCTGACAAAGCCGAAAACATGCTGCAGATTGAAATAAAGTGTTGAGGCCAGTGGCTGCGGTAATTTTTTCCAGAGGTCCTGGAAAGATGCCTCTTCACACAGTTCCTGGCCGGATCCTTTTTTCGGAGGGACATCCGGCAGGGATTCGAGGAAGACATGGCTGTCCATGCGGGAAAGGGAGAGGAGGCGGACAGGATCATCTCCATCCGAAAAAGATGGCGAGCTGCTGGCCACCAGAACCAGGGAGGCCTGGGCTCCATCATCTTTCCAGACCAGGTTTTCGGATGCCTGGCTGACAATGCCGGCGAAAAGTTTTCCGATATCCTGATAAAGGGAAATGGCTTCATCCTGAGGGGGAGTGAACCGTAAAGCCACTTTGGGAATGTGGTTCATCCCTTCAGAAATGGAAAAGGCAATTTGTGTTTTTCTAAGCCGGTCCCAGTTGGTCGCTGAAGCGAGCTGATCCCAGGATCCGGGAAGCTTCGCAAGGGCCTCGGTTGCATCGGCGATTTTCAGCAGCGAGGGGAGGATTTCATGCCGGATGGCCTCCACAATGACATCACCAACATGGCCTCCACCGAACACGGTTCCATAGTCCTCCCAGCCGGCAAAAGAACCGGCAGCCAAAACCGGGCCTTTGAAACCTGAGAAAGGGCAGGCTTCTTCAGCAGCCCTTCCCGCCAGTGGAAGAGACAGCCAGAAAGCAATGAGGAAAACCGACCGGGCCATTTTTTGAGTCATGTTCCTGAGCCTCCTGTTCATAACGGTCCCTCAGTTCTGAGGAAACAAGATTGCATGGAATTCATGGAAGCAAAGACTGCGGCCAGTGCAGTGTATGTTCACCGCCCTCAGCCGGAATCGAACGAAGTTCTGTGCCACGGTGAACAAAAAGCACACGGTCTCCCCCAATAAAAAGGGGGTCGGCATAACCCTGCCCGGAGATGCCTTCAACCAGCACCCCAGGTGTTGATCCCTCCGCGACCTGCTGCAGGAAGACTGTATCCTGAGTGCGTGTGTAAGGATTTCCCTGGTAGACAACAGCAGAGCCATCCGATCTGAAATCCGGAAGGGTCCGGCTGGGTTCAAGCTGAGTGATTTCCTTCATGATTCTGGTTCTCTCATCGAGGACCAGAAGGCGGTCGAATCGTCCATCGGGAACATGGTCAATGGAATAGACCTGGCCCTGGATGCGCCCGCAGACCTCGATGCTGGGAGTCCCTTTGAGTTTGATGGCATCACGGATTTCCTGAAGCAGAGGCTGGGAGGCGCGTTCCGAGCTGCTGGTCCCTGGTGTGCGGCTCTGCAGGGAAGTCTCTCCGACAAAAAAGTACTGATCGTTATCGACAAAACAGGGGGCCCACACATACTTCTCGTCGATGCGTGGGGTGACTTTGCCATCCTGGAGTGAGATTTCATACGCCTGCATGGGTCCCCAGGTTGCGACCAGCCAGCGGGCATCGGGTGACAGGGAAGAGAACATCATGGCTGAATCCGTTTCGAGGTCGGCAAGAACTGATACTTTGCCCGTAGAGAGATCGACCCGGAAAAAGCGTGTCACATGATGGCGTTGAATCTGCGCACCAAATTTCCGAAACAGACGGATCCAGATGGGATCGAGGCTTCCCTCCCAGTAAAACAGCACTGAATCAGAATTCAGCCATCCCAATGGATGGGCGCCGGTAACCAGGCAGATGGATTCATTCGACCGCAAATCGACCAGGATGGCCGCATCCTTTGGGATGTCGTTCCCGACTCGAGCCTGCACCCAGACACGGGATTTGTCTTGAGCCAGCAAGTCTTTGCGTGGAATGCGCACTTCGCTGACAGTGCTTTGGGATATTCCTTCCGGTTTCATGTTCACCACCGGCTCAGGTGGCGCCGGATGCGACATGAGGATAAAGAAGGAACCTGCTGCAGCAGCGATGATAACAAGCAGGCTGATCAGAAAACGAACCATAGATTCTCTCTCCCCGAATCAGATATGAATTTAGCAGATTCGTGAGGGTTTTGTATGGCATTCTGCCTTGAGAGGCCGGACACACAGAGTCATACTACAGCGAAATCGGAAAGGCGTCATTCAGATGAAAAGATCTCGAGTTCTTGTGGTGGGCAGCAGCAATACCGACCTGGTGGTTCAGGCTCCACGTTTCCCACGGCCTGGGGAGAGTGTAATGGGGGGGGTATTCGCACGTTTCCAGGGAGGCAAGGGGGCAAACCAGGCGGTCGCCGCTGCGCGTGCCGGGGCGGAAGTGGCCTTTGCGGGGCGAGTCGGGAACGATGAGTTCGGCGAATCCGCATTGAATGGATTGATGCAGGAAGGGATCGATACTTCATTGACAGTTCGCGATGAGAATCTGGCCAGTGGTGTTGCCTTGATCATTGTGGATGCTTCCGGTGAAAATGAGATTGTGGTGGCCGCGGGGGCGAATATGGGCATCTCCACTGGACAGGTGGATCAGGCGGTCGAGTTGATCAAGTCGGTCGATATCATTTTAACCCAGCTCGAAATGCCCATTGAAACAATGGCCTACCTTGCGGAAACAGTGGACCATTGCGGAAAATCGCTGATCCTCAATCCTGCTCCAGCCAGCCCCATTCCCGAGTCGGTCTTCCCCAGAGTGGATGTCCTGACTCCAAACCTGGTGGAGCTCGAGGCCATCAGCGGCACACGGATCGAAACTGTGGAAGATATAGAAAAAGCCGCACGGGGCTTTCTGAGGAAGGGAGTCGGGGCTGTGGTCATCACCCAGGGGCGTGAGGGGTGCCTCACAATCACACCGGAGGAAAGCTGGTGGACCCAGGCGCTGCCTGCCGATGCGCGGGATACTGTTGGCGCTGGGGACTGCTTCTCGGGAGCACTTGCAGTGGCACTGGCCGAAGGCAGAAGCCTGAAGAAGGCTGTCTGCTTTGCAACTGCAGCCGCCGGTATTTCGGTCACCCGTCTTGGAGCGCAACCCTCCATGCCGTATCGTCACGAAATCGATTCTGTACTGGAGGGAATGAAAAATGAGTGATCTCATCCTGGGGTTCGCGCTGTCCGCAACCGGGATTCTGATCCTGATCTTCAATCTCAAGGGGCGGGGTAAGAAATTCTCCACTCGTCCACGCACAGATTCCAGCTACTTTCAGGTCATGGATCTGCACTTCCGGGAATATCGTCCCAAGCCCAATCAGCCCTCCCCATTCCTGGCAAAACGGAAAGACAGCCTCGGAATTGAACCCATTGCGGAAGACCTTCCAGCCGCAAAACATTCGGGGAGCCTGTTTCCTGGTTCACCGATCGCCAGAGATTCATCTTCTGCCTCGCTTAAACTCCGGGATATCGAGCCGGATCAGGAGAACAACCACAAAACACTCGGGCTCTAATGGATACTCCTTCGAGGGCCTTTCCGGCTGGGAAGGTTCATTTATTGTGGCTGGCATTATTATTCGGGCTTCCCCTGTTTCTGATCATACTGTTCACCATTCATGATTATGGTTTCACCTGGGATGAGGCGGAAACCAATTTTCCGGCAGCCCGGCGGCAGGCAATCTGGTTTCAGAAGCTCTTATCTGGGGAGAGGTGTGTCAATGAAGCCACGGTTCGCGAATATTTTGAAACTGAATCCGACCACCCTTCCCTGCCACGAACAGTCATGGCATTCGGCCGATTGCTGGCACCGGCACAAACAGCGGACCGTATTGCCTTTGCCTGGCCGACAGGGCTGATATGCGCTCTGTTTCATGTGGTTTTTGTCTTTTTTCTTTCCAGGAGAATCGGTTTTTTTTCCTCCCTGTTTGGCTCCCTGGTTCTGTTTTTCCACCCCCGCTGGTTCGGCCATACCCACTTTGCCGAGTACGATATATTGATCGCTGTCGCCTGGTTTTATGCGGCGGCCTCGTTCTGGAAGGTTTTCGAGATCCTGAATGACGATAATGAGGGGAGCCTTCAAAAAGGGTTTGGCTGGCTGCTCCTCTCTGCCGGGTTGTTCGGGCTTGCGTTAGCCACCAAGCTGCATGCTTTTTTCCTTCCCTTCCCCCTGCTCGCCTGGGCAATGATGTGCAGGAAAAAAGGGATTCTGCGCTGGTGCTGCTTTGCTATTCTGATTCCACCCGGGGTCTATTTTCTGACTCAGCCTTATCTGTGGTGGAATACCTGGGAACGGCTTGTGCAGAGATTCACCGATTATGGCGCCAAGGTCCCGATCACTGTGTTTTATCTGGGTGAATGGTTCCCGGGAACCACACCCTGGCATTACCCCTGGGTCCTTCTCTGGTCCACCCTGCCGGCCGGATTCCTGATCCTCAGCCTGGTCGGAATTATCGGTGGTCTGAGGTCGATATGTGCAGGCGGGGCCGATGGCCGAAGAAAGGCTGAGTGGTTCCTTTTTATCCTCCTGAATGCAGCCACTGTTCCGATCCTTTTCTCTTTCAAATCGGCTTATGATGGCATCCGTTTCTTTCTGCCCAGCCTGCCTTTTATTGCAATTCTTGCCGCCGAGGGATATCTGTCCCTCAATGGTTATATTCACTCACTCTCAGCTCATCCCTTCAGCCGCTTATTTATCCCGGTTTCGGCAGGACTCCTTGTTGTTTCTCAAATTGTGACCTGTTATCTGATTCACCCGTATCAACTCGAGTACTACTCACTCACAGCAGGAGGGATACGCGGGGCGCATCACATCGGCCTTGAAACCACTTACTGGTGCGATGCAATGACTCCGGATTTTATTTCGAATCTGGCCCGGCAGATTCCTCCTGATGCCCGAATCGCCACTCATGCCATGGATGATCCACCCATCCGGGAGTACCAGCTGGCGGGAGATGCGCCGATGGGCTGGAAGTTTGCCAAAGAGGGGCCGGTGGATTGCCGCATCCTTCAATTCCGTCAGGGTTTCTTCGGCCAGCAGGAACAGAGGCTGGTTCTCGAACGAAAGCCCCTGGTTTTACGCAGTGTGGAGGGAGTTCCACTCATTGCCGCCTTCCCTGGGCCTTGAAGGAGAATGAATCAGGGTTCTGTGGCAGGAAACAGATCGCGATCCAGCACAATGACTGCTTCTTTGCGCATATCAGCAAGAGCCTTTGCCTGCTGCTCGAGCGCAATCTTCCGGCGGACCAGATTATAGAGGCTCTGTTTGCTTTTAACCCTGGCGATGCAGAACCAGCCTTCGATCGCAATCACCTGGGGGTAGACCTGCCCGCTTTCGAGGTCGAATAAGGGGGCAAATTCAGGGTATGGGCTGGTTCTATTCACCAGGTCAAGGATCCCGCCACGGTCTTTGGATTGCTGATGTTGTGAGTACTGGCTCACTAATTCATCAAAGGATTCTCCGATCCGGGCGCGGGAGAGGATTTTCTCAGCCTTCGACCGAATCGCCTCGATTCCAGCCGGTTCAGTGCCTGGGGGAATCCGGAAGAAAATGAATTGCGCTTCAGGCGCACCCCCTTCTTCAGCTGAGCCGGGATGCTCTTCGAGATACTTGTCCACCTGGGCTTGCGAAACCGGATTCAGCAGATACTCATCAACCCACGACTGCCGTGCCTGCTGGACAAGAATCAGGTGGGTTCGATCGGCGACCATGGTGGCTTTGAGCTCATCGAGATTCTGATTGTCCTTGGCGAGGAGCGCCTCAAACTCTTCTTTTCCCAGACGGTTCTGAAGTTCGCTGAGCTGTTCATCAACAGACCGTTGTGCATAGCGCTCGGCCGCTTCTTTTCGCAGGTAATTCTTTGCTTTCTGCAGGATTAATTCTTCATCGATCAGGTCATCGAGCGCACGGCGGCGTATGGCTGCCATTGGAGGAACCCGGTCTGTTGAGGGGTTTTTTGGCTTTGCCAGGGTTTGTGACAGTTCGGCTGTCCGGGTTTCCAGGCGTTTCAATGTGATGACAGAGTTATTGACGGAAGCAATGACCCGGTCGACCAGATCACCGGCATGAACCACAGCCGAGATGATAAAAAGGGGATAAACAAGGGCCTGGAGATGCATTACAAGGCGTCCAGGATGCCAGAGATTCTTCCGACTGGCCATAACCGGCATTTCACCCCCTGAAAGTCAGGACCCCCCAAACCGCATGCGATTCGGGGGGTCGGTTCTTACCTTAATTGTTCACAAGCGCTCAGTCTTGCGGAGCGTTGCGCAGGAGTTCGAGGTCACGCGCAACATCGAACCCGAAGAACGGAGCATCGTGAATCTTCGGAGCGCTTCCACCGGCATGGATTCCACCGAATCCATCGAGGACATACACGCCGATCACGCCACCGCTGTTGACATCGATCGAGAGTTCGAGGTCTCTGGCGATGTTGAATCCGAAGTTCGGAACGCCCTTCAGCGTGTTGTTGATGAAGGAGGCGCTCAACGGTCCGGCGGTTGAGATCAAGCCGAACTTCGAGAGGACGAATGCGCCCAGAACTGAGAGGTCAGCCGGGTTCTTGACCAATTCGGCATCCACGTAGATGTCCTGGTCGATCAGGAACGGTGCAGGCGGAACGATCAGGGCCGATCCACCGACCGGGTTCATCGCGCCGCGGCCATCGAGGATGTAACCACCCTTGATGGTGCCATCCGGGTTGTAGTCGAGCTCGAAGTCGCGGGCGATGTCATGTCCGAGAGCGACGCCGGTGAGAGCCGGTGCGCCACCGAATGCTGTCAGTCCGCCGAAACCATCGAGCATGTAGAGCCCAACCGAAGGTCCAGCCTGGAGCGGAGCCACTTCGACATCCTTGGCCACATCTGTGGTGAAGGGCACGAAGCCACTCTGATCCACCGGCAGGACATCACCCAGTGCGGCGATCTGTCCTTGACCTGTCAGGCGGTAGAAGCCTGTCGGCGAGTTGGTGTATTCCGGAACGGTCGGGTCGCCAGGGGCGAATCCGGGATCCAGAGCACCATTCGCACGGTAGAAGCCAGGCTCCAGGTCACGAGCGACACCATCCGGCAGGAAGGTCGGCTGGAGTGTATCCGTAAGACCCTGGCTGCCATTGCGCAGTGTAATGCCACCGAAGGCATCCATGACTGCGTAGGTGACGATCTCGATGGAGATCGGGATCACTGCACTGCGGTTGCCGGCACGGTCGATTGAACGGACATACACTGTGTCACGGCGATCCGGGAAGTTGTACGAACCGCTCATGACATCAGGCTGTCTCAGAAGCGAGCCGATATTGGCCGCATCCCATGCGCCATCCGCATTGGAGTAGAAGTTGCCGTAGAGCAGGATGTTGTTGACATCTGCGGAAACCTGGACTCTCGACTGGCCTTCAACCGCACGGTTGAGACCGGTGATGAAGGCGTCGGTCTGCGGATTCTGTGCGAAGACGAAGATCTTCGTCGGATCCGGATTCTGAATCGTGACATCAAGCGGCAGGTAAACGGCTTCGGATTCATTGCCGAAGGCGTCTTCAGCAGTCAGCCACACCGCAGGGTTCCCGACAACAGTATGCGGGAATACCTGGTTGTTGGCGTAATTTTCACCAATACCGGTCTCTGGGAACGATCCCGGGGCCGGATTGCTGTTGAAGCCGCTGGCCGGAATAAGAATCGGGAAGCCAGGCAGTTCGATTGTCAGCGAAGCATCGGCATAAGCGTGGAGATACAGTGGCTCCTCGCCATTGCCAACTGCGCCGCGGATGCCACGGATCGTATCCTGGAAGGAACGTCCGCGCTCTGTCAGGAAGATGTTTTCCAGCACCGGTTTGGCCGGAGCGACGTTGTCATTGGTGTTAACCGGCACGATGGCGCTGCGGTTGCCATGTGCATCCACTGCAATCGCAAAGCTGACCGGCTGATTGACACGCCCGACGTTGATGGCCTGGAAGGCGCCAGCTTCGTCGCTCAGGGCAGTCCCGAGGAATGGAACAGCCAGAATCGAGTTCGGAACGCTCACGACAGCCGTGCTGAACACGATGTAATCGTTGGCGCCAACGGCATCCTCAAGTCCGGCGATGGTGTTGTTGTTCGGATCATCGGCATTGAAGACAAGCTTGTCAGCCAGCGGAACACCAACCCAGCGATCGAGATCGATATGGACTGATGTGGACTGGTTGCAGGCGTCATCTTCAGCAACGAGATAGAGTGAGTCGTAACCGAGCAGGGTCGCGTTGACGATCATGTTGATGCCAAGCGATGCACCATCCCAGCCGCCAGTGGCGCTGGAGACGGTGATCGGCGAGAGGCCGCCACCCAGTTCGCTGGTCAGGTTTACATCGGTGTAGACACGGACCAGGGAGGCATCACCCGGAACGGTTGCACCCGGAAGACCAGTCAGAATGTCTTCACCACTGAAGAGTTGATCGAGGTGGACATTCTCCAGGTTCACGGCTGCCGGAGCGACGATGTCGTTGATCGGCGCGCCATTGAAGCCATCGAGAACGGTCGGCGCGCTCATGTTGCCAGCCTGGTCGACATTAACGATCCAGACAACATCGTAGAGATCATCACCGATCGGGACTGGCCCGAAGGCGCCTGACGCATCAGCGACGACCGATGCGATCAGCTGGCCGCCATACGGGTCGGAATAGATATCGACGTCACTGTCCGGCTCAACGGAGTTCGGTGCGCCAATCACGGCATCATCCGATCCCGGGCAGGCAGACAGGATGTCGATTTCCGACACCACTGGAGCATCTGGAGCTTCGACATCGTTAAACGCTGCTGAGAACTGGCCAATATTTCCGGCCTCATCTTCAGCAGCCAGGAAGACAATGTCATAGAGGTTGTCGCCAATTGCCAGGATGCGGAAGTTTCCGATCCGGTCGGCGCGAACCTCGTTGTGCTGACGATCGATAAGGTTGTCGAGCCATGGATCGACGTAAGCACGCACGGTCGCAAACGGCTCGGTTTCGCCCTTAACAGCATCTTCAGTGCCTGGATCATTTTCAATGGTGTCAGAATTGTAGATCGGCGGTCCAACAACATCATTCAGAGCAGACTCGATGATGTTGGAGGTATTACCCGCCTTATCAACGACACAGGCCTGGACTTCATGAACCTTGTTGTCACCGATTCTGATTCCATCGACGCGGAAATCATCACCCGGGACACGTTCGGCCAGCATTCTGGCAAACGGCGGGATCATGGCTCCAACACCTGGATCGACGAGAGCGACGTTGCGGCGGTTGCTCTCATACGAGGTAATGGAACCACTTTCGCGGACCAGTGAAATCATCCGGCCATCCATGGTGATGATTGGACCGACAAGGGTGCCACCGAACTCATTCTGGCTGGCTTGTGTCAGAGTGAGAGGACCATCAGCGCCCGGGCGCATCTCAGAGATGCGTTCAGGAATGATCTGGAATCCGAAGATATCGATGCCACTTTCTCCATAGTGGATTCCACCACGGCGATCGATGGCAATATCACCCACCTCGATAAGGCCATCGAGGAAGATGCTGGAAGAACCGCTGAGGTCAACTGCCAGAATTTCGCCGGATTCAGGATCGAACGGTGAGGACTGATGTGCAACATACAGCGTTGACGATCCATCGAAGGCAATCCCTCGTGCATCGACGAGCACGCCTGTTGCGAGTGTCGAGAGTGTGGCAAGAGCGGTGTCATAGGCGTAGATATCACTCGAGCCATTGCTGACGAAGTACAGAATGTCTGTTGCCCCGAAGGTCATGCCAGAAACATAGGCCGGAACCGCCAGATCGACATCCTGGACTCGCGAGCCAGCGCTGGTGATTTCAGACAGGCGGACATTGCCCGGATTGGCTGGATCTTCCGAAGCCACCCAGATGTTGCCTGTGCCCTGTCCGGCCACGGCGATGGCGGACGGATTGAGCAGGTTGGAATCCAGTGTGGTGGAGACCAGTGCCAGATTGACGGATACCAGGACGTCATCAGTGGCTCCCGGCAATCCTGTCCGGATTGTGGCAAGAACATTGTTTGTCGCATCGGCAGCAAGGCCATAGGCGTCCTGGCCACCGCCGATGATGAACGGACTTTCGCGATTGAGTGTCGGCGATTCGGTAAAGACCTTCACGCACAGCACTTCGTCGACATTGGCCGAATCGATATCGATCTGGACATCAACCTCATCCTCAACTCTCGGGAAGGTGCCCGGTTGCTGCGGGAACTGTTCGAAGATCGAGAGTTCGGAGATCAATGGCGCAGAGATGTCGATCGCTGCAAAGACGGCCTGGCTCATGTTGCCGGCACTGTCTTCAACAACGACATAGACGCCATTCAGTGATCCAGGAATGAAGCTGGCATTGTTTCCGATCGGGATCGGGCCGACGCATCCACCGGCTGGGCCAACCGCCACTGCGGCGCTGGTTACCGGTGTCAGGAGCGAGGCATCCGCAAAGACATCGACCATGACCACATCCGGTCCGACACACAGGGTCAGGGTATCTTCAACCGGGACCCTCATGCAGCCAGAGCCTGTTGTGTTGTTCTGAACCTCGACTTTGGTGCAGGCCCAAGGTCCAGTGACATCGTTGGTGATCGCGTAGTCATCGCTTTCGTTGCAGGCCGCATCGAGGATCGTGACGAAGAAGGTGCTGGACAGGTTGTCACCCAGATTCAGGTTCCAGACACCATCCACAAAGCCATCATCGCCATCCGCGGCGGAATCCACGAGATTTTCAAGGCTGTCATCACGATAGACATTCACGCGGACAGCATCCGGATCGCCGGTGGTGACAGACAGGGCATCGTCTGTTCCAGGCGGGTTCATGAACACGTTGACATTGGCAGCCATCGCGGCGGCTGGAGGAGTCACATCGTTGAACGCCATTGAGACCGGGCTTGTGTTGCCCTGGAAGTCGATTGCAACAACCCAGAGACCAGAGAAGAGGTTGTCACCGACAGGGATGCGGAAGCTTCCATCCCGTTCCAGGTCTTCCTGGCAGGAGATGACATCGCCCAGTGGCGGTGCGGCATCGTAGACACAGACACGTGCGACATCCGGATCAAGTGTTGTTACGAGCACTTCATCCTGCGTGCCTGGGCAGAGCGAATTCACCGAGACAACCGGAGTTGCCGGCGGTGTGCAGTCCGCTGCAACGGCAAAGGCATTGTTGGACATGCAGGCGGCGTTGCCCCAGGCATCCACGGGCACCACCACATAGTTGTACTTGGCGCCTTCAGTGATGGATGAATCGACATACTTCAACTGTCCATCAAAGCCATAGCCATTCCAGAGCGAGTAGGCCGGATCGAAACTGACCACATCAATGCCGTGGTAGAAGTCGCCGGTCTGCTGAACGGTCAATGTCATCAAATTACCTGCAAGAGTGTAATCGACACCCTGCACCAGCAGTTTCTGGGTTGTGGTGTCGTACACCTTGAGCAGGTACGGCGAGAAGGCGGCCGGAAGAGTCACATTAATTGGTGATGTTGCCGGCGTGATGTGCTGATGCGCAAACTGGAACTGGGCAATCAGATCCGTTGGCGAAAGGACATCGATCGGCAGCAGGCCTTCACGACGATAAACGTCATATCCCGCCACACCGGTATTATCCACTGGCGGCACCTGCCACGAGACTGTGACACCACCGCAATCAGCATCGGCAAGGAGACTGTCGATTGCCTCTGGAGCGGATGTATCCAGGCACACGGTGGTGCGCTCGATACCGGAGTTCGGGCCAGGCTGCAGGCTGAGGATGGAGCGGTTACCCGCAGCATCCCGTGCCAAAACAGCATAGGTAAAGGTGTAACCCGGAACAGCGGTCGTATCGACGAAGGTCCGTTCCTCGGTGAGGTAATCCACATGGACTTCTTCGTTCATCTTGGGCAGAGAAGCTGCATCCGGTGCTTCGATCTCGATAACCCAGCTGAGGCCTTCGCGCTTGACCTTGCGGACAAACTTGTAGGTCTGTCCAGTGGTCATGTTCTGAATACGGGTTACCGGCCCATCCGGGTGAGCAGGAATCTGCGGGCTGGCAAGAGTCACCTTGGTTACATCGAGCGGCTCCATAAAGACTAGGAGGTAGGAGGTCGCCGATGACGCCGAACTGGTGACAGTTGCGGGAAGAATAGTTGCGTGCTCATCCAGCACCTCTGTCAGTTGCAGGCGGACTCGAGAGCTCTGAGCGTAGTTGTCGAAGACCAGCATGTTATGGCAGCGTGCGATCATATGGACCTTCTCATCGATCGGGTTTGTGGTCGGATCGAGGTCCTGATCCAGGATATCCACCTGTGTGATCGGTGTCTGGCGTGCTGCACGGAAGATCTCCCATTCGGTAATGGCTACGTCATCACCCAATGGACGGAACGGTCCAGGCAGCTGATCCGGCCCTGGCTTGTTAGGCACGCTCCAGGACAGGCGGATTCCATCTCCCGGTTCACCCGCACGGACACGAAGGTCAGTGACTGGATACGGATCGATCAAGTCATACGGAGCAGCGGTGACGATATTCGACCTGTTCGGCGGGAGTCCCGCTCCACCAGTCTTGCCGTTGCCAGCCGCGTCGTAGGCTGCGATGAAGTACGCATAGACACCCTCAGCCGGGCGAGATTGATCCAGATACTCGGTGTATCTGAGGCCATTGGCATCATACGCCGGGATATCATCGATCAGGTCGAAGGACGATATCGAGAGGTTGGCATCGAGCACATCATCAACCGGGTGCCTTGTTCTCCAGATTTCATAACCCACCACACCGACATTGTCATAAGGTGGACGCTCCCAGTCGATATAAACGTCACGTGTCCCGATGAGAGGTTTGCATGTGATGATTGGTTTTTCCGGAGACAGAGTATCCAGGACGATGAACGGTCCGAAGATCGGATCAAGTGCATTGCCCGCACCGTCACTGATGATTGTCTTGAGGTAGTAATAGTTGTTAATCGGCGACGCATTCAGAATGGTCGGCGGCAGAATCGCGGTATTCCATGCGAATTCCGGTGTGGCCTCAACAGCTGCGCTGGGCAGTGACAGAGGAACATAGCCGCCACCCTGAACCTCGACGACGTTGGTGCGAACACCAATCGGGGAGACCAGGTGGATGAAGCTCAAGCCGGCAACCGTGGTGCAGCTGGCCGGTCCAGTCGCATAGTAGACTTCAACTGTCGCAATACCCGACGGTGAGGATGCGATATCCGGTTCAGCAATCGGGCCAAGAAGGTCGCTTGCACGAGTCCTCGGTTCGACGAAGAACGGCGCATTATTGGAACCAGCCAGGTAATGCGGCAGGGCGGCATTGATGCCTGAAGTAGGCTGCGCAACATAGGTGGCATCCCACAGGTTCATGCCAGCCATTTCATTTTCCGACCAGACCAACGGATTGGTCATTGACCAGTAAATGGTTCCTGCGAAGGACGGCAGAGTGCTGATTACATCGCATGCCGGATAGGATGGAGCCGGCAGCTGGGCCTCAGGAGTGGCATTGTCGACGATGAAGCGGTCGATAAGAACCGTGCTGGTTGTATTCTGGCATTCGTCAGTCGCAGCAATGAGGAAGTCGATGTAGGCCGACTGAGTTGTCGAAAGCACCAGTCCAGCCGGATTGAAGCTGGTCGTGAAGGTTGTGGTGACAATGTTCGGACCACTCACCGCAGTGCCACTGACAACGAGCGGCAGGGCAACATCGACATTGCCAACCAATGTGCTGAACTGGGCGGTCAAGGAGACAGTGGATGTCACAAGAGCCACATCCTCGATGGCCAGAGTGACATTGACATTGTTCGGATAATCGCCCCGTGTGGCATGGGGGTCTGTATCCAGATAGACCACTCTTGGCTCACGGAAGTCAACACGATAGGTGATGCCGCGAGAGAGGGCGCCTCCGAGTGATTCGACATTCCCAGCAATATCCGTGGCCTGGGAGTAGACGAGAATTTCACCCTCGCCAGCCGGGAAGAACTGGGCTGCCGAGGCCGCTGTCAACTGGCCATAGGCTACAGCCGCTGACGGTGAAGTCGGTACATAAGGACGAACCGCCAGATCAGGCAATGTGGTTGCAGAATTGATCAGGTACGGCACTGTTGCGCCGTATGGCATTGCATAAATGTCGACCTGTGAGATTCCGCAGGCGGCGGTATCGGTGACCGCTGTTGCAAGATTGGCTGGAAGATCATTCAGGCAGAGAGTGCATTCGCCAATCATCGGACCCGCAGCAACTGCGCACACTGTGGCTCCATTGGGAACCCCGAATGAATTCAGCAGGAAACCACTATTGTAGACCGCATGGGGTGTGGTGGTGACAACCTCACGGATGACATTATCCGGCAGGCGTCCCTGGAAGAGGCGTGTTCCACTGAATCCAAGACCTGTGGTTCGGAAGTTTGGTGTTCCAAAGGTCATGAACAGCTGACCACCGGGGAAGGTCTCGTAGAACATATCGAGCATCGTTGCAGGCCCGGGAGGATCGGCCAATCTGGCAACATAGGTCCTGTTGAAGATACCGGATCCAACCTCAGCACCAGCAATTTCGGTCCAAGGGGCTACGTTATATGCAGTCTGGGTCCCCTGGAGGATCAATGTTGACGCATCAAGAACATAAACGAAATTCTGGCCGACAGGTCCATTGACAAAGACAAGATCGTCTTCTGCACCGATACCGGTAATCTGGCTGACCGGCAGGACCACCGAAGCGACTGCCGGGGCTGGTCCTGTAACAGCTGCGAAGGAATAGAGAACCGAACCGGAGCTGGCAGCCCGTGTCGGTGCATAGTACAGATTCTGTCCATTGAAGCCTAAAGCACAACCGAGAGTTGAAGACATAATCGCCGGGAGGGCAATTTCCTGCCTCAAATCACCGGTATCCGGATCGAGTTCATAGATCGAAGTCTGGGAAGCACCCGCGATTTCAGTGACAGCAGCAATGAAGAGCCTGGAGCACACCGGCTGAGAAACAGGCCCCAACGGGTCATAGAAATACACTTCTGGTGGAGCTCCGCCCGCCCAGGAATTAATGTTGGGCAGATCAATGGCAGTATCCTCCGCAACCACATCGATTCCGAAATAACCTGGCTGGAGGCCTGGGATGTTGTTCGGATCCACATTGATCAGGAGAGAAACTGGTCCACTGTTTGGCACTGTTGGCAAAGGCGGAACTGCAACCACAGGAATATTGGCCACAAAGGCACCAAGCTGGTAAACCTCAGCGGTGACCGCATTGATCCCAGAGTTAATCCGCCATCCTGGGAAGAGGGCATCATTGGCCTCGTAGGTCACATCGAAGATGTTCGAAACACAGGAATAGGCAGGAACCGATGCGCTGACGAAATCGACCTGCGGGACAGTCTGGTCGATGACATAGATCATGTTGAAGCAATCACCGACAGAATTTCCATTGCAGCCGCCGAAGGGTGTAATGAAGATATTATAAGGATCTCCATCCTGAGCGCTTCCATCCACCGGGAACAGGCTTGTCACAGGAATTGTCGCACTCCAGGCACCACCAAGTCCAACTGGAACCGGAATGCTGGTGGTGGTTCCCTGGGCGCTGTAACCGGTACCGAGATCAAACGAAGAGACTTCAAAGATCTCGTACACCGCCATCGATTCAGAAACAGCAAGAAGCGGGAAGCCGGTCAACCCTGACAGATTGATGGATGGACGGTCGACACCATTGCTGACCAGTGCTTCAGGAACAAAACCGGTGACATCCTGGTCATTGACGCCGCCGGAAATACCGACTGCGCTGGGGTAATCATAAGTCACATCGGGAGTCGCGGCATAAATGAAGCTCACAGCACCTGTTTCGTAAAGTGTGATCGAGAACGTGTTGGTGCCGGAACCTGTTTCATCAGGGACATTGGTGAAATCGACGATGAAGCGGTCATCATACTGGCGGTAGGTGACTGAACCACCCTGATCACCGGAGCGTCGATCGCCGACCACAGACCCATCACCTTGGGAGTGATGCTGTTGACGAGGGGAACAGTCGGTGTTGCACCTGGTGATGTGGGATTCTGGAACTCGAGGAGACCGCGTGCAGAGATATACGCGGAATCGTAGCAATTGCCATAGAACGGGAAAGTGAATCCGAGTGAGAACGGAACCAGCACCTCGGAATTCATATCATGCAGTGAGGTGTCGAAGACTACGGTCGGAGGGACCATAGCCGTGGTCGTTGCATCCAGCGGGGAAAGCAGACCACCGCCAATACCCGGATAGGACAACATAAGTGAGGTGGCATTCGATGAAGAGCCACTCACCTCCACGGTGCCATTCACCACAGCCTGTGGCGGGTTGAGGATGGCGGCAACCGGGCTGTTATTATCCACAGTCACGACGATCGACCCGCACTGCGCGACATTGCCAACGGTATCGGTGGCGGATGAGGTGATTGTGTAGGTTCCATCCGGCAGGAGCGCGATGCCGTAGTTGAGGATGGCTGTGTCCACGATGCCTGAAGCGGTTGCGGTCACTGTTGCAATGACACCACTGGCATCACTGACATTAATGCCGATTTCAGCAAGGCCGGCCACTGTGTCTGTCGCGGTCACCACGAAATCTGTGGCTCCGAGGATTGTATTGGCGAAATTGAAGCAGGTGCCATTGGCTGGTGATGTCAGGAGGCAAACCGGCGCAGTCAGGTCGATGATCACCTCGAAGGTGACACAGCAGACATTCTGAGTGGCTGTCGCTCCATCGACCAGGCAGACATTGATGACATCGGTTTCACCATCATCCAGATCGAGGAAGAACTGGCCCGGCGCTCCCGGCCCACTCCCCGGCATGAAGGTGTTGGTCCCACTTGCCATACCGAGTTGGGGTGGTGCGGAAGAGAACAGGACAGCTGATGGAGTTGTTGCCGAAGCGTATACCTGGCTCACCCCGGTATCGAATGGTCCGGGGAAATCATCATCGCTTCCCATCCAATCGACCGGGAGCCCGCCAGGTCCAACAATAACAGTTGAGCCTGCAATCGGTGTATTCAGAACTGGGCAGGAAGCGGTGTCATCAACGAAATAAGATTCCGTAGTGGAACCGACATTGCCGGATCCATCTTCCGCTGTGACAGTCACATCGAAGATATCGTCATCATTGAGAAGGGGATCCACCGGAATCGTCACGAACCAGTTGACATTGAGCGCACAGGGAGGAATCACTGTTGCCACGACAAACGATGTGCCGGATGAGGTGGTGTATTCGACAGTGACCTCACAGACTCCAGAACCGAGGTCCTGTCCGGTTCCCTGGAGGAGGAAGCTGCCATTTACGCCAATATTTGGTGGAAGCGGGCTGGTGACTGCAACGATTGGTGGAGCCACATCGATGGTGACCACCACCGGACCGCAGGTCGAGGTGTTGCCCACAGTATCTGTCACCTGGGTGATGATGGTATAGGTTCCATCCACGCCCGGTGCGAACAGCGAGGTGTAAGAGGTTGCCGATCCGACACAGGTGACCGAGGAAACCGGTCCAGAAATAATGACACACAGATCGGCAATGCCTGCCGCGCCGATATCTTCGGCGGTCACACTGATCAGATGGGCGGTGCCGAGGGAGCCCGAAACCGGGGCGATAATGGCGCACACCGGAGCGGAGAAGTCGGCAGTGACGGAACCAATCGGGAAACTGCAGGTATTGTTAATTTCGCAGGCGCCATCAGTGGCGCTCAGAACCAGGCCGGTTGTCTGGCCATCAGCCAGGCCGAACAGCTGGTTATCACTAAACACAAAAACTCCGGTCTGAGGAGCGACAACCGGCGAATAAGAATAAGAAACACCTGTAGCAGTGGCGGTAATGACAACTTCATTGATTCCGGCATCGCAGAGTGTCGAGAAATCATCATCGGCAATCTGCCCACTGAAGCTCAAACCGCCCGGGCCAATGATTCCACCGGAAGGCGAGAAGGCCATCGGTGTTACCAGGCCGACACACTCATTGTCGACACAAAAAGTGGTGGTAGCGGTTCCGATCTGACCGCAATCATTGAAGGCGGAAACGGTGACAGAGAGAACTGAACTGTCTGCAAGGGCTGGATCGACAGGAACAACCGCGGTCCAGGTCCCGGTTCCGGAAGCGACCACACAGGCGGGAACAGTGGAGGTGTTGACACAGACAGTCACACCCATGATTTCCGAGGTGGCATCGGTTGCGGTTCCAGAGACTGTCACCTGGCCATGGACAACTGTGCAGGTCGGCGGATCGATGGTGACCACAGGAACCGGATTGAAGAGAGTGGTGAAGACACTCGGAGAATTCGAATAACAGGAAACGACCGGGCCGGGGATTTGCAGCCTGACTGCATACCAGTAGGTGACCCCAAGCGCACGGGGAACGACCGAATTGGAATCATGGATGTAAGTAATCGAGTCCTGGGTAACAGGAAGGCCGCCGGGAGGAGTCAAGGCGGTTCCGGGGTTGCCCGAATTGACTGGCCCTGTTGTCGAGACATATACATGATAGACACCACCGGGCATCGAGGATGCATCGACAGTGAAAGTCAATTCGTTATAGGCATTGCAGGGTGTCAGCTTTTCGGTGACAGTGGCATCGATCGGAGCGCTGATTGCCTGGAAGGTTTGATTGGCAGTGAGTGGGAAACCGCCATTCTGGTTGCCGACTGTATCGATCAGTCGAAGGCCATAGGCATAAGCGGTGCCAGGAGCGGCGGAGGTGTCGGTAAGGACTGTGATGGCGCCGCGGTTATACGGGTAAATTTCATTCGCCGGGCTGGCCGGGGTGATATCATTGGCGCAGACCGGGTCAGTGATCACATTAAAGGGAACCGCTTTGGCCACCCGGTAAAGGCGATAATGGAAATGGTAGGCCGAGCTCGGAAAAGCGAACTGCTTCACCGCTCCCGGGTTCAACCCCATGTTTGCGCCGGCATCGACCACCTCGTCGAACGGGTTCGGGAAACTGAACTCGACCACGGATGTGGCATTCAGCCCCGGACCGCAGGGGGTCACAACCAGCCCACCCGGAATGATGGTGGCAGTCGGATTCTCATCCGCCACCGCACCCCGGATAATCGAATTGGTTGTCACCGGCCCAGGCTCGTAGACCCGGATCAGGTACCAGTACTGGCCACCGCTGACAGTGGTTGTTCCTGGAAGAAAACCATTCCCCTGGTTGGTTGCCTCATTGGGGCTGTTGATGATGTTCTTGGGCACCCCGGAAGTCACTGGAATGTTTGGGGCGACCAGGGTTCCCGCATTGAATTGAGCCAAAAGCGGCATAATGCCGGAGTTGATCCGGTAAATATTGGCTGTCATCGGTGCGACACCAGTGGCAGTGAATTGAATCCTCACATTTCCACCCGGCTCCGATGTCAGGAACAACTGACTGGTGTAGGTTGCCGCCTGAGAGGCCGGGACAAAAGCGACGACCATCGCAAGCAACAGGATCCCGGCGATTAGTGCAGATCGCATGGATTGCATCTTACTCCTCCTCTGACTCAAATTTTCTATTCTGCAAAAACCATTAAAACACTTTGGTGATAGTCCAGGGATTGATAAATCGGCGGATGAACTTTCAGACACAGCACCTCTCCTTGCAAACCGTCAAAATCAGATCCCTCGACCCCGTCGAGAGAATACCCCCTAAGTTGGGCTCAACACAGATAGAGATTGGGCACGCTGACTGAGAATATAACCTAGACGAAAGAGGTCTGTCAACAGCTTTGACGCCCTTTTTTGAAATCTTTTTTGCTGAGAAAAAGCCTGATTTAACTGCATTTATTCGCGAGAATTCCCCATCCAATTCACACTGAAAAAGTATTTCAACCATAAATTATCGGCCAAGTCTGCCTTGGACTAAAGCGACTTTTCTGACTTTTCTCACCGAGGGGTATATTTCATTGGCTTACAGTCATAAATAGCCACAATACACTGACTTCCGCTTCCTCTACAGTCAATTTCCGGGATGGTATCAACCTTTTTAGCGCCATAACCCAATAGATGGCACATTTACTGCTAAGACATACCTTTTATAACACTTGACAGGGGGGGATGCCCTGCTCACACTTTTGACCGGATGAATTCTCAACCCGGTGGGGTGCATCGAGAGGGTTGAGAAATGGAATGTCAGCTTTAACCTGAAAGTGGATGCGGTACCAGGAGGAATCAAGCGATGTCCATGCGAGTCAAAATCTGTGGAATCACCCGCCGGGAGGATGCTCTCGCCGCGCTCAATCTCGGCGCTGATGCTCTGGGATTCAACTTTTATGACCGTTCGCCCCGTTACATCGATCTGCAGAAAGCACGGGAGCTGATCGATCACCTTCCCCCTTTCGGACTGCGTGTGGGAGTTTTTGTCGATCCAACTTTTGAGGGTGTGATGGAGATCACCAAAGCCTTGCGGCTGGATACGATTCAGCTGCATGGCCAGGAGCCGCCTGAATTTGCTGGGGATCTTCGCAATGAAGGGCTGCGTGTGTGGAAGGCGATCCGTGTTTCAGGCGCGCAGTCGCTCAAAGATTGTGGAGATTATCCATGTGATGCCCTGGTGCTGGATGCTTTCGACCCGCGCCAGCGTGGCGGAACCGGAAAGCCTTTTGACTGGTCGATCCTGGAGGATTGGACTCCGCCAGCCCCCTGGATTTTGTCGGGGGGGCTTAACCCGGAGACAGTGGCCGATGCGATCATACGGCTTTCGCCCAGCGGAGTGGATGTGGCCAGCGGGGTGGAAACCAGGCCGGGCATCAAGGATGCCGATCTGATGCGCTTGTTCATCCAGCGGGCCAGGCAGGAGCTGGTTCCAGCCTGATCAGCCGTAACAGGGAAGACAGACCGGGGTCGAGCTCCCCCTCGGGCCAGGGTCGCTCAGTTGGGTCTTCCGGAGGTGCGCATGGAGGTGAGAACCTGATCTGCCTCCGCCTGAAGCGCCGCCTGGATTTTCCCTTTTCCCTCGTTGGAGAGATGGTGAGCCGAAGAACCTAACATTCCCAGGAAGTGATCGATGCCACCCGGGCTGATGGGGAATCCGATATTCCCAGCGGGAGCATCCGAGGTGGAAACAGCCTCACCATTGGCATCGAGGATGGCAAACCAGGGGATTCCCTGCCCCTGTTTGCGAACCTGCCGGTAGACCTTTTCTCCACCAGCCATGCGTTCGATATCGATTTTGAGGTTGATGAAATCCGGAGAGATCAGCGGCTGGATATCCTCCCGGCTGAGAAAGCGATCGAAGCGCTTGCACCAGATGCACCAGGCGCGCCGAAGTGAATCAGGATCGAGCGCTGGTCTTTGCGTGCCTGTCCGAGTGCAGCCGCCAGCAGCTGCTCCGCATCGAGAGGGGCTGGCTTCCACTGCTCGAGGAAGGCTTTGACTTTGGCCGCATCATAATGGTCGCCATCCTCGAGAGGATCGGTGGGCTGGTTGGCCAGCACTTTATTATCGGCATCGAGCACAGTCAGGAAGGGGACACTGTTGACCGGGGCCTTATAGGAGGCCGCCAAATCCACATTCTTGCTCTCGATGGGCACATAGACATATTCAGCGCGGAGAAGGCCCCGCAGGCTGCGATCCGACTCGAGCACTGCATGGAGTTTGAAGCACCAGGGGCACCAGTTGCCACCCCACTGGATGAGGACATGCTTATGGTCCTGGCGGGCTTCGTGAAGGGCATCGGCGACCTGTCTGGAGGCATCCGCTTTTTCATCGTAAAGGTTTTTGACTGGAGGTGCTGGCTTGGGCGCCTGGGAAGCGGTATCCGATAAAGACGAACCACCTGTTTTCGGCTCCTGGCCGGCTGGCGGCGGTGGGCTGGAAGGTTCAGTCGTACACCCCTGAAGAAACAGGAGGAAAACCGCCATGAGGGTAAGGAAATAACGGGCCACAGATTGGTGTCCTTTCATCAGAGGAAGATTCAGAGGGTCAGGCATTCGCCCTGGCTGCGAAGGTAAGGATCTTTGGCCTGGCCGGTGAGGTGTTCATCGAGGGTCGCTTCGAAAAAGTGGAAGCGCGGGTCACCGGGCTGGATGTCACGGCCGAAGTGGCAGTTCCGGCACAACGGGGGCGCTTCATCGCCCGGGAGATTGACCATTCGGCGGAAGTTCTGGTAGGCGGGACAGTCCCAGATCTCTTCCCAGGACATTTCAGGGGGTGCTTCGAACTCATCTGCAGACATGCAGCACACCGCGATCCGCCCGACCGCGCGGATATGGATGAACTCCCAGGCTTCGGGACAGAACCGTTCGAAACGCTCTCGCCCTTCATGCTCCGCCAGGGGTTTGGGAGGATGGAAGAATTCGATCCCGGAGCGTGCCGCCAGGCCATCGCAACGGTCCAGCAGCTCGCAGGTCTGTTCACGGATCCAGAAGATCGAATCCCCGCGCAAATCCGGCCGCCAGACCAGCAGATAATTGGCATGAACCCGTTGAAAACCAATTTCAGCCGCGAGCTGGATCAGGGGTTCGAGTTCCTCGAAGTTTTTTCGGTTGAGTGTGAAGTTGAACACCAGAACAGGTTCCTGTTTGCCGGCTTTGAGTTTGGCTCGGACCAGCCTGCGGCAGTTTTCGATGACCCGTTTGAACCCATCCACGCCACGCATGGCAAGATACGCTTCAGGGGATGCGGAATCGATCGAAACATGCAGTTCGCTGAGATTGTTGCTGACTATGAACTCGGCCATATCGTCATTGACCAGCAGCCCATTGGTGATCAGCAGTGTGTGAGCATGGGAAGGCGAGTCACGCAGGGCCTTGCGAAACAATGGAGAGAGCAGGGTTTCGCCGAAACTGGTGAAATCGAGCTGGGTCAGCCAGGGGTACAGGCTTCTGGCCCGTTCCAGGATCCATTCATCGGCATGTCGGCGGTCCCATTCCCAGAAAGACTGAGGGCACATCGGGCAGCGCAGGTTGCAGGCATCGGTCAGTTCAACCCGCGCACGAGTGGGGCGGCAATAGGGATCCACCACACCCAGCCTGGCTTCGACCCGTGTCAGGAACCGGTTGATCCGGCGCCGTTCATTCAGGTTCTCGATCTTTTTCAGCCGTGGGCCGATCGATTCACGCAGGCCGGTCAGAAACTCCCTGCGGGTGGATTCGATTTCGGGGTTGAGGCGCCATTCTTCAGATTTCCAGAAGGCCAGCTTTTCAAGGGAGGCCAGCCGGTGCGACAGGCGGCGGTCACTCCAGAGCCAGCTCTGATTAGCAACAGGACGTGACAGCCGCAGCATCCTCAGAAATCCGGATGGCTCTTCCAGCTCATTCCAGAAACGATTCTTGAGCCCCCCCAGCCAGGAGCTGGAGGTTTCGAGGGATGGATCAGCGAGACTGTTCGTCATTGGGCAGAAATTTCCTTGCCAGGATGTCCTTAATTTACCACGGACATCCCGGAAATGGAAACATTGGAGTGAATTTGCTTCGCCCGAAAAAAACTACCGATTACGGTTGGCTCTTTTCTGGGCTTTTTTGCTCGCTGAAGGAGCAAACAGCGGGTAAATTTTCTTCCGGTAGAACTTGCCGATACGGATGTAAAATGGGCCAGTGGCAATCCGATCCAGCTCTTCCTCTGTAAACTGCTCGGGAAGGAAATGCGCCCGGGAAACAGCCAGGCGACGGTCATCGAGCCGGCAGAAAAACCGAAAGAGCGGTTTTCGCCACCAGGTGGTTCCCCACCAGGCTGTTGTGAAATCGATCACATAAGGGGAATCATCCGGCCCGACCAGGATGTTCTTGTTGCGGAAATCTCCATGAGCCACCTGATGGGAGTGCATCTGGCCAACAATCCATCCCAGCTTATCGAAGAACTCGGCGGCAGGCTGGTGCTTTCTAAAATGGAGGGAAGAACCCTGGATGTACTCGATGAGGTAGCTGTCCCGGTTTATGACCTTAAGGAGGCGGGGGATGCCATCGATTCCATCGAGCAGCTGGTGGGCTTTGATTTCCCGCCGAACCGCCCAGCGGCAGATGAAACGCCAATAGAAATGCCGGGGTTTCGAGTAATCCCGCAGCACACATTCCCTGCCCTGCCATTCCACCAGCCAGATATCGGCCTGAGAGGGAGAGTGGGCTTCGTGGATCAGGCGAATCCGCCGTATTTCGTTATCGGTACCAGACGAGAATGTACCCGTGCCCTGGAGAGATATTTTGCGTGAGATTGAACCTGTCATGACATCGACAAAAAACCGGCAAGATTCTATCAAGAAGCAAGCCGGAAGGATTGTGGAGCGTATTTCTGAACTTCTGTATTCAGCACTTTCATATTAACCCATGAACACACTTCCGGATACCCGGTCATCCCGGGGTCAGCTGACCTCTCACCAGGCATGATTTGTCAGGAAGGATCAGGAGAAAGCCGAATAACGGCGTGCACCACGGAACTGCTCGAGCACACGCACATCGTTTTCGTAGAACATGCGAATGTCCGGAACCCGGTATCGGATCATGGCAAGCCGTTCGACTCCCATTCCAAAAGCGAAGCCGCTCCACTCTTCCGGATCGATCTGGCAGGCCAGCAGGACATTGGGATGGACCAGGCCCGCCCCGCCCATTTCAAGCCAGCGCCCCTGCCCGTTTCCGGTGTCGAACCACATATCGACTTCGGCGCTTGGTTCGGTGAAAGGGAAAAAGCTGGGACGCAGACGCAGGGTTGAATCAGGTCCGAAGAGCGCTTTCATCATGGTCTCGAGGGTCCATTTGAGGTTGGCCATGGAAACACCTTTGCCTACCACCAGGCCTTCAACCTGGTGAAACATGGGCAGATGGGTTGGGTCGCTGTCACGCCGGTAAACCCGCCCGGGAACAATCACTTTGAGGGGCGGCTTGTGATTCTCCATGTAGTGGATCTGCCCATTGGAAGTATGGGACCGCAGCAGCAGGCCCCCATCCAGAAAGAAGGTGTCCTGCATATCGCGAGCGGGATGATCCGCCGGGAAGTTCAGGGCTTCGAAGTTGTAGTAATCGGTTTCGATTTCACGGTCATCATAGACATCATATCCCATCCGCAGGAACAGGGAGGCGATTTCGTCGATAATCAGGCTGACCGGGTGAAAGGCGCCGATATCCGCATCACGGCCCGGGAGGGAGATATCGATTTTTTCACCGGCGAGACGTGCTTCGAGGGCTTTTTCTTCAAGGTTTATCCTGGTGTTGTTCAGTTCAAGTTCGACTTCATCGTGAAGCCGGTTGACCTGGGCACCCACCAGAGGACGCTCATCGGGAGGCAGTGAGCCGAGGCTTTTGAGAAGGTCCTTGATTTTCCCCTTGCGCCCGAGAAAGTGAATTCGAACTTCTTCAAGCGCCCGCAGGTCAGATGCAGCCGAAAGCTCCGCCAGGGCCTCCTGGCGGATGGATTCGAGCTGGTTCTGAAGTTCGCCGGAGAGAATTGCCATCGGGGGTCAGAATGTCATCCCGGGGGGTGAAGACTGGAATCAGGCAGCCAGCGCCGC
The DNA here is from genome assembly GCA_001567115.1 of Candidatus Hinthialibacteria bacterium OLB16. GTDB lineage: Bacteria > Hinthialibacterota > Hinthialibacteria > OLB16 > OLB16 > OLB16. The sequence continues at coordinate 58,380 of LMZT01000038.1, read as the reverse complement.
TTTGGCTTTGTCGACCACCGCCTGGAAACCGGCGGAATCTTCAATCGCCAGAGAGGCCAGAGTCTTCCGGTCGATTTCGATGCCGGCTTTCCTCAAGCCATTCATCAGCTGGCTGTAGTTGATCCCTTCAAGTCTGGCAGCCGCTCCGATGCGTGTAATCCAGAGGGCGCGGAAATCGCGTTTCCGCACACGGCGATCCCGGTAGGAATACACCAGTGCCTTCCAGACTGCGGCATGAGCGGAACGATAAAGCTTTCTCCGTCCGGAGAAGAAGCCTTTCGCCCGGGTCATGATCTTCTTGCGTCGACGACGCGAAGCCGGATTATTGGTTGCGCGCGGCATTCGTTTTTATGCTCCTGTTCGTGTGATGAAAGCCTGCATGAATCATGGATTCCTGGCAGACGGTGTTACAATCCCAACATGCGGCGGACCCGCCCCTCATCCGAAGGGGAGATATACGTAGCCTTGCGCAGGCCGCGTTTCCGTTTGGTGTTTTTCGAAGTCAGAAGGTGGCTGTGATAGGCCTTGGATCGTTTGATCTTACCCTTCTTTGTCAGCGAAAACCGCTTCGCTGCGCTCCGTTGAGTCTTCATCTTGTTCATTATGAACTCCTTTTGGGGGGAAGCAGCGCTTGATGCGGCCTCCTTTTCCTCCAGTTTTTTAAGTTTCTCCAGCCTGGCCTTTTCGGCTTTCACTCCCGCGGGATCCGGAGCGAGCACCATGATCAGGTTTCGCCCTTCCGACTGGGGGCGGGATTCCACAATGGCGATCGACTGAAGTTCTTCGATCACCCGGGAGAGGAGTTTCGTTCCGAATTCCGAATGGTTCCGTTCACGACCCCGGAACATGACCACGAATTTCACTTTGTCGTTCTGCAGGATGAATTTGCGGGCATTCCTCATTTTAACCTCATAATCGTGCTCGTCGATTCGTGGCCGCAATTTCACCTCTTTGACATCAATGACATGCTGTTTCCGGCGCGCATCTTTCTGCTTCTTGGCCTGTTCATACTTATAGTTGCCGTAGTCCATGATGCGGCAGACATACGGTCTTGAAGCAGAAGATACTTCCACCAGATCCAGACCCGCCGCTTCGGCCCGCCGGATGGCTTCCTGGGTGTTGATCACCCCGACATGCTGGCCATTTTCATCGACCAGACGAACCTCGGACTCGCGGATGTCATAGTTGATCCGGTCTTTGGGTTTGGGAATTTTCCCCTGCACAAAACGTGGACGCCTAAGGATCGCTGTTTTCCTCCTCGACCTAAAATCTCATTCGGCTGGCCTGGCCAGCTCCCCGCGAAGTTTACCTATAGTTTCTTCCAAAGGAAGGGTTCCCAGATCTCCCTGGGTCCTTTTCCTGAGTGAAACCGAACCGCTTTCGGCTTCCCTTCGGCCAACAACCAGCATGAAAGGAACCTTTTCAGTTTCAGCGGCACGGATCTTATAACCGATTTTTTCAGCGCGTGAATCCAGTTCGGTCCGGAATCCATGTGCGCGGCAGGCAGCATACACTTTTTCAGCATAGGGTAAAACCTCATCGACAACCGGCAGGATCCGGACCTGGACCGGCGCCAGCCAGGCTGGAAAAGCCCCGGCGAAATGTTCGATCAGGATGCCGACAAACCGCTCGAGCGAACCGAATGGGGCACGATGGATCATGATCGGGCGATGCGGGCTTCCATCCGAACCGATATACTTCAGATCAAAACGTTCCGGCAGCACATAGTCCACCTGGACTGTGCCGAGCTGCCATTCACGGTTCAGGCAGTCGCGCACCACGAAGTCAATTTTCGGCCCATAAAAAGCGGCTTCACCCGCTTCTTCAGAGAAATCCATATTCATTCCGCGCAGCACATTGCGGATATTGGATTCCGCACGGTCCCAGAGGCCGGCTGAACCGCCAAACTTCTCACTCTGGGGATCCCGTTTGCCGAAGCGAATCCGGTAATCCTTGAAATCCAGGCTGCGCAGGATAAACAAAACCAGATCGACTGTCCGTTGCAGCTCCTCTTCGAGCTGGTCGGGCGTGACAAAAAGATGCGCATCGTCCTGGGTGAATCCACGCACTCGAGTCATGCCGGAAAGTTCTCCCGACTGCTCGTAACGGTAGACAGTGCCGAACTCCGCCAGGCGATAGGGGAGATCCCGGTAGCTTTTCGGGGTGGCTTCGTAGATTTTGATATGATGCGGGCAGTTCATCGGTTTGAGCAGATACCCCTCCTCGGAGTCTTCTGCCTCGGCCCCATGTTCATTCATGTGAATGGGAGGGAACTGAGAATCTTTGTAATAAGGGAAATGGCCGCTGGTCCGGTACAGGTCCAGCTTCCCGATATGGGGGGTATAGACTGTCTGATAACCATATTCGACCAGTTTTCCGCGAAGAAAGGTTTCGAGTTCAAACCTGAGTGCCGCCCCTTTCGGCATCCAGAGCACCAGGCCGCTGCCGACATCGCTGGAGATGGTGAACAGGTCGAGTTCCTGCCCGAGTTTGCGGTGATCCCTCTTTTTCGCTTCCTCGATCTGAGAGAGGTATTCATCCAGCTCTTTCCGGGAAGGGAAAGCAGTCAGGTAGATCCGCTGGAGCTGCGGATTGGATTCATCGCCATGCCAGTAGGCTCCGGCGGTCATGAGCAGCTTGAAGGCGGCGATTTTTCCAGTGGAAGGGACATGCGCTCCCAGGCACAGATCCACCCAGTCTCCCTGGCTGTAGCAGGAGATCACCTGGCCCTGGCCAGCCAGGTCACCGATAATCTCTTCCTTGAAAAGGTTGCGTGTGGAACCCAGTGCCTGAAGGGCCTGATCGGCGGGGAGCTCCATTCGTTTGAATGGAACATCCGCCTGGCAGATTTCCGTCATCCGTTGCTCGATCTTCTGGAGATCCTCTGCAGTAAACGGGCGTGAAACCTGGAAATCATAAAAGTAGCGTTCATCAGCCCAATCACCGGCGGCAGGCGCGGCGCCCGGGAAGAGATCCATCACCGCCTGCGCCATGACATGACCGCAGCTATGGCGCAATACCGCACGCCCCTCCGGATCCTTGAAAGTCAGGATTCTGATTTCGGAAGAGGCGGTCAATGGGATATTCAGGTCGGTGGTTCGCCCATTCAGCGAAATCGCAAGGGCATCCCCCGCCAGCCGTTTGCCAATCGACTGGGCAAACTGCAGACCGGTCGTCCCCTCGGCCACTTCACGGATCGAACCATCCGGCAGTGTGAGTGAGATCATGTTCTGGACTGTTGGTTCACTTGCCATAATTAACAGTTTCCTGGCACGAAATTCGCCCGGAAACTCATTGGATCCATCATCCTGAAAGCCGGGAGGAAAACAAAGAACCCGTTCCCGGCCCACGGAGGCAGGAAATGGGTGTTGGATGCTCCGGGGATTCGTGGTGGGCGCTACTGGACTTGAACCAGTGACCCCTTCCATGTCAAGGAAGTACTCTAGCCAGCTGAGCTAAGCGCCCACTTTGTGAATACAAATACCACAAAAAAGCGAAACTAAAAAGATCTCCCCTGTTTGTCAATCCTTCCAGGGAGCTGAAAAAATCACGGATCAGCCTTTGCCGATTTCGGCCTCCAGGACTCGTTTGAGAAGCTTCCCGGTCGGCCCTTTTGGAAGGGATTCACGGATCTCGAAGTCTCCCGGAACCTTGAATGATGCCAGTTTCTCCCGGCAGAGCGCGCGCAGTTCGGCCACATCCACACTCATCCCCGGGACCGGGGCCACATAGGCCTTCGGTTCTTCTCCTTTGCTGGGATGAGGCACCCCGATCACCGCCGCTTCATTCACCGCCGGATGGGACAGGAGCACATCCTCGATTTCCAGCGGGTATATGTTTTCCCCGGCGGAGATGATCAGCTCCTTCTTGCGTCCGGCGATGGTGATGTATCCCTGGTCATCCATCTTTGCCAGGTCACCGGTGTGCAGCCAGCCATCAGGGGTGATGGTTCGAGCGGTTTCTTCCGGATTTTTGTAATAGTCCTTCATGACATTCTTCCCACGTACCATCAGCTCACCGATCTCACCATTGGGGAGAAGGTGGTTGTCATCATCCCATATTTGAACTTCAACATTTTTTATCGAACGCCCGATGGTTCCTGGAACATGGGCCTCGGGCAGATTGAAACTCACCGCAGGGCTGGCCTCGGTCAATCCATACCCCTGGTAGAGATCGATTCCAGTCACACTCTCCCAGTGGTTTTTGATATTCATCGGCAAGGCTGCCGCGCCGGTGACGCACAGGCGCAGATTGGGATATTTCAATCCCTTGGTGCGGGCCAGGAGGGCCAGGACATTGAACATCGGAGCGACTGCGAAAAAGATGCACTCCGGATAAGTATTGAAATACTCGGCCAGTTTCTGAGGGGCGAATTGCGGCACCAGGACCACACGCGCCCCCAGGAAGTTCGGCAGAATCAATTTGGCCAGCATCCCGAAGGAATGGAAAAGAGGCAGCACACAGATGAATGAATTGCCGGTATGGAAAGGCCAGGCATCCTTCACACTGTTGTAATTGTCATAGATGTTGGCATGGGTCAGTTCGACTCCCTTTGGAGTTCCTGTGGTGCCGGAGGTGTACATGAGAACCGCGGTGTCATCATCCCCCCGTGTCACAGCCGGCAGATCCGGAGCAGGGCCATCATCGAGGTAATCCTCAGCCCGAATGACTGTAATCGGCAGTGTCTGAGCCATCTCGGTGGCTTTTTCATAAAAAGGTCCCGCGGCGATGATGGTGCGGATGCCGGCATGTGCTCCGATAGTCATGATCTCATTCGGGTTGAGCAGAAAATTGAGAGGGACTGTGGTTTTGCTGGCTGCCAGGGTTCCATAAAACCCGATCACAAAACCAGGCAGATTTGGAGCGAGGAGAGCGATGTGGTTTTCCGCCTCACTGGAGTTGCCTGGAGCAATCTCGAGCAGCCTGGCCGCCAGCCTTTTGGATGAGGACAGAATCCGGGCGAATGAATAGTCCTGGTCTTCATAAGTGATGCAGACCAGATCGGCATGTGCCTGGGCGGATTTCTCAAATTCGGTGAACAGATTCACTGTCGCTTCCTCCCGGTTGAATTGTTTGTTTTTACTCAGCAAAACTCGGCTGAGTCATGAAGCGGGAAAATAACCGGAACAGGCCCCATGGGGAAGTCTGTAACGGGTTCGATGCTACGAATGGTTCAGGCAGGTGTCAACTTCGAATTGAGGTTCGCTGCTCATATTGCCGGGAGAACATGAATCCAGTCTGGATCCCCGGTCGAGCCGGGGATGACGGCCTTCTCCGTCATTCGCGGTCCCTCCATCGTCATTCCCTTCATCGTCATTCCCGCGAAAGCGGGAATCCAGTGGCACTCCGAATTGTGATCGGGGTTTCGGGCACGAAAAGAATTTTGGGCGCCACCCGTGGCGCCCCTACTTCTGGACAGAAATACACTCCCCCGTTAATGTGGGTTCACCTTCAGGGGATTGAGAGCCATCGGGTGAATTGAATTCCCTGGAGATGACCTCATCGGTCTGCCGCAACAGGCCCCAAACACACTCGGAGGATTCTTCATGGCCACACGAATCGAAAAGGATTCACTCGGAGAGCTTCAGGTTCCCGCTAATGCCCTTTACGGAGTTCACACACAGCGCTCGATCCACAACTTTGAGATCAGCAGCCGCCGGCTTCACACTGCCCAGATTCGCGCTCTCGCACAGATCAAGCAGGCCTGCGCGCTGGCCAACATGGAGCTCGGAATCCTCGATAAGAAGAAAGGGGAAGCGATCATCGCAGCCTGCAAAGAGATCGCGGAAGGAAAGCATCATGAAGCCCTGCCGCTGGATATTTTCCAGGCGGGATCCGGAACTTCAAGCAACATGAACATCAATGAAGTCATAGCGTACCGTGCCGCTGAAAGGATGGGTGGCAAACGCGGAGATCGAGGACTGGTCCATCCCAACGATGATGTCAACAAGGGGCAGTCCACGAACAATGTATTCCCCTCCTCGATACGTGTGGCGGGACTGGATCTTTCCAAAGGCCTGCTGGATGCGCTCAAGGCCCTGGTCGGATCGCTGGAGAAAAAAGGCCCGCCAGTTCAAGCGCATTGTGAAAAGCGGCCGCACCCACCTGCAGGATGCGGTTCCAGTCACACTCGGCCAGGCCTTTCAGGCCCATGCATCGGCCCTGAAAAAGGACCTCGAGCGCATCCGGGACACCGACAAATTCCTGCGCTGCCTGGGAGTGGGAGGGAACGCCATCGGAACCGGATTGAACACTTATGCCGAATTTCGGCCATTGATCATGAAGCACCTTTCGAAAATAACCGGGCGGAAGTATGAGGTGCCTGCCGATCCGATGGAGACCACGCAGTACCTGACGGACATGGCGCATCTCTCCGCCGTGCTGCGCCTCACCGCCATCGACATCGGAAAGCTGTGCAATGACCTGCGGCTGATGGTTTCAGGCCCGAACACCGGACTGAATGAAATTTCCCTGCCTGCGGTCGAGCCGGGTTCTTCGATCATGCCTGGGAAGATCAATCCATCCATCTGCGAAGCGGTCAACATGGTGTGCATCCAGGTGATCGGCAATGATGCGGCAGTTTCTGCGGCTGCGGCCGCCGGACAGCTGGAGCTGAATACGCACATGCCGGTGCTGGGATCGAACCTGCTCGAATCGCTGGATATCCTGACTCAGGCGGCGCTCCATCTGGCACGCAAATGTGTGGATGGCATCACCGCCAATGTGGAGAGGTGCCGCTGGTATGTCGAAAACAGCCCCAGCATCGCCACCGCCCTGAATCCTTATATTGGCTATGACAAGGCTGCAGCAGTGGTCAAGGAAAGCCTGAAGACACGCAAACCGATCCCGGAGGTGATTCTCGAACAGGGATACCTTTCCCGGGAGCAGCTCAAAGAGGTGCTCGACCCGATCGCCATGACCCAGCCAAACCTCACACGCAAGCCGGCGAAGAAAAAGAAACGTTGAGAGATGATAACAGGGAGGGGATGGGAGTCAGAGGATTCTCATCCCGCCATTTCCATCATTGACCACATGGGAGCCAGCCGGCAGGTTCGCCCCGGGTGGAATGACCAGGTCAGCCGGTTGATCATTGATGACCAGGCACTCTTCGCCGACGGTAACACCTTCACCGAAGACAATTCGTCCCGGTTTGCCGCTTTCGGAAATGACAGTCCGCGCCACGACAGCCGCACGGATCCGCACCCGTTCGTGAATTTCGATCAGGCCATTGATTTCGGTGTTCGCCCCGATCACGGACCCATTTGAAACCACGACCGGCCCGAAGATGCCCACATCTGTTCCGATCAGAACGAAATCACCGATCAGGGGATGGCGTGGTTTCACCTTGTCGGTAATCCCGCCCAGAGTGCAGGGGTAAATCACACAACCCACCCCGATCCGTCCGGTCTGGCCGGTGGTAATGCCGCGATGCGGGTGCTCGAGGAAGGTGGCATCCCCGATGACTGTTTCCGGGTGCATGTCAGTCTGGTAGAGGCTGGCGGCGTATTCGGCGATGACTCTCGGGAGAAAAGGAGTCGGCGGGGCCTGCTGATCCAGGTCCTCGATGAAACCCCCGAGGGCAAGCGTATGGGCGATATCATGCAGCAGCAGGGCTTTCCAGCCGGGATAAGAGCGTTTGACCAGGCGGCGCTGGTAAGAGAATGCGTATTCAAACCCATGCTCCCTGAGGAAGCCGAGGTAATCCTCCTGCCTTCGTGAATAGATCGCCTGGTCGATGGCGGCCAGCAGATCCAGATTTCCGAGGTCCTCACGGCGTGCTTCATTCCGCAGCAGAAAAGCATCCCACAGAGCCGGATCCTTGAGAGAGGCAAACACATTCCAGAGCGCACGCCTGCGGAATGCAGGAAGATGGGCGATCAGGTTCAGCGCAGCCAGATGGGCATATTCCCGGCTGGTGGCATCCTCGAGCTCGACCTGAAAAAAACTCTGCAGAATGGATTGGAGGGGAGGAATCAGGCGTTCGAGCTCGTTGTGGAGGTCGATCCGATCCGGTGGTTGTATTGAGGAAGCCACAAACAGGCCGGGCATGACCGCTTCCTGAATGGCCTCGACAATTCCGGCGACTGCCTGCCAGGAGGCGGAACCGGTCCCGACACGCAGGCCATGCCACGAGGGGTCAAAGCCCGGGGGGGTGTACCGTGAACGGTCTTCGGGGGAGTAGGTTTCATCGAGTTGACAGACGATCCGCTGAAGAAACTTATCGTTTCCCCTGGAGACAACCCGGCTTGAGTGGAGCGGAACGCTTGCCATCGATGAACAAATCCTCCCTTCAGTATAGCAGCAGTATCGGAGGTTTCGTTCATGGGTCAAGAGACCCAACCCTGGAGGGAATGATGCGTTTTCCGCGAAAGACCTGTGCTCAACCTGTTACATGGCTGTTGCCTCTTTGTGGATGAAAAGTGGGAGAGGAAACAGGCCTGCAGGCTAAGCCCCTCTGAACTCTGAACTTGGGTGAGGGGGAAAAAATACTTCCAGGATTCAGCGAGATTTTACTTGAAAACATCAAGATATTGGGCTACAGTGCCGATCTTACTACTAGATGTCGTTGATATCTGGTCCTGCTTTGGCGTAAAATTCTTAGGGACACACAGGGCTTATCAGGGAAGGTTCGGGGGGAGAATCCCGAAAATTTCTGCCTTCTTGTCAGAATGCTGGGTGAACAGACAGTGTAAAAGTCTGTAACACTTGAATGAAATCGTGTGCTCATGAAATCAAACGCCGAAGCCCGCCTATATTCAGTCAAGGAGCGCTCGTCACAACGGGGATGACGCGGGGAGGGAGCGGAAAGATGAAAATCGAAAGAAGATTCACACAAGCGGGAACGAATCCATACGATACGCTCGAGTTCGGGCCACGCGTATCGCGAATCACGAACACAGATGGAACGGTGGTTTTCGAAGCGCCGGACATCCAGGTGCCGAAGAAATGGTCCCAGGTGGCGACAGATATCCTGGCCCAGAAATACTGCCGCAAAGCCGGAGTTCCCACCCGGCTGCGCCACATTCAGGAGACAGGGGTCCCGCAGTGGCTGCAGCGGCGGGTGGCGGATGAAGAAGCCCTCGAAAAACTCCCCCCGGAGGAACGTTACGGCGGAGAGCGTGATGGCCGGGATGTATTTGACCGCCTGGCTGGCTGCTGGACCTATTGGGGCTGGAAACACGGATATTTCTGCAGCGAGGAAGATGCGCGCGCCTATTTCGATGAAATGCGTTATTCGCTCGCAGCCCAGATGGCAGCTCCCAACTCTCCGCAGTGGTTCAATACCGGACTGCACTGGGCTTATGGCATCGAAGGGCCGCCCCAGGGGCATTACTATGTCGAATCGCGCACCAGCCAGGTGATGCGTTCGACCAACGCTTACGAGCGGCCACAGCCACATGCCTGCTTCATTCAGTCGGTCGCCGATGACCTGGTGGGTGAAGGCGGGATCATGGATCTGTGGGTGCGTGAAGCCCGGCTGTTCAAATATGGTTCAGGAACAGGCTCGAATTTTTCGGACATCCGCGGGGTCGGCGAATCGCTGTCCGGCGGCGGGAGAAGCTCGGGATTGATGAGCTTCCTGCGCATCGGCGACCGTTCCGCCGGAGCGATCAAATCCGGTGGCACCACACGCCGGGCCGCCAAAATGGTGGTCGTCAATATCGACCACCCGGACATCGAGGACTTCATCAACTGGAAGGTGCGCGAGGAACAGAAAGTGGCCTCCATGGTGACCGGCAGCCGCATCTGCAGCCACCACATGAACGCCATCATGCAGGCCTGCTTCGCCAATATCAATCTCAAGGGCGAAGACCGTTTCCAGCCAAAAAGAACCGGGAGCTGGCCCTTTCGATCCGGTCCGCACGGCTCCATGAGGTGCCAGGCAATTATATTCAACGCGCCATCCAGCTGGCCTCCCAGGGGTACACCGGGATCGAATTCGCCAACATCACCACGGATTGGGAATCGGAAGGCTACGCCACAGTTTCCGGACAGAATTCCAATAATTCGGTGCGCATCACGAATGATTTCATGCATGCGGTTCAAGAGGATGGAATGTGGAATCTCACCCGCCGCACCGATGGGAAGATCAGCAAATCGATCCGCGCGCGTGACCTCTGGAACCAGGTGGCTTATGCCGCCTGGGCCTGCGCCGATCCCGGCATTCAATTTGATTCGACCATCAACGAGTGGCACACCTGCCCGGCCGACGGCCGCATCAATGCCTCCAATCCCTGCTCGGAGTACATGTTCCTCGATGATACCGCCTGCAATCTCGCCTCATTGAACCTGATGACCTTTTACGATACCGATAGCGGGAAGTTCGATATCGAGGGGTTCCGTCATGCCTGCCGCCTGTGGACCATGACGCTGGAGATTTCGGTGCTGATGGCGCAGTTTCCATCACAATCCATCGCCCGGTTGAGCTATGAGTTCAGAACACTCGGGCTGGGGTATGCCAACCTTGGCACCCTGCTGATGGTGATGGGGATTCCATACGATTCCCCGGAAGCAGCCGCCCTCACAGGCGCGGTGACTTCGGTGATGACCGGAGAAGCCTATGCCACCTCCGCTGCGATGGCCCACAAACTCGGCCCCTTCCCGGGATACCACAGGAACCGGGAGCACATGCTGCGGGTCATCCGGAACCACCGCCGTGCGGCATACAATGCGCCCAAGGATGAATATGAGGGCCTGTCTGTTTTCCCCTGTGCGATCAATCCGGAAATCTGCCCGGAGGATTTTCTGCGCGCAGCGCGTGAAACCTGGGATCAGGCATTGGATCTCGGCGAGAGATATGGGTACCACAACGCCCAGGTGACTGTGCTGGCTCCGACAGGAACCATCAGCCTGGTGATGGATTGCGACACAACAGGAATCGAGCCGGATTATGCGCTGGTGAAATTCAAAAAACTGGCCGGCGGAGGGTATTTCCGGATCGCAAACCAGTCCGTGCCCCTCGCATTGCATCGCCTTGGGTATGCGGATGCGCAGATCGATGAAATGGTGGAATACCTGGTCGGGACAGCCTCTCTCAACAATCCCACGCCGATTAACCGTAATACACTGGTCGAGAAAGGTTTTACAGAGGAAGTCCTGGAACGCCTCGAAGCGGAGGTGAGGTCGGCCTTCGATATTCGCTATGTGTTTACCCGCTACACAGTCGGTGAGGATTTCTGCCGGAATCATCTGGGAATTCCCGAGGAGCGCCTGTTAGGGCAGTCTTTCGACCTGCTCGAAGAACTTGGGTTCACTGAAACGGAAATCCAGGAGGCCAACGAAGCCATCTGCGGAAGGATGACACTCGAAGGAGCGCCACACCTCCTGCCGGAGCATCTGCCGGTGTTTGATTGTGCCAGCCCCTGCGGACGGAAAGGGCGGCGCTATATCGCTCCGGAAGGCCACCTGCGCATGATGGCCGCCGCACAGCCATTTTATTTCCGGAGCGATCTCGAAAACTATCAACATGCCCAGCCAGGCCAGTGTGGAGGATGTCCGCGCTGCCTATGACAAGAGCTGGACACTGATGATCAAAGCGATCGCACTGTACCGTGATGGTTCCAAGCTCAGCCAGCCATTGAGCGCCCAATCCGCTGAGCTGCTCGAAGATGACGAATGGACCGAGTCAAAAGCAGAGACTCCTGCCCAGGAGATTGCGGAACGTGTTGTGTTCCGGTATCTCGCCAAACGGCGCAGGCTTCCCCACCGCCGCACCGGGTACACCCAGAAAGCGCGTGTCGGAGGGCACAAGGTTTACCTCCGCACCGGAGAATTCACCGATGGGAACCTCGGGGAGATCTTCGTTGACATGCACAAAGAAGGGGCCGCTTTCCGCAGCCTGATGAACTGTTTTGCGATTGCCGTTTCGCTGGGGCTTCAGTATGGAGTTCCGCTCGATGAGTTTGTCGATGCCTTTGTGTTCACCCGTTTCGAGCCGAATGGCGGGGTGGATGGCCACTCCTATATCAAGATGAGCACTTCGGTGATCGACTACATTTTCCGCGAGCTGGCGATTTCTTATCTGGATCGTTTCGATCTGGCGCAGGTGAAACCGGAAGATTTGCGCGGAGACACGCTCGGGCGCCCGGATGACGAGCCGGCTTTCGATGATGAAGAGATTGTCGAAGAACGCATGGTTCCCTCCGATTCCCCTTTTTACCCCGGCCCCCAGCACCGCCACTCCAGCCATTTCCAGCCAGGGACCGCCGCTGAACCAGCCAATGGCAGCAGCCTGATTTATGGCAATGGGAATGGGAAAAATGGCCATGGCCATTCAGTCGAGGCAGCGCATGGATCCGCCACAGCCTTGTCTGCCAGTGTGGCGGCCAGCGAAAAAGAGGATGTGCTCAACTGGCACCGCCGTGTCGCCGAAGCACGCCTCAAGGGATTTGAGGGCGACCCCTGCGCGATCTGCGGGCAGTTCACAATGGTAAGGAATGGGACCTGCCTGAAATGTACCTCCTGCGGTGGAACGACCGGTTGCTCGTAAGAAGAGCGGCGGCATCGGAATTCTCTAAAGGTTGAATGAACCCGCTGGCCCGCCTGCCTTTTCCGGGCGGGTGGGAGCGGGTTCAATATAACTTCACACAGCTGTCGATCCTTTATCTTCGAAGAAAAAGAGCGGATAGGATCGCGGCTGCTGTCTGTGCTATTGTTGGTCTCTCACTTGCGGGAGGTAAACAAATGGCCTGCACCCCATCGGCAAACCGTTACGATTCCATGAAATATAACCGCTCCGGCCGCAGCGGGGTCAAGCTGCCGGCGATCTCACTGGGGCTGTGGCACAACTTCGGCGAAGTCGATCGATTTGAGAACAGCCGTGCGATGTGCCTGCGGGCATTCGACCTGGGCATCAATCATTTCGACCTGGCCAATAACTATGGCCCACCCGCCGGGTCTGCCGAGGAGACTTTCGGCCGGATTCTGAAAAAGGATCTGGGTCCCTACCGGGATGAACTGTTCATTTCAACCAAGGCTGGCTACTTCATGTGGCCCGGCCCTTATGGGGAGTGGGGCTCACGGAAATACCTGCTGGCCAGCCTGGACCAGAGCCTCAGGCGTCTGGGAGTTGATTATGTGGACCTGTTTTACTCCCACCGTTTCGATCCCACCACCCCGCTGGATGAAACCATGGGCGCACTGGATGCGGCGGTCCGCCAGGGCAAGGCCCTCTATGCTGGAATTTCCTCCTACTCAGCCGAGAAGACTTCTGAGGCTGCGTCGATCCTGAAAAGGCTGGGGACCCCCTGCCTGATTCACCAGCCCTCCTATTCCATGTTCGACCGCTGGATCGAAGGAGGCCTGCTGGATGTGCTCGGACAGGAAGGGATCGGCTGCATCGCCTTCTGCCCGCTTGCCCAGGGGCTGCTCACCAGCCGTTATCTGGGCGGGATTCCGGGGGATTCGCGTGCGGGGAAACCCCATGGTTTTCTGCGCCCGGAACAGGTCACTGATGAGCGCATCGAAATGGCACGCCAGTTCCAGGAGATTGCCCAGGGCAGAGGGCAGAGCCTGGCTCAGATGGCTCTGGCATGGGTGCTGAGAGACACGCGGATGACTTCGGCTCTGATCGGAGCCAGCACAGTCCAGCAGATCGAAGAGAATGTCGCAGCGCTCAAGAACCTGGCCTTCACCCAGGAAGAACTGGCCCGGATCGACTCCATTCTGCAGGCGGACAAAAAGAAATGAAACGATGCCTGGTCACGCTCTCCCTGGCCGGGTGCTTCTTACTGGCTGTGCCAATCGAAGCCTGCAATCTGACCACGACACTCGAAGATGAACGCATCGATGTGTTTGTCGATGGTGTGCTGTTTACCTCTTACCGTTTTCCATCGAACTGGAAATTTCCCTACCTCTGGCCGATCATCGGGCCCGCATCCGGGGAGAGCCTGACTATCGAGGAGGGAATCGGCCATCCCCATCATCGCTCGCTTTACCTGGCCTGTGACCAGGTCAACGGATGCAATTTCTGGCAGGAAGGCATCGACCGTGGACGCCAGGTTTCACTCGGGCCGCAGGTTCTCGAGCAGGGGGCTCGTGTTGTGATCCAGGACCGTTGCGACTGGGTGTGTTCCGGCCGCCCATCACCGATCCGGGATACGCGCACAATCATCATTTCCGCCCCGGAGAAATGCGCCAGATGGATCGAGTGCATCTTTGATATCGAATTCAAGGTGGATACCACGATTCTCCCCTCCAACCATGCCCTTTTTTCTGCAGAGGTGATTCCCGAGATTTCAGTGCGTGGAGGCGGGATGCTGACTGATTCCCTCGGAGGCGAACGAGAAGCCGAAACCTTCGGGAGCCGTGCAGAATGGTGCGATTACAGCGGAAATATCAATGGACATGATGAGGGATTGACGCTGTACCAGCACCCCAGCCTGTGCGGGTATCCCTGGCCCTTTTTCACACGAGATTATGGATTCATGTCTCCCACTCCGATGTACTGGCTGCCACCTCAGGGAGTCCAGTACCGGCAGGGAGACCATGTCACCCTGCGTTTTCTGGTCCTGGTGCATTCACCGGGTGCGGACAAGCCAGCCATCGAAGCCTTTTATCAGAAATGGAAGAAATCCGAAATCAAACTGTTTTCGGATCAGTGACCAACCGAAAGGGATCTCATGAAAAGGGAGGACAGGCTCATGCCACAGGGAAATGGTGAAACGACAACACGCCGTGGATTTCTCACCAGCACAGCGGGAGCGGCTCTCGCTGGATGGGCGCTTTCGCAGACTCGCGCCAATGGAGCCAACGAGCGGATCCGGCTGGGGATCATCGGGTGTGGAGGGCGCGGCACCTACCATATCGAAGAAATCGAGAAGCTGGCGGATTCCCACTCGGTAGAAATTACCGCTGTCTGTGATGTCTGGCGCCCAAACCTCGAGAAGGCAGCCGCCCGGATACGGGAAAAGACCGGGAAGGCTCCATTCAGCACCTCAAAATATGGGGAGCTGCTGGCAAGGCCGGATGTCGATGGCGTGATCATCGCGACACCCGACCATGCCCATTGTCCGATACTGACCGCTGCGGCCCAGGCCAAAAAAGACGCCTACTGTGAAAAGCCGATGTCGAGAACACTCGAGGAAGCAGTGCTGGCTTATGACACAGTCAAGGATAACAACATTGTGGTGCAGATCGGGACTCAACGGCGCAGCGAAGGGCAATTCAAGGCTGGAGCAGACCTGATTCAATCCGGAATCCTGGGAACGATCACCGAAATCGATACCGCCTGGCATGATGCCAATCCCCGCTGGGCGCGTGATTTTTCAGATGTCCGCCAGGAGGATGTCGATTGGGAGCAGTATCTGATGGGGCAATCGAATCGGCCTTTCGATCCACGCAGGTACCGTTGCTGGCACCTCTTCCGGGACTACACCTGCGGGCTTCCCGGGCTTCTGGGCAGCCATGTGATGGATATTGCGCTCTGGTTCATGAATGATCCATATCCGCTCTATGGAACCGCTCTGGGCGGAATTTACATTTGGAAGGATGGGCGCGAGCACTGCGACACGATCGAATGCCTGTATGAATTTCCAAAAGGGTTTTTGCTGCGGTACTCCAACCGGCTGGGCAATATGCGCCCCACCCCCGAGGTCATAGTCTATGGATCAAAAGGATCCTTTGACACCGCCAGCTGGAAAGCGGTTCCGGATGGAGGCGGGAAAGACAAACTGGCCGAAGCCATTCCGATCAAGGACATGCCATCCGACAATCACATGGGAAACTTCCTCGACTGCATGCGCAACCGTGCGGCCACCAATGCCCCCATCGAAGCCGGGTATGCCCAATCGGTGGTTGCCACACTGGCATCCGAATCCCAGCACCTTGGAGCGCAGCTGGCGTACGACAAAACCAAGCGCATTTTCAAGCCGAGGGGCAGTGTCTCGGCAGGTTAAAAGAGATTGACGCGCAGGCCTTCGATCCTTGTTTCATCCACCTCGATCCCAAGCCCAGGCCCCTGGGGAACCTGGATCTCCCCCCCGGGCAAGAATGGATTTTTGAGCAGGCTGCCATCGAGGAACTGCGGGCCATTTAAAGCCGCTGGATATGCAAGATCATAAGCGGCATAGAGGTTGAGGGCCGCTGCCAGAGAGATATCCGGATCGGTCAGCCCAGACCCCAGGAACAACAGGCCCTCATTGAGCAGGATTTCCACCTGCCGGCGTGCTGAAAGAAGCCCCCCGCACCTGGCCGGTTTCATCGCCACTCCATTGCAACAGCCAAGCCGGATGAATTCGAGCAGATCCTCCGGAGAAACGACTCCTTCATCCATCAGGATTGGCAAAGCCCCCTGCCGGCATAACTCGCGGTATCCGCTGAGGCGGTGGGCTGGCAATGGCTGTTCGAGGACCGGCACTCCCAGATCGGCCAGGGATGGAGCCGCCTCCAGCGCGGTCGGGAGGTCATACCCCCCATTGGCATCACACCATAAAAAGCCATCCGGGACCCGCTTTTTAACGATCCGGCATAATTCCAGGTCGAATTTGAGATCCGGAGCCACTTTCACATTGAAGTGGCGGTAACCTTTCGAAAGCCCTTCCTCAATCATACCCTCCACATCCTCGAGCGATGCGGGATTCAGGGTCCAGCTTACAGTGAGGCTTTGTTTTCCTTTTCTGCCCCAGCAGTCGCGAATGTTTCTACCCTCTGCCTTCCCCCACAGATCATGCAGAGCCAGATCGATGCCGGCCTTGGTAATAGGAGCACCGGCGGAAAAAGAGCCAGCAATCTCACGGTTCATCAGGTGGTGGATCGCCTCGATATCGCGGGGATCCTGTCCGGTCAGGAGAGGGGCGAGGTAACGCTCCAGTGTGGTGAGCGCACTTTCCAGGGTCTCCGAGCTCCAGCGCGGGACTGGAACACTCTGCCCCCATCCAGCCAGACCCTCATCCGTGGCAACCTTGACCAGAACAGCAGCACGCCCGGTTCTCCCGGTGGGGCTTTCAAAAAATTTGAACCGACCCCGGGTCGGGTAAACCAGTGGGATGAGATGAACACCTGTGATTTTCATGCCGTCTCCAAGGTAAGGGATCCCCGGGAGATTGATAATGCCCCTCAGCTGGTGCTACAGCTCATCAAACTCCAGGAAGACTGCTCATGATGGTTCGAATGGGTGGATTTGTGATTCTCCTTTTCCCGGGAGTGGTTATAATGGGCCGATTCTCACCCATCCAGTAAAGGAGAAAAAATGCGATCCACTCATATCTGTCGATTTCTGCTGGTTGTGATACTGGCTTCTGCACAGGCAATGGCAGAGACCCCTCCGGTGAAATGTTTGATGGTAGGTCTTGAACCCCACAACGAGGCCGGGGTGTGGAACTCTCTGCTGGCAACGATACAAGCTCAGGAACCCTCAGTCGCCATCACAGCGGTACCAAAAGAGAACCTGGATGCGATGAAGCTTGAGAATTTGAAGAATTACGATGTCCTGCTGCTGGTGCAGATGGCAGCACCGGATGGCAATCCGCCCGATGCGGTCAAAGAAGGGATCACTGAATTTCTCAAAGGTGGCGGCGGGCTGGTGGCCAATCACTATGCGGTAGCCAACACCCAGAACTGGCGCGACTCAATCGACATCTTCGGGGCCATGTGGGTGAGTGGAAAATCCACCCATGATCCCTACCATACTTTCCGGGTGGATGTGGCCGATGAGGGCCACCCGATCATCGAGGGGGTCAAACCCTTCGTGACCGATGATGAGCTTTATTTCAACCTGCTGATGCGCCCGGATATCCATGTCATCCTGACCGCTGATCAGGAACGCTTCGGGCACACAGTGACTGAACCATTGCTCTGCACCCACTATTTCCACAATGCCCGTTGTGTCTATTTCGCCCTCGGGCATGATCCGAAATCGCTGGAGCCTCCCGAGTTCCGGAAGATTCTGGTTCAGTCGATCGAGTGGGCCGCCAGCCGCAGATAGGAGAGCGGTTCAGGCTGCCTCCCGCACCTGGCCGAAGAGTTTCCGGTCGAGAGTTCGATATTGGATCGCCTCGCAGAGGTGTTCCTCAGCGATATATTCTGACTGTGCCAGATCAGCGATGGTGCGTGAGACCTTGAGAACACGATCATAAGCACGTGCCGAAAGGCCGAGCTGATCGATCGCCGACCGCAGCAGACGGCGTGTGGAATCGCTCATTCGGGCATGTTTGTCCATATCCGCGGAAACCATGTGGGCATTGCAGAACACCTGGGATCCGGCATACCTCTCACGCTGGATGCGGCGGCATTCGGTGACTCTTGCACGTATTTGAGCTGAAGTTTCCCCGGACCTTTCCGAGACCATCTCGTCATAAGGCACCGAGGGGACTTCGACATGCAGATCGATGCGGTCCAGCAACGGTCCGGAGAGCCTGCCGATATATCTCTGAACATCGCGGATGCCACACACACATTTATGGGTTGGATCCCCGAAATAGCCGCAGGGGCATGGGTTGCAGGCCGCTGCCAGCATGAAGCGCGCGGGAAACATCAGGGTGGAATGGACCCGCGAGATGGTGACATGCCCCGATTCGAGAGGTTCCCGCAGAACTTCCAGAACATTCCGGTTGAATTCCGGCAGTTCATCGAGAAAGAGAACTCCATTATGCGCCAGGCTGACTTCACCCGGGCGGGGGATGCGCCCTCCACCCACCAGTCCCGCATCTGAAATTGTGTGGTGAGGCGCCCGAAAGGGGCGTTCACGCACCAGCGATTGGCCCTTCCGCAAGTTCCCGGTAATCGAATGCACTTTGGTGGTCTCGATCGATTCTTCAAGAGACAGATCCGGCAGGATAGTCGGCAACCGGCGGGCCAGCATGGTTTTTCCCGATCCAGGAGGCCCCACCAGCAGAATGTTGTGGCCACCGGCGGCGGCCACCTCGACCGCCCGTTTGGCATGGGCCTGGCCTTTGACATCCAGGAAATCGAGGGAGTAACGGGTCGCTTCCTTAAACAGGCGGGAAACCTCCAGATCGAATGGAATCAGGCCTGAGCCATCGGTCAGGAACTGGATGACCTCCATCATATTCCTGGCCGGATAGACCGGCAGGCCACCGACCACTGCCGCTTCACCGGCATTCTCAGCCGGCACTATAATTCCTTTGAGGTGCTTTGAGGATTTAACCAGAGCGGCCATCGAAAGGGTCCCTCTGACAGGACGGATGGCTCCATCCAGGGCCAATTCCCCGATCATCAGATAATCCTGGACATGGTCGATGGGGATCTGTTCGCTGCCCGCCAGCAGCCCGAGAGCCATCGGGAGATCGAATGCGGCTCCTTCCTTGGGAATATCCGCTGGGGCAAGATTGATCGTGATCTGCTTTTGCGGAAATGCGAAACCATTATTCTTGAGGGCCGATTTGACACGGTCACGGCTTTCCTTGACTGCCTGGTCGGGGAGTCCCACCATGGTGAAACCGGGAAAACCACGTGCCACATCCACCTCGACCAGAACTGTGATGGCATCGACTCCCTGGACCGCTGAAGAGAAAATTCGAGTGAACATTCTGGACCCCCGTAATAGTGACTATATGTGCACTATATACATGCCAGGTTTTCCTGTCCAGATCTATTTTGGGGAGTGGCCAAAAAATGATTCTCCCTCCTTCCTCCCTTTCGAACCCGACGGACTCCCGTGGAAAAGGCTCGGGGATCCTGATCCCCCTGGTTCTGGCAACTCTGTGCGCTTATGTACCGGCATTACTCGGGGGGTATGTCTTCGATGACTGGCTGTATGTGGTTGAGAACGAGAAACTCACATCACCGGATGGGTGGTGGAGGGTGTGGACCGAACCGACCGCTTATGCCTATCACCCTCTGGTAATGACGACTTTCTGGGCCGAGTACCAGCTGTGGGGGCTGCATCCCTTCGGATATCACCTGGTCAATGTCCTTCTGCATCTCGCTAATGCCATTCTGGTTCTCGGAATAGCCGGACGGCTGGGGCTGGCAGGAGCCGCAACAGCGGCCTTTCTGTTCGCACTGCATCCAGTTCATGTGGAGTCGGTGGCCTGGATCACCGAGCGAAAGGATGTGCTTTCGGGATTGTTTTCCCTGGTGTGCGTTTCTGCCTGGGACAAATATCAGCGGCCAGGCGAGGAACCGCGCCGTGGGTTTTTCTATGCCATTTCCCTGGGCGCTTTTACTCTGGCCATGCTGGCAAAAAGCTCGGTCTGCATGGTGCCCTTTTTTCTGTTTCTGCTCGAAGCCTGGAAAGGAAATGAAAGACTCAAGGCCTTTGTGCAGACAATCCCATTCCTTCTGGCAGCTGTTTTGGTCGGCGGGATTTACTGGCATGTGGAACAGACAGTGGCTTTACCGGTTGGAGAAGAATACAGCGAGACCCTGCTGCAGCGGACATTGATCGCGGCCCATGCGGTTTGGTTCTATCTCTTCAAACTGGTTTGGCCATTTCAGCTGATGCCGATTTATCCCCATTGGACGATCGCCCCTTCCAACCTGCTGGACTGGCTCCCTTTGGCCGGCCTTGCCGGCTGTCTGGGTGCACTCTGCTGGTTCCATAGCCCCCTGGTTCGTGGCCTGCGGTTTGTCATTTTTGGATTCATCGTGATTCTGCTGCCCTCGCTGGGATTCATCCCTTTTTCATTCCAGCGCTTTTCATTTGTCGCGGACCACTTTCAATACCTGGCCTCTGCGCTGCCGCTCACAGGAGCGGCTGTGCTGGGTGCGGGGCATCTCAAAAATGCGCCGCTGCGGATCCAGAAGGCTGGGCAGGCCGGCATCACACTCCTGTGTGTGATTCTGCTGGGATTGACCTGGAACCAGTGCCGCATCTACAAGGACAATGTCACTTTCTGGTCACACAATGTTTTATTGAATCCCGATGCCTATTATCCACGGGATCATCTCGGACAGGCGCTGCTTCAGGCCCGGCGTTTTGATGAGGCGGTCGGGACTTACCAGGAGGGGCTCCGCATCCTGCCCGGGGAGGCACGCTTTCATTTCGGGCTGGCAAATGCCCATGCACAGATGGGGAATCGTGCAAAAGCCCTTGAGCATCTGCGCACAGCGGTGCTGATCGATCCCGGATTCACCAATGCGCACCGCAATCTGGCGATCGCGCTGGCGGCTGATGGGAAGATCGAGGAGGCCATCGCCCAGTTCAAGGATTGCCTGGAGCAGAAGCCCGGGCAGGCCGACCTCTACAATGATTATGGATCAGCGCTTCAGGAAGCGGGGAGGTGGGCAGAGTCTCTGGAGGTGTTTCGGGAGGGCATTCAGAAAGCAGCACCCTATGCACCTCTGCACTTTAATCTGGCCATATCCTTACGCCAAACAGGGGATTATGCAGGGGC
Organism: Candidatus Hinthialibacteria bacterium OLB16; assembly: GCA_001567115.1. Lineage (GTDB taxonomy): Bacteria > Hinthialibacterota > Hinthialibacteria > OLB16 > OLB16 > OLB16. The sequence goes on along the minus strand of LMZT01000038.1, from coordinate 37,084 downwards.
CTTGCAGCACTTCGAGGAATCCCTGGTTCTGGCTCCGACAGAATCAGCCCGCATCCAGCCCGAAAGGGCACAAACACATTTTCTGTATGGCAAGGATCTGGAACTGGCAGGCAATCTTCGTGAGGCCCTCGAGCAGTTCGAGCAGGCACAGGCTGCTGCTCCCCGGAATGGGGAATACCGCGATGCGTATCGGAGGCTCCAGGATCGTGCCGGAACCCAATCTCCGAAACCAACGAAAAGACAGCCAGCAGGTCCACCTGCGCTAACCATTTTCCCGGAAGGAGATCTCCGTTGAATTTAACCTGCTGGCGACTCAAACAACCGGCAGACAACCCACTACCGTCTTTCCCGCGGAAGCGGGAATCCAAGTTGGCGAGAGCCGTTTCACCTCTCACCGATGGATCTTCACGAAATTCTGAGGGCTTTCCGCCCCTCCTGTGGATTCCCATTTTCATGGGAATGACGCGGATCTGGGAACCTCGAGCGCTGCAGCAGCAGCCAGCCAGCAGGCTATTTCATGCCACCCAGCAGCCGAAACCAGCGTTCCGGCATTTTGGTCTCTGCAAGGCGCTGCCGGAAGGCATCGAAATTATCAGATTCAATGGCGGCACGAAGAATTTTGGGGACCAGGACAATATCCTGAAGGGTGGTTGCCCAGCGGAAAAACAGGCTTCTTTCCATCGGAGGGTACCCGATCAGCTTGCTGTCAGCAGGTATTTTTCCAGCCAGTTTGACTCCGGCCATGAGTATGGCTCGATCCCCGATGTCTGAATGGTCTGCGACACCTGCCTGCCCGGCGGCAATCACATTCTTGCCGGTGGTAATGCTGCCTGAAAAACCGACCTGCCCCACAATGATGTTGTGAGGTCCGATCCGGCAGTTATGGCCGATCTGGACCAGGTTGTCGATCTTGGTTCCCTTCCCGATGACTGTCGGCTGGAGCAGTCCCCGGTCGATGCACACACAGGCCCCGATTTCCACATCATCCTCGACAATCACACAGCCGGCATGAGGGACCTTGAGGCTCTCCCAGGTGGTGGGATCCCCATCCACCGGCTTCTGGACATAACCAAAGCCATCGGTGCCGAGAACCGCATTCGCATGGATGATGGCACGATTTCCGAGGCGTGTGCCCCAGTTCAGAACCGCATTGTATGCCACCATGCAGTTCTCTCCGATCTCACATCCATTTCCGATCACCGCACCGGCCTGAACCCTCGTGTGCGCCCCGATCGTCACATTTCCACCGATCACAGCGCGAGGATCGATTTCAGCGGCCGGATGGATGCGGCTTGTCGAGGGATCTCCCAAACCCACCGGGATGAATTCTTCGATCAGCATTCCGAAGATCAATTTTGGCAGCGGGTGAACCAGGGCTGGAAATGCGATTCCTTTCGAAGCCGGAGGGAGTATCGCTGCGGCGGCCGGGCTGCCTGTCAGGCCTTCAACCGCTTCTTTGGATTCCGCCCAGACCAGATCGCCACTTTCGGCTGTATCGGCGGTGTTGATTCCTGAAACCAGAACCTCTCCCGCCTCGGGAGAATTGAGCTGCGCGCCGGTCTTCTGGGCTATTTCGGATAACTTCTTTGGTTTGGCAAATTTCATGGAGAGTAGATTTCCTTCTCGAGGGGAGGATTGTCAATCACCCGGACCGGACAATCCGTGGTTTGAGTCAGACCAGAGTTTCAACCGGAACACATGAAGCGACCGAATCCCTCTGGATGACCTCAGTCGACAGGATCAGGCACTCCACTTCGGAGCGGCGCGATTCCATCATCCGGCGCAGGGTGGCGACAGCCAGTTCGCCCATACGGTGCATCTGGACCCGGACTGTGGTCAGGTTGGGATTCGACATGGTGGCATAGGGGGTATCATCAAAGCCCATGATGGAGACATCCTGGGGAACCTGAAGCCCGAGATGCTGGGCGGCACGAACTCCATTCATGGCATAGTGGTCATTGACCGCAAAGAGAGCGGTGGGGCGCAGAGCCTCAGGGAGGGACAGGACCTCCAGGAATTCCTGGAAACCGGCCTCCAGGGCAAACCCATCCACCGATTTGATCCATTCGGGTTCACAGGAAAGGCCCGCTTTTTTCATGGCACGGATAAAACCCTGAGTCCGCTGGCGGAAGCTGGTGGTTCTATCGCTGGTCATCAGGCCGATTTTTTCATGGCCATGGCGGACCAGGTATCCGACTGCGGCTTCGGCTCCATTGACATTGTCAGTCACCACACGGTTAAAGCCGGGGCAGTCATCATCCACCAGGACAGTCGGTATTTTCTGGTCCCGGAGCAGGGCCAGGGTGTCCTCATGGAGGGAGCCAAGTGCGATCAAGGCCGAGATGGATCGTGAACGGATCACCCCCGAGAAATGGTTCCGGTCGGTGACATTCCGGTCCGAAAGTGCGAATACCAGGCTGCCGCCTTCATCCGTCACGCTTTCATAGATGCCCTGAAAAACCTTGGAGTAGAAGTTGTTCGAGAACAGATCAAAAGAGCTGTCGGCCACCAGGCCATAGTTGCGGGATTCGACCTCGACTTCTTCAGTGGGTGAAGCGACAAAATTGCCCACTCCTTTAACACGGCGGATCATTCCTTCGCGGACCAGCTCATCCAGCGCACGTTTGGTGGTGATGCGGCTGACCTGGAAGATATCGCATAATTGCGCTTCGGTGGGAAATTCCGTTCCTTCCGGCAGGGCTTTTTCAAGGATGAAATTGCTCAGGATTTCCTGCACCTGTGCATAGAGAGGCACCGGGCTGTCTTTCGAAACAGGTTGATTGAACTGCTCAGAATAATCGATCATCATCCTGTCCACCGCCATGTATCACCTTCCAGGGTTGTTGTGCTGGTTGCCAAAATACTGCTGCCACACTCGGCAGGATAGTATATTCACCAGCCTTTGTGGAGATCAATCTTGAAATGAACTGAAACCGGAATCCCGGGAATACAGTCTCTGCAAGGCATTATCGAGAGAAAACTGAACTCACAGGATCGAATTCCGAACGATTCGGAGAGCAGCCAGCCCCAGATCAAAGCATAATATTATGATTTCTTTTTCGTTGACAGGTCCTGGAGAGTCTAGTAAATTGCGTATCGGAAAGCCTGCGGAGTGCGGCGATTCCGGCCCGGAAGATGCACAAACAGGAGGAATGCAAATGATGCTGCGGTTGAATCATTTTTTAAGCCTGGCACTGGTGCTGTGGGTGGGAAGTGCTCTGGCCCAGTCCCCCCATGTTCTCAACACCTTCGATGGGACAGATGAAGGCTGGGAACAGGGATTCGGCACCATCCAGAATATCAATTACGATGAAAATGGCCGCCTGACCTGGGAAACAGATGGAAGCGGTGGAGCCATTCGCGATAATTTCAACAACCTCAACGCCATCTTTCAGCCCCAAGCGGGAGGCGTGGACCTGACCGGGCTGTCAGCAGTGGAGTTTGTCAATGTGATGTACACCGGCGATGACCCGACCATCAATGTCGAATTTTTCATGCAGTGCGGTGTCGGATACACCTATAAAGGATCCTCCGCGCTGATCGGGCATGATGTGCAGTTCGTTTCAGGTGTGCCGCAGAGCATTACAGTCCCGTTATCGGTGCTGCTTCCAACCGAAATCGCCTGGGTGACATCCTGGGGGATCAATATTCGCGCCCACACCGCACAGGCCCAGTGGTCCCTGGAGGAAGTCCGGTCCCTCGGGCCATCGCTGACCGAACGCTACATTGCCCGTTTCACCCCCGAAAGCCCGGATAATGGTTTTCAATCCGTGTTTGTCAATTTCAATGGTGATGCGATTCAGGGGAACGGGAATGTCCAGTCTCAGGCCGGTTTGAGCATCAATCCCGCTGCAGGTGTGGATGGAGCGCTCGAATTTGTGTCTCTGGGAGGCATCACCTCCGGAGGAAACGGAATCGGCGGTGCTCTTTCGATTGGCAATGGAGCGGGAAAATTCAGCGAAGTCCCGAATGACTACTACAGCCGTCCAACCGACATCAGCAATTACCAGTTTATCGACTGGATGTGCCGTGCCACCGGCCCCGAGGGAGAATCGATCGGGGCAGCCCTGTTCATTCAATCGGGTGGATACAATTATCAGAACCTGGGCGGGCAGCCGGTCAACCTCCCGGCCGATGGGCAGTGGCACAAGCTCACCGGAGAACTGACTGGCTTGAATTTTGTGGATAATGTGGAAAGAATTGGAATCAACTTTTACGGCCATCCCACTGACTTGACCATCCAGGTGGACCACATACGCGGACATAACGACCAACCCACCGATGTTCAGAATTGGTCGCTTTATTAATTCAAACCCTCCCACTCCCCCTTTTCTCAGGAAAGGGGGGAGTGGGCCTTGCCGCCGCCCCTTCTCTCCGGATTTTTGATAAACTTTCTGCGATTATGATAACCATCCGGCATTTTTTTCTGATCGGGATGCTGCTGTGTGTTCCGCTGGCGGGGTGCCATGGCGATGCCACTGCTGATATTCATGAATTTCTGAGCAGCACCGAAGGCTGGATTGCCAATTTCAATGGGGATGCCATCGAAGGCCACACCGGCGGACAGAATGGCACCGGGCTTTCCGCTTCGAATGGCGACCTCGCATTCACATTGAAATCCTCCCGGGACACAGCGGTTTCGACCGGATTCAGTTCGAGAAACCTCTCACGCTGGAACACAGTATTTATCGAGCTCACCGCCTCTCATGCAGTGACAGTGCAGGTTTTCCACCAGAGCGGGCCTTCCTACAATTTCAACCAGGGATCGGCTGTCGCTGTCCCGGCCGGTCAGCCCACCCGGGTTGTGGCATCGCTGGAGATCAGCAACACCGACAAATCAGCCATCCAGGCCTTTGGAATTCGAGTATACAATTCCGGGCAGAACACAGATGTTCGAGTCCATCGTGCGGGTGTGATCGGAGCTCCCCTTCCGAGCCGGTTCTCCCTGCCCCACCCGTTTGGGACTGAATACTGGATCCTCCGAAGCGGCTCGCTGGCCGGGAACAGCCTGCCCCTGGAAGCTCCTCCGCCCGGCAATGGACTCGAGAGGCAAGCCTCTTCGCTGGGAGATGGCGATGGGGTGCTGGTGGTGAATCTTCCCGCGGGAACCACGAGTGTGATATCCACCGACATCAGCCGGGAGGATTTTTCGCTGGAAGGCATCACCCAGCTGGCTTTCCATCTGGCTTCGAACCGTAGGCTCCTGGTGCGCCCATTCATCGAAACCACTGAAAATCTGCAGCGCTCCTGGGGAGACACTCAGGCCATTCCAGAGGATAACAGTCTGAAGGAGGTGATCTTCACCATGCCCGATGAACCCCAATCAAGCCGGGTGCGCGCCATCGGAATTCAGCTTTCCAACCAGGCCAATTCCACTGCCAAGGTCCAGATCGATTCATTGCAGGAGAAAGAGGATCTCCCCCCACTCCAGATTGAAAACATCCAGCCATCAGGAGAAACCATCGAACGTTACGAACGATTTGAGGTCTCATTCGGAGTGAACCGTTTCTTTGAAGGGGCCAGCCCATTCAACCCGGATATCATCGACATCAGCGCGGAGATTCAGACCCCCTCCGGAAAGACTGCGCATGTGCCGGGGTTCTACACACAGGATTTTACAATCACCAACCCCTCCTTCGAGAACTACACCCCGGTGGGTTCGCCTTACTGGAAAGTCCGGTTCGCTCCATCCGAAACCGGCCTGCACACCTGGCGGCTCCATGCACGAGACCAGTCCGGGGATGTCTGGAGTGCGACAGCCTCTTTTACAGTCACTCCCTCGGAAAGGAAGGGCTTCATCCGCCTCCACACCTCCCACCCATATCTTCTGGAATATGAACAGGGGGGAACCTTTTTCCCGATCGGGCACAACATCGCCTTTGGTGATGGAAACCCGCCCAACCTGAATGGGACCGCCTATTACACACCCCTGCTTCAGTCGCTTCAGGCAGCTGGCGGAAACTGGACCCGGATCTGGATGACCGACTTCGAGCGAAGCGCCATTGAATGGTCCGCCTCACACTGGTCGGGTTTTTATGGAGGAGTGGGGGTGTATTCGCTCAAGGCCGCCTGCCGGATCGAGAAGATCATCGAGATCGCCGAGAGCCTGGGAATCACAGTTCAGCTGGTGATCAACGATCATGGGCAGTTCAGCAGCTGGGTGAATGCACGCTGGAATGAAAACCCGTATAACTCCACGAATGGCGGCATGGTTCCCTCGGGCAATCCCGAGCAATTCTTCACCAGTGCCTCTGCAATCGAAATGCACCAGCGGCGGCTCCGGTATATTGTGGCGCGCTATGGGGCTTACACCAACCTTTCAGCCTGGGAGCTGTTCAATGAGGTCCAGTTCACCGGCCGCAATGGAATGAACTGGTTCAACAGCCAATCGATGCGCAGCGCCATTGCCAGCTGGCATCAGGTGATGGCTTCCTGGATCAAAACCCTCGATCCCTTTCAGCATCTGGTCACCACCAGCAGCGATGAGAGCGGATTCCAGGGGATCTGGGAGCTCCCGGATATCGATCTGACTCAGATTCATGATTATTCCGCGCCTGCTTCAGAACGGGATATTCATCTCAATGCCCGGATTCGCAGCCTCCAAACTTCATTTGGAAAACCTGCTTACGCCGCTGAATTCGGAATCGGCGCAGCCGGGGCGGAGGAATGCAATTTCAATCCAGGCGCTTTTTCTGGAACCACCGCGGAAAGAGACCACATGCTGCAGGGAACTCATCTGCATAACTCCCTGTGGGCCACAGCCATGACAAACTCCATGGCGGCCATCTGGTGGTGGGGCTGTTACCTCGAGCCGGATGCCAGCCGCAACCGGAATGCGCCCAATTTCCCGCTCCATGGCATTCATTACCCTCCCATCAAAACATTCTTCGAGGGGGAGGCCATCGAGGATCCGGAGTTTCTGCCTTTGAGCCTTTCGGTTCCATCCACAATCATCGCTTTCGGGGCTGCCTCCAGCCAGGCGGCAAGGTTATGGGTGCGTGACAAATTGAATACATTCGGTTCCGGTGCCGGCCCCGGAAACCTTTCCCCAGAGCGGACCCTCAGCGGGGTCGAGGTGACACTGCCTTCCCTTCTGGATGATCAATACGAAATCGACTTTTTCGATCCATGGACCGGAAATTTCCAGGGGAGCCAGTCCGCCAGCGCCAGCGCGGGACAGGGGTTGAGAATCGCCCTTCCCGGCTTTCAGAGAGACCTGGCGATCAGAGTCCGAAGGCAGAATGTTTCGGTCACAGACTGGAGGCTGTACTGATCCACCTGGGATCAAGCCCAGGTCACCAGTCCACTTCGAGGCAGTCCAACGGGATCCTGCCTTCCTTCACACGAATCAGGACAGCATGAGGTCCAGGAAGGCTGGCTTCCAGGTGAAGGACTGGACCCGATGAGGATTTTTCATTGGCATGGAAAGCAACCTCTCCCTGAGGTGTTCCATCCAGAAAAACCTCGGCGGTTCCATATTCAGGACCGCGTGGAGCCATCAGGGTGAATGCCTTGCCAGACACATTCCATTTGGCTTTGGACTGTGGAGTGAGTGAAATCATGCCCGCTCCACTGGCAAAGGATGCATCCGGGGATTCCTGCCACTCCTTATTGGCCGCACCGGCACCCAGAACTCCCTCGAGGGGAAGATAGCGTATCGGCCTGGAGCAGGTGGCTCCTGAAAGATTGAAATGGTGGACTTCGAGGTGGCTGTTTTTGTCGACCAGCCATCCGATGCGGCCCGCGGGAACTGTGACAGGACCTTTCCAGCCGGCTCCATTCTCACCGGAAAAGGCAAGATTCCCACTGGCATCGATTTCCAGGCGGAACTTCAACAGTGGATTTTTCCCGGATGGACCCTCTGCTATCACCTTCGTGTGGAGGGGATCCGGGACTTCGATCAATTTCCAGCCGGTCGATGAGAGCACCAGGCCACTGAAAGCACACAGAGACAGCGGATGAGGAACCGAATCCGCGGCCGCGGCATCAGGCCCGAGAAATCCCTGATAATCCCAGACCAGGGTCGCTTTTCCATGCAGGGTCATTTCCACTTCGAGGGCAAAGGAGGAATGCGCCTGCCGCAGGAGAGAGAGGCTCGGCCCTTTGTGCCCGCTCAGGATAAACCCCTGGCCACGCAGGGGCTGGGCCCATGGACGCTTAGCCAGGTTGATGGTGCCCATGCCCTGCGGATCCCGGCTGGGAAACATAACTGTGAACTGCCCGTCATTTCCCACTGAGCCGGAAAAGGTCTGCCCCCAGATTCCGGAATATTCATTTTCGACTGGCTCGGAGTGCCAGACCGAACCCGCCTGGTGGATTTCCCAGGCTTCAGAGTGATGCGCCTGGTCGAGAGGGGCGCGAAAAATGGCCTGGTAATTCCGATTGGCAGCCACTGAGGTGGCGGGGGCATAGATCCAGCCTTCATGTGTGAAAGCGGGGAAAAATTCCAGCAGGGGAGGATGATATCGAGTGCTCTCGACACACAGCAGGGCTGTCGGCTCAGAATAAGGCCCTTCCGGTTTATCGGAAGTCATCCCGAAAAGCGCCCAGCTGAAAGAAGGGCCGGAATCCATCATCGCCAGAACCATCCAGTCCTGGGTGCGCCGGATGAGTGTAGCCGCATAGGCGCGTCGATATTTCCCCAGCCGAAGCACTTGAGAAGCATTGGAATAGATGGGGATGGGAGTTCGAATATAGGGGCCTTCAGGTTTTTCCGACCAGGCATAACCAATGCCATTATCCGCTCCCCCTTTGGGCACTGTCATGGTTTCCCAGGTGGAATCCTCACTGGCCCAGTCATAAATCATGTGATAACGCCCTCCATCGAAAACTACAGAAACATCGGGGGCATATCCGACATTCGAGGAGGCTCCCTGAAAACGGAAAGGAGCTTCCGGGAAGACCGGGCCAGCCTTCTCCCAGGTACCGCCCCGGTCGTTCGACCGGTAAACCACACAATCCATCCCCCGGCCCGGCCCCATGGCATACCCTTTGGCATATAAGCGATATAGAGAAACCAATCCTGACTGACCGGATCTTCGAAGAGGAAGCCATTGACCGGCCATTCGAAAGGGGGAGTTCCACGATATACCGGATTTCCAGGAAGCCGTTGAAAAGAATCAAAGGAGGGATCCCCCAGAACCGGGTGGTGGAGCCATTCGCCGATCTGCTGCACCGAAGCAAAATCGACCGCGCCCGAAGAAACTGTTGCCAGAAGGAATGAAAAGAAGGTGATCCGCATTGCTTTTTCTCCCATGGGTGGATGCCTCATTCATCATGTATTACAAGAAAACCATGTTCCCCTGAAAGTGAAAAAGAGGAACCTTTTCGGTCTGCATTGAGAGGGTCCGATATGCAAACTGGTTCAAAAAACAGCCGTCTGAAATGGAAAAAAAAACGGTTTTCTCCATCAGGAGGCGGGGAGGTGGTCAAAAAAATTATTGTTCAACACCCTCTGTGATAATATGTTACGCCAATAACTCTAAAGTATTTCCTCAATTTTTGACACGTAACTCAAAGAGTAGTATAGTATCAGGCTATTGTCTGTTTAAGCTGGACGGGAAAATTTCCCGAGTGTTCCACTGGGAATGAGGAAGTTGGCATGCCTGCATTGAATCTGGACTATCGAACTGCAACACGCAGCCTGGACTGGAAGAAACTCTCCAAAATCCAGGATCCACGCGAAGTCATCGCACGACATGACTGGGTGAATCACGAGCCACGGCTCACATGGATGGATGGAATCCCGCTCGGGAATGGCGATATGGCGGCGATGTTTTATGGCACCCCGAATCGTTTGACCTGGTTATTGAACAAAGGGGATATCTGGGATCATCGCGCACCGGGAAACGATTCCAATCTCCCTCCTGTCCCTTTTCGGCAGATTGCCACATGGGTGCAGGAGCAGGACTGGAAATCACTCAATAAAGTAGAAGAAAGGGGGAGGAACCTGCTTCCCCGGCATTACCCTTCCCTGCAGCCGGCTGCCTGGCTGGCTCTGGAGCCGATCGGAGAATGCACTTTCCGTAATTTCCAGCAGACTTTTTCAATGCTGACAGGCGAGGTTACCACCGAATTTGATTCCGATTTTTTATGCAGCCCATTGAAATTGACCCATTATGTGGTGCAGACCTTTCTGGCGGCGGATCAGAATGTATTGCGCATCCGGATTGAATCGGAACGCCCCCTGAGAAGCCTGCGTGCCCGTCTGCTGAAAGATCATGTGCAGCACCTGCCGGATCCGATATTCCGGCATCGAGGAACCTTGCTGCAGCTGCAATGCACCTTTCCAGATAACCTGACTTATGTCATCGGGCTGGAAAGTGACATTCCTTCCCGGCTGGCGAGCCAGGATTCCTCTGAAACTTCAATCATTTTCGATGATATCGATGACACCTCCCTGGAGCTGCGGGTGGTGGTGGCCTGTTCGGAGACAACCGCCTCGCCGGAAGACCGTGTTCGAGCCACTTTGAATGTCGAAAAACCCCAGAGGTATCGTGGCGCGATCCGCCGCAACCAGCAGGCGATGGAGAAATACTGGTTCCGTTCGGGCTTCAGCTGGGCTGAAAAGCCGGAAATCGAGAGACACTGGTACCTGAGCCAGTATCTGCTGGGGGCTTCCTCGGCAGTCGGGAAACAGGCGGCAGGCCTGCAGGGGTTATGGAATGGCCATGCCTTCGCTCCCTGGCATGGGGGGTACCGGACCGACCTGCACCTGCAGATGAACAGCTGGGGGGCATTCTGCACAAATCGCCTGGATATGGTGGAGCCATTTGTGCGCTTATTCGCTCTGGAGCTTCGTGATCAGATGAGGACAGATACCGCCCGCCACTGGGGATGGGGAGGGATTAAGGTTCCGTTGTGCATGGGGCCGCGCGGGCAGGAAATTTCCACCTGGCTGCCCGCCAAGCTGTGGCCGGGAGGAACCGCCTGGGTCGCTTATGATTTCCTCCGGTTCTGGGAGCATACCAGCGACTCGATCTATCTGACCACCATTGGCTACAACTTTGCTCTGGAGTGTGCCGAATTTCTGGAAAACTGGCTGTTTCAGAATGGCATCGAAAAACTGGAGGTCTACCCCTCTTTCTGCCCCAACCTCGGGAAAGGCACCCCACAGGCCTGGGTGGAGAATCCGACAATCGACATCGCCCTGTTCCGTGCCTTGTTCCGCAAGTTGATTGATATCTCGAGACACTCGGAGATACGTGAAGACCCACGCCGCCTGGAGCGCTGGCAGTATATCCTCGATCATCTTCCGGATTATCCCTGCCAGAATGGCCGCTGGCTGGATGGCAAGAACATTGACTGGAAGGAATCCCACCGGTATCTGTCAAAGCTGATGGCGATCTACCCACTGGGAGAAGTTTCCCTGAGTTCCAGCAAGACTGACCTGCAGACCGCTCTCGATACCCTCAAGGGGACTGAAGAGGCGGGCTTCGACAAATTTGGAGGATTCACCTGGATCTGGCTGTCGGCCATTTATTCCCGCCTGGGTGTTTTTCCCCGTGCCATCCAATGCCTCGAGGAATTCATCCAGCGCTTCACACGGCCGAATGGATTGAACAGCCACCACCCGAAAGACTCGGACAAGGCGAGTGATATTTTCCAGGTGGATGCCAATCTTGGATTTTCCGCAGCGGTGTGCGAGATGTTCATGCAATGGAACCAGGGGGTATTGCGCATATTTCCCGGGCTGGGAAAGAATTCGAATGCTCAGTTCTGGGGATGGCGCACACCTGGAGGGCACCTGGTAGCCGCCACCATGGAGGATGGCAAAGTCGATGGGCTGCTGATTGAAGCCACCCGGACAGGGATTCTTCGCCTGTATTCCCCCTTCGACCAGCAAAGGCTGACATACAAGATCCGCCTCAAATCCAAAGTCGATTCGCGGACACTGACCAACAAAAAAGGGCGGACACTGGAATTCGAAATGAAGGCCGGGCAGCGCCTCGAGTTTGGCCGCATCGCCGAACCGGCCAAAAAGGGCGGCAAGGAAGAAGGCAGCACCTCCTCCGACGAATAGAGGAATCAGAAGCCACTCAGCCGATCGAAGGAATCGAATCCCCCCACCAGCCTGGCCGGCGATGGGGGGATTTATTTTTTGAGGGACTTATTTGAGGCAGACTTCCCTGCCGGCCTGCGCGCTTTTGTAAAGCGCATCCAGAATCGCGATCACATCCAGTGACTGTTCAGCAGGAACCGGAGAAGGTTCGCCCTTGATGATCGCTTCGGCGAATGCCATGCACTCTTTGGCATGAGGCTCGCCGGATTCAGCATTCTGCAGCTGCGTGTCAAAGTGCTGGCATGTGGCATTATCGGTTGTCAGAATCACATTCTGCGGCCAGTGTGCCCCGCCCTTGTCTCCATAGAGCCACATCTGCATGTCCTCACCATGGGTTTTGGGGTGGTTGAGCAGCCATGAAACCTCGAGAACCAGGGTCGCGCCATTCTCGAACCGTACAAACGCCGAAGCGAATTCCTCGACATCCCAGTCCGCCGGAATCGGGCCGCCCCAGTTGCTGAATGCGCCCGGGAGCCGGCGCAGTTTGTCCTGGGTCACACCGGTGACAGTCACCGGTTTGGGCTGGCCCATCATCCACAGGGTCAGGTCGAGGATGTGGACTCCGATATCGATGCAGGGTCCGCCCCCGCTGTGTTTCTTCTGGATAAAGCCGGGCCGTGTGGGTGCGCCGGAACGCCTGAGCATCCAGCAGCGCGCATGGTAGACATTCCCGAGAACCCCTTTGTCGACTTCCGCTTTGAGGGCTTTCGAGCTGCCTTCGAAGCGGAAATGCTGGGCTGTCATCAGCATCTTTCCGCTTTTATCCCGCGCCGCGATCATTTTACGGATGTCATCGGGCTGTGGCGCCAGGGGTTTTTCGCAGATGACATGCTTTCCCGCCTCCAGCGCAGCGACTGTCAATGGTGTGTGGTACATGTTCGGTGTGCAGATATCGACCACATCGATCTCATTGCAGGCGATCAGATCTTCCCCTTTTTCGAACAGTTTTGTGGCGCCGGTTTTCTCACCGGCAGATTTGAGCGCTTCCGCCGAGACATCGGATAGAGCCACAATCTCAGTATGCGGGCTTTCCTGCCATCCCGGGAAATGGGTATGGGCAATGCCTCCTACACCGATCACACCAACCTTGAGAGTTTTCGACATGGTTCTAGAACCTCAATCCAGATGAAATAAAGGAGCCGACAGGCTCCAGCCCCTCCGCAGTCTGTTGACTGCAATTGAATGAGAAGCTTCCCTCAGAACCGGGGGCGAATCAATTGGGGCCGAAGGCACAGTGACAGTCGACAGAAAAAGCGCGGTTTCCTACAATGGGCCTATGCTGGAATTGGTTTTTGGCAGGGGTGACACTCTCCTCATCACAGTCTCTGAGCGCTCCCATGTCTCCGCGGGGTCCCCAGCCGGAGAATTGAGAGCCAGTCTCCAATCCGTCGGAATCGGCTCAGAAGTCCGAATCGATCCGGATCTCGGCCCTTTTGAGATCCATCTGCAGGCCACATCCACAGGCCAGGAGGCCCTATCCGCCGGCAAGAAACTCGAAGGGGATGAGTTCGTTCAGGCTACTGCCCTGAATGGGATCGGCCTTCAGAGCGGCACACGCCGAGGCCTGTTTTATGCAGTCTGGAACCTGATGGAACAGATGGGATGGAGCTGGCCAACTCCACAGATGACCCTGGAACCGGCCGCAACTTCCTGGACTTTTCCAGTGGGGAGCTTCGTGCACACCCCCGCAATTCAACTTCGCGCTTTTTATTGCGAGCAGGTGGAGATCACTCCGGAGATGATCCGCTGGCTCGCGCATCATCGTTACAACACACTTTTTCCGAGCAACCCCTCCCGGTTTGCAGATCCGGAAGGCCAGTTCCCGGATGAGAGCCTGGCCTTGGTGGCCGATCTCGATATCGATCTGATTGTCGGTGGATATTGCCTCCCCTGGCTGCAGGAGGTGCTCGGGCAGCCACCCAATGAGGACTGGACCTCATTTTCGCCGGTTCAGATCCGCAAGCTGCAGGAGGCCCTGCTTCAGGTGTGGCGCGACATTGGCAACCCCAATGTCCGGTTTTCTGTCTGGCCGGCAGGACCCGGGGAAAAAGTTCTTGCCGGTTTCCTCGAAAAAATCCTCCTTCAGGACACCAGCATCACCCTCGAAACCCGCCTGGGGGTTCCCATCTCCGCTGGACATTGCCCACGGGTTTTATTTTCAGCGGTCGATGATTCGCTTCCGCTCCATTCGGAAATCGACCGGCCTTTGCCGCCCCCGCTTCGGGGCCAATCACTGCTGTTTCTCAATTCGGGCTGGGATTCGCAGATGGCCGGGGTGCTCGATCCTCTGCTGTGCCTCAACCAGTGCCGGCGGATTTCACATGCGATCGAAGCGGGCTATAACGGGATCGCTGCATCCCTGTGCTGTGTCCCTGCGCAATCGCACCTGGAAAGGTTCGGGTTTGCGCCAGCGACTGTTGGCTACATGCTCTGGGAAGGGTCAATCGAAGCCTCCTGGAAGAGGTGTTGTGCGCTGCTGGAGGCGCAGTTCGAGCTGGGTGCCGGTGCGATTCGCTCTTTGATGGAGGAAATGGCCGGCTGGGACTTCCCAGAGAAACAGCCGGAAACCCCACATCGATTGCACTGCCATGACATCATCGATTCCGAGGAAAAGCGCGACCGCCTGGATCAGGCGGTGGCTGAAATCGAGGAGAGTTCCCCTACTGTGCCACTTCTGGAACTGGCGCGCGCCATGGCGACACTGGTCAACCTGTATGATCTGGAAGAACTCGGGGATTACCATGAATCGCTGGCGCTGGCGCGAACCATCTGGAAACAGAGCGGCATTGAGCAGTGGCCGGCCTGGCTCCAGCAGGCCGCTCCCCTTGTTCAGCACCTGCTGAAGGAATATCTGCAGCCGCCCCGTTGAAGTTCTGTCAAAAGCCCCCTGCATTCGATCAGCTTCCTCTCCAGGAAGCGGCTCTGAGTGAACCCTGCCAGGTGCGGGAGAGTTCGATCCAACTCCCCCGCACTTCTGTGGAGCAACCCGGCTCAGGCTTCTTCTTTGCCTGCCAGGCGCAAAATACCTTTGCGCCCATACAGCCTGGCGGCTGCCGGAGTGACTGTAAAATCGAGCAGGGTGGATGATATCAGTCCGCCAAAAATTACAACTGCCACCGGATACAGGATCTCTTTTCCAGTCTGTCCTTTGGCGAGAACAAGCGGAATCAATCCCAGAGTGGTCGTGAGGGCGGTCATCAAAACAGGTGTCAATCTTTCCTTGCAACCCAGAAGGAGCGTCTCCGCGCTGAAAGGATGGCCTTCTTCACCGATCAGTGTGACCCAGTGGGAAATCAGGAGGATCCCATTTCGCGCGGCGATCCCGGATAAGGCCACAAATCCAACCACAGCCCCCATATTCAGGCTGGTGCCGGTCACTATCAATGCAATGACCGCACCGATCACCGCCTGAGGGATGTTGAGCATGATGATCACCGCCAGGGGCATCGAGCGGAACTCTGCCGCCAGAACAGCGAACATGAGCAGCAGTGTGATCAGGAACAGGAGGGTCATCACCCTGCCGGATTCAAGAAGCTGTTCATACTGCCCACCCATCACCCAGCTGTACCCTTCGGGGAGTTCTTCCTGGCTGAGCTTCGAGGTGATCTCCTCGACCGTGCTGCCGAGATCCCTTCCAGAGACATTACAGAGAACATACAGCCTGCGCCGTGCATTTTCATGGTTGATCACATTCGGGCCGACATCCTCGACAATATCCGCAACCGCTTTGAGTGGAATCTGCGAACCCGAGGGGGTGGTGAGAAGGTAATTGCTGATGCTTTCCTCCGTCTCCCGCAGCGAGTCGCCGCCTCTGAGAGTCAGGTCGAAATACCTTTCCCCGGATTGAACCTGGGAGAGCACTTCACCTTGAAGGGCGATTTCCAAGGCTTTGAGAACATCCCCTTTGTGGAGGCCATACCTCGACAGTTCGAGGTCATTCGGAACAATCCGGATTTGTGGAATAAGCATCTGCTGCTCGACATAGTCATCGACGACTCCGGGCACAGTCCGGATGGTTTCATGAAACCTGTTTCCGATCTCCTGCAGAACATCGAGGTCAGGCCCATAGATTTTGACGATGACTTCGGATCTCGCTCCACCGATCAGGTGGCTGATCAGGTGGGAGATCGGCTGAGAGAGTTCGGTAATCGCCCCGGGGACTCGGCCGATCGCAGCTCGGACATCATCCTGTATTTCATCCAGTGTCCTGGGTTTCTTCCCTTCGGGGGTGACGATCTCGGCTTCGACATCCGACTGGCTGATCGCATGGGCATGCTCATCCCCTTCAGACCTCCCGGATCGATGGCCAGTTACGCTGGCGGCAATTTCCGGAACCGACTGCATGGCGACTGCAGTTGCCTTGGCAAGCCGTGAAGAGGTGGCCAGGTCGGTTCCCGGCGGGGACATCACGATCACAAAAACCGAACCCTCATTGAATTCAGGCAGAAGATCCAGTCCCACACGTGTCGCTTTCCAGAGCGCCCAGCCGGCCAGCAATCCACCCACAAGGAGAACAACCAGAGGAAAGCGGACCGAACTGAGCACCACCGGCTCAATCATGCGCTTCAGTCCGCGAACCACAAAGCCATCCCGGCCATACTCCGGCAGGCGGCCTTTGAGAAAATAGGAGCACAAAACCGGAGTGACGGTGATGGAAACAAGCATCGAGGTAAAATTGGAAACCAGATAGGCAATCCCGATCGGGCTGAAAATCTTTCCGACAATGCCTGGCAGCGCAAACAAAGGAAAAACCACCAGCAGGGCGATCAGGGTCCCCAGCACAATGCCGCCGAAGACCTCCGCAGTCGCATCCGACAGCAGATTGAAGAGGGGTTTCTGTTCCTCCGGCGGCCTGCTGGAATTCTCCCTCAGCCGGCGATAGATGTTCTCGGCGCCGACAATCGCGCTGTCCACCAGCTCGCCGACCGCAACAGCAATCCCCCCCAGCGTCATGGTATTCACACTCAATCCGAACCAGCTGAAGACAATCAGGGTGCTGATCACGGAAAGCGGGATCGAAGTCAGAATGATGAATGACATCCGCAGGTTCATCAGGAAGACCAGAATGATAATGATCACGAGGATCGATCCATCCCGGACCGCTTCAATCACATTATGGACAGCCACCTCGATGAAACGCGCCTGGCGATACACCTGGTCATTCAGTGTCATGCCTTTGGGGAGAGACTTTTTGATCGCCTGAATTTCCTCATCGAGTTTTTGAGTCAAAACCAGGGTGTTGGCCTCGGGTTGTTTGAGGACGTTGATAATGACCGCATCCTGCTCGTTCAGCCCGGCAGTCCCACGCGGGATCTTTTTCCCTTCCACAATATCGGCAATGTCATTCAGGCGCACAGAACCATGCCCCCCGGTCTTGATGACCAGGTCTTTGATTTCTGCAATCTGCTCCGGACGCCCGATGTTGCGGATGAGCAATTCGGTTCCCTCACGGAAGATGAATCCGCCGGGAGTGTTCAAAGTGGCTCCACGGAGGGTTTCTTCGAGGTCATTGATCGACACGGAATACCTGGCCATGGCGGCTGAATCGACAAGGATCTGGTATTCACGCGCCTCGCCACCGATGGTGAAGACCTGCGCAACCCCCTGGACAGTCAGCAATCTGGGGCGAATCTCCCAATCCGCAAAGGATCGGAGTTCGACCGGAGTGACTTTTCCATCCGAGGTTAATGCGATGCGAATGATCTCACCGGTAACAGAGGAAGCCGGAGCCAGGGTGGGCGTGATGCCTTCAGGAAGTTTTTCCTGGGCCATCTGAAGCCTCTCCTGAACAATCTGGCGGCACTTGTAAACATCCAGCCCCCAATCAAATTCAACCATCACCATGGACAGCCCCACCGATGAAATCGAGCGGACCCGGACAACCCCAGGAGCGCCATTCATGGCGGATTCGATGTGAAAGGTCACCAGCTTTTCGATTTCCTCGGGGGCATAACCATGGACCTCGGAGAGGATCGTGACATTGGGGCGGTTCATATCAGGGAAGACATCGATCGGCAGTTTGTGGGCGGTAATGAGGCCATACCCAGAGAGGATCAAAGCCCCGATAATCAAATAGATGCGAAAATTCAGAGCGGCTGCGACCAGTTTTTTAACATTGCATTCGCTCCTTAATGGCTGTGCCCGGCATGGGGGTCACCCATCCCCTTGGGTGCTTTCAAATCAAGGAAAAGGACTCTGGCCCCATCTGTGACCACACGGCTGCCTGCCTTGAGGCCGGAAAGAACTTCAATCCGGTCCAGGTTTTCAATTCCGGTCGTGATGGGAGTGCGATGGAAATGGCGAGGTTGTTCTTCGACAAAGACGATTTTCTCGAATCCATCGGTCAGAATGCTTTTTCGTGGAACACTCAAGGCATTCTCACGCACAGCCAAAGGCACCCCCACACTGGCAGCCATCTGGTCGCGCAACAGCAGGCCGGGGAGGTTGTCGAGCTCCAGCACCAGATGCGCTTTGCGGATATCGGGATGAACCGAGGTATCGAAATACAGCACTCGAGCTTCGGAAGAAACATCCGGAAGGCCGGGGAACCGGACTGCAACCTGATCGCCATATCGATTCAGGACACGCTGGATATCCACCTCAGGAACCTCAGTTTCAATCAGGACCGTATGGTAGTCTATGATCTCGATCAGGTCTTTTTCGGGAGAAACCGCCATCTTGACAGTGACATTCAAACGGGAGACCAGGCCATCGGCCGGGCTGCTGACGACCAGTGTCTGTGCAATCCCTCTCAGATCGCCTTTCCTGAGAAGTTCCAGTTTTTCCGTTGGGAAGCCGACCGAAAGCAGCTTGGCTTCGGCCAGGCGGCAGTAGTGAAAAGCCTCCTCGAGGTCGAAGTCCGCCTCCCGTATGGAAGTCCTGGTTTTCGGCGGGATGACTTCGGGTGAAATATCCTCGATAGAGCCGCCCGCTTTGATGGATTCAAGAACCGCCTCAGGAATGCCATAACTGCGAGCCAGGGATTCTTTCGCATGGAGGGTGATGCGAGCGAGATTGAGGCTGCCCAGGTTTGTTTCAAGCTCCTTGCGGGAAACTGCCTGCGAGCCAGCTTCTGAAAGCAATGCATGCTGCTTTTCAAGCCGCTGTGAATCGGCATGGGCCACCTGGATTTCTCCAAGCAGCTGAACAATTTCCGCATGGCCTTCACGGACACCATAACCCCGCAGGTCGGTGACACGCTCCCGGGTATGAGCGAGGTGCAGCACATCTTTCTGCCAGTCGAACCAGCCAGGAATGCTCAGCTCCAGGACCGGTGATCCACTCTTGACGAAGTCCCCCGGCCAGGCATGGATGGCCTCGACTGTCCCTTCCAGGGGTGAATGGATGTCAGTCCGATCCTGCGGACGGGGGCGAATCCACCCATAGAGGTCCAGGGTCTGCACGAGATCCTGTTTCTGCACGGATTCAGTTTTAATCCCCAGGGCGGACACAAGATGTGCCGGAACTTCTACAACACCCTCCTCATGATCATGGTCGTGCTCTTCTGGCTTAGAACCTGAGGGCGGATGGTCATGGTCATGGTCATGACCTGCCTCATTCTCATGGCCGTGGTCATGAGCTTCTTCACCTGCATGGCTGTGATCGTGGGAATGGACGTCATGGTCGTGTGCAGCATCCGTCCCCGGCTGTTGAGTTTCGGAAGGGGAATGGACATGGCCGGCTTCCGCGGCCTCTGCATCTGCATCGTGAGCATGGGTGTCTTCGTCGTGGCTGTGATCATGGCCTTCATGCGCATACACCGCTTCAATGCTGGAAGCAGGGAACTGCCATGAGAGAAAGTGTGAATCAAGCCATCCGCCCAGCGGCCCGGCAAGAGCGAGAAACGCCTCAAAAAGGGCTGCCAGAAAAAAGCGGCGGCGGGAAATGGAGCCTGCCCATCCCTCAGTATGAATCCGATAATATTTGGTGGTCATCCTTTGTTTCCTGAATCATTTGAGTTGGTCCACCTGACAGCAGCAATGCACCGCATTGAATGGAGCGGCCGCCTGCTGCCGGGTGAAATCAAGTGAGCCGGTGCTGATTCACCGTTGGATCACTGGATTGTATGGAATTGACTGTTGCTTCCCCGCGATGCGGAGAGGAGAACACCGGGCTGGTTCAGATCAGAAGGGTCTGGTAAGTGAGGTAACGGTATTTTCTCAAACAGGGAGAAACCAGGACATCTCCATACAGAAAACCCTGACCGCCACAGAGATCCAGGGTTTGTGCCACCAGTACGGAATGGGCAAGGCTGAGGGAGAGAGGGTGATTCTGTGATGAAGCGCGCAGGCAGAAGCCATGGACCACATGGCAATGGCCCTGATGGGCATCCTCGCCAGGCGGATGTGCATGTGCAGTCATGTGGCAGAGGCCATGGCTCCGCAGAGGGTTGCAGCAGGATTCCTCGTGGTTATGGCTCGAACTGGAATGGCAGAAGTCGACCAGGGCATGATCCACTGAGACATGCAGGGAGAGGCTGATAACCGACAATGCCACCAGGCAGGCGATGTATTTCATACGTTTCTGATTTTCCGGGTGAAAATGAGAGAAGTCAATGATGAGACACCAGAAAATCTCCCCCATTCCCTGTCCGGGGGAGGTTTCCCGAGTCAATGCCCTGGAATTTTCAGACGTTCACTTATCAAGCCAGGCCTTGATAAGGTAATGAAGGTCGCGTGCGTCTATCTTGCTGTCATCCACTTTGTCACAGCCGGCATTGGACTTGTTCTCGTTCTGCATCCACCAGCGCGAGAACTCAATGAGATCGAGGTAGTCCAGGGTGAAGTCGCCATTGGTATCACCTCTGGACACCTGATTTTCGCCGACAACAAGTTTGACAGTGGTTTCGAGAACAGTCCCCAGGTCATTGTAGCTGAAAGAAACATTCGCCTGCCCACCCAGGGGAGCATTGGCTGGAATGGCAATCTTGCGGCCCTGAATCTGCGCGACGGATGGATTCGTTGATTGCAGGGAGGTAATGGAAGTGACATTCAGCTCTGAACCATTCTTGTACTGTGCAAGAGTTTCCGAGGCAAGGACCTCACCCGTTTTGACGTACAAGGTCCCATTGTTTATGACGACTTTTTCGACTGACTTGCCGCCCGCCAATCGAGAAACAAGGACTTCGATTCGTACCGGAGCAAGGCGCCGATGCATTTCGGCATATCCTTCCCGCCAGCCAATCAAAACCGATTTATCCTGTTCGGCAAAAGCCACTGCGCCGGCACCGATGTTGTCGGTGCCTGAGCCGCTTGGTGGATGAAACTCACGGATCGAAGAGCCATCAGCAGTGCTGATCAGCCGGACCGGGCGATCTCCTTCCGAACCCACCAGGGCAAGGCCCGCATCATCCGAAATAGCCACACTGGAGTTGACCTCACCCTCGCCCCCTCCGAACAGATCGGTTTTGGTCTGAAGGAGGAAGACCGGTGGGCCGACTCGTGGGGGTTCGATTGCCAGGTTGGAAATATCGAATATCTCGAGGTAATAATAATATTCGCAATCCCCGAAAGCGCCGCATTCAACATGCAGGGTGATGGCAGCACAGCGTGTTCCGGTCGAGTTGACATAGAGTTTGATTGGGCCATGAGTGGTCTGCATCCCGATTCGGAGCTTCCCCTGTGCGTTCCAGACACCGATGAAATTATCGGCCTGAACCGCACCGACGAAGTTTGTGTTCCCGCGGAAATCAACAGCGGCAACCGATCGGGCCTCTTCATTGATCTGGCTGAGGTTGTTGAGATCCCAGAGCCGCACCTTCCAATCCGCACTGGCCAAGAATTGCCGGTTTGGCGATATCGCGAATGGGCCAGGGCCGGGGGTATGCAGCGTTTTCCAGAGGAGGGCATTGAAAGTGTCGAACAGATAGACCGACACACCAACCCGGGTTGCCAGCAGCTGGGCATCGCCTGAAAAGTCCAATCCGGCAAAGGATTGTCCGAGGAAGTAGCCGGTCTCAAGCAGGTTCACTGATTCGGCAGTGGCATCTTTCACTCCATAGCTCCACCGAATCACCCGCTTGGGATCCTGTGTGAAGAGAGTTTTCTTATCAGGTGATGCGAAGGCTGCCGAAAGAGGATGGCTGTGAGCCAGTGAGCCGCGGAAGATACCGCGTCCCACCTCCCAGAACTGGAACGATCCAAAGGGGCTTGGCTTTTTGATGACTGATCCATCGAAGGAATTCACTTCATCCTTAAGGATTGTCGCACGGCCAGTCAGTACGAATTTTCCGCTCGGGTCAATGAGGTACTTCACGATGCCCCCCTCTGCAGGCGGGTGTTCCAGCCAGCGCAGCAGGAGTCCATCCATGTTATAAATCCATGTGGCATTCGGATTCGTCGTTGCCACATACAGTTCGTTGTTGATCAGCTCGGCACCTGTGGGGACAACAGGATATTCGTACCTTTGAAGCACCTCGTAGTCAGAACGCCGCCAGAGGGTCATGGTTTTATCTTCACTCAGGGAAAAGAAGACATTCGCTCCCATGAATCCAACGCTGACAATCGCTCCTGTGTGGGTCAGCAGATTTCGATTCAAGGTTCCATCGCTGCGCTGCAGGATCTTGATCCGGAAATCCTCGCCGCCGGATATGACGATGGCATTATCGACGGCGATGGATTTGACCGGCCCTTCATGGAAGGCCTTCGACCAGTCGAGGTCGAAGGTTGGCAGGTTCAAGACAGCCACTTTTCCAACAGCATCACCGAGCGCCAGTTTTCCGCCGCTTCTGGCAGCGACACGCAGAGGGGCGTCATGCGAGTAAACCGAAACAGGGACAGTCGAACCGGTTATCATGTCCCATGTCTTGACGGTTCCTTCGCGGCCGACACTGACCAGTGTCGTCGGGGAGAGGTAGTCGACGAAGATCACCTGCCCCTCATGCGCCATCAGAATACGATCGAGTTTATACTGGCTGGGAGTCACGCCGGTATTGTAAAAAGCGACACCCCCTGAACTCGATCCCCAGGCGAGTTTTTTCTTGTCTGGGCTCC
This sequence comes from Candidatus Hinthialibacteria bacterium OLB16, assembly GCA_001567115.1. Classification (GTDB taxonomy): domain Bacteria; phylum Hinthialibacterota; class Hinthialibacteria; order OLB16; family OLB16; genus OLB16. The sequence continues at coordinate 14,032 of LMZT01000038.1, read as the reverse complement.
AGGCCCCTGAAAGGCCATAACCGCCGGCTGTGATGCGGTAACGTTCCCACTGTGTGCGCAATCCATAAGCCTGGATGATTGTTTTGGCTGATGCGCTCTGGCCATGCGCATCGGTATAATGGCCAGTGACCTCAATGTTTCCTGGGATCGAGGTCAGATTCACTTTGACACTCTGGCCGGCGATGACGACATCATCCGGACGATTTGATGTCAGCGCCACATTTTCCGTCACATCCTCCTCGTAACCATCCGCATACCGTGCGGTATAGCCGATTTCCCGGAATACGCCTGGTATCATGCTCATTGAATCCGGATGTGGGATCAGCCCGACCAGGCTGGTCTGGCCGACATTGATGGCTGCCTCCGCGGTAAAGGATCTGCCGCTATCCCGGAAACGAGCCTGGATCCGGATAACTCCTGAAGCATTCGGAAGAAGGGTCACAACATTGCCATCGACAGATGCCTTCCCAGCGGAGTCTGAGACAAGGCCTGCCAGATCACCTTGACTGTTTGACGATGGAGTCACGTCCGCGCGAGTTCCATCATCATAAATGACAGAGACCTGGTAGGCCTGGCTGTCACCTGCTGAAAGAACACGGTTGGCAGGATTGATTTCTATCCCCACCGGCATGCTGCGTTCGTAGAGTTCGATGTAATTCGGGCTCCAGGCAATCATGATCATCGTGTCGTTGCGTGCAAACTGCACCCCCCGCACATCGACATCGGCCAGGCCCGAATGCTGAGGATAAAAATAGCGGAGAATTCGGCCTGTCCGGACTTCATACATGCGGACCTGATTGCGGCCGCCTATCAGCAGCAGGGTTCCATCCCTGGAGATGGCGGCATCGCTATTGTACTGGTACCGGTAAAGGCCGACAGGCAAATCGGTGCTCATGTCATAAAACTGAACACCATTGTTCGAGTCGACACAGCCGACACGATTGTTGTCGGGGTGATAGAGCATCTTGTAGGGTGTATAAGGCTCTGTCAGCATGAGGTTATAAAGGACGGCGTTCGGATCACCTGTGCGACAGGTGACCATCGAATGATCCTGGGGAATAATGAATCCCCACAGGCTTCCATCCGCGCTGAATGCGCTCTGAGCTTCACGATCCGGGCCGGCATAGTTGGCCAGAAGCCCGCCACCGATGGCACTGAACATGCGGTCCCCTGCAATGACATTCTCACCGGCATCGGACATGGTCAGGCTGTTGTAGTTGAAACCGGCATCCCGATCGAGGATCAGGGTCGATCCTCCTTCGGAGATGCTGCTGACCCGGAGCCTGTTCTGGGGAGTCATCCAGACCGCTTTAGACCCATCGGCAGAGATATCGTATCCTTTATCTCCCAGTGAATCCGAAATGCGGTAGATCGGTTTTCCTGCGGTTCGGAAGAGGACATTTATCCCCCAATCGGTTGCTTCGAATATCCTTTCCCCATCCAGGGATATTTTCGGTTTGGTGGACAGCCAGGGTGTAAAGCGCCCTTGAGGACCCCAGCTGAGCAGGTATCCGCCATTTTCGACACGGAAGCTGGCATTTCGCGCCCACTCGCTGTTGCGGGAAGTGACAATGACACGTTCGCCGGCTTTGTCGAAGGTGATATTCTCCAATGTGCCGCCCCAGTTTGAATGAGATTCATTTGTGAGGTTAATGGCATACAGTTCCAGCCCCTGATCGTTGTACATCCTCAGTTGCGCATTGCCTCCATACCCGGTCACCATGGCTACACGTGTCCCATTGGGGGAGACTGTCGCACCTTGTGACTCCTGCCCCTGGAGAGAGATTGTCGCAAGCGGCGGGCCTCCAACCGGTTTGCCATTATCGGTTTTCCAGAGCTGCACCGTGGCATCGGTGCTCCCGGTCATGAGATTGGTCCCATCGCCAGTGAAGGCGACAGCAGTAACAGCCTGGGAATGGCCGACAAATCGGCGGACCTCCACGCCATTTGTCACATCCAGGAGGTACGCGCGCTTGTCGCTGGATCCAATCAGGATGTACCTTCCATCAGGAGAATAAGCAATCGCATTGACCGAAGCATTCCCGGGAACATATTCCCACAGGCGTTCCTGGTTATCGACATCCAGCAGGATGCCCTTCCCTTCGGTAATCACCATCAGTTTTGATAAATCCGGGGAAGGAACGGCATAAGAGACAAGCAGATCGCTGAACATGGCTGAGCGCTGCGCGCCTGTGGTGAGATCCCAGATATAAACGGCACCATCCCGGGTAACTGTGATGGCCGAAGAATCGTCACTGGAAAAGCCTGCATATTCGACCTTGTCGTAGTGGTCTTTGAACATCATGACCGGAACATTGGCAGTGGCCTGAAAAATCCAGGCAGACCCGGTGTCATAGCCCAGAATGACCTTGTTGCCGGCATTGTTGTAATGGCCAATGACAGTTCCACCTCCGGGGCTGCGGAAGGTGAGAGTCCAGTTCATGTTCGGCGACCGGCTGTCCGGAGTGCCGGCCTGGACAACATACCGGATCGGCTGGACCGATCCGGTCACACGGATAGATTCCGGAACAGAAACATCTTCCGGCTTCAATGAGACTGTCATTTCATCCCCATTGACGAGCGTAATGAAATCCGCCATGAGCAGATAACGCCCTCTGACGACAAATGGGGTGTTGAACTGGATCGATCCCTCATTGCCATCGATCAGCACAGTTCCAGGACCGCCAACCAGTTCCTCTCCGGTGTCGAATACCCCATTATTGTTTTTATCCCACACCATGCGGCAGTTGCTCAACTCACCTGGATAAATGCCGACGACACTGTCCAGGGTGATTTTCAATGAGTTGATGGTGCGCCCCAGTGGAGCGATACGGATGCCCAGAGGCACGAAGTTGGACTGATTCGTCGAGGCGCCAAAGTTTGCCGGAGGATTCCAGGCGTCACTTTGGGCAATGATATAAGGCGGATCCGCCATGTGGTTAACGGGGGAACAATATCCCAGAACATTTCCAGGAGCAGTCAGGAACACATTATTGGGGAGGAGTTGAACCGTGAGAGCAGCTCCATCATTGAGGCCGCGGAAATTGGCAACCAGCAGGTATGCCTGATTCATGGAAAGAGTTTCGGCAAATCCCATGTGTCCGCTGCCGCTGTTGATGACAATCTCTGTGGGAGAACCAATGCGTTCATCACCGGCATCATATTGCCTATCGGCATTTGTATCCCGGTAAAGGGCTGCGGAGGTAATAACAGAACGCGGAAGATTGCGGACTTCCGAAAGGGTGAATTTCAGCGCCCGTGTCTGCTGAGTTGTTCCCACCAGATTGAAAGCATACAGCACCACATTGTTCTGGCGGATGGCTCCAGTCAGGTTATCAGGCACCGGGCCGGTGGCAGGATCGGTTATCCAGATTGCAGGACCTGCCCGGTGCCGAGTTTCTGCCAGCTGGCTGACAATCGTTTGTCCCGGCGCTGATTCGATCAAGTACTCCGGCATGTCGACGGACAACGAATCATTCGCCTGCACTCCGGCAAGATCACAGATCAGGATGCATCCTTTGGCCACATCGGCAGGCGTCGTAAAGGGGCTGTCGAAAAATACATGGATCCCATTCTGGCCTGAGACGACACGTGAGGCATCAACTGCCTGGGTTATTTCCAAAGGGCCTGCAGTCTGATTTCCATTGTCGTCTTTAACCAGTTTGAAGTTGGTGAACTGGGAGGCTTCCAGCCCCGACAGGCTGTAGAGACGGAAAGCGGCCGAGGCGATTGTTGTCTGTCCGGGGTTGATTCGAAAACCATACAGTTCGACCTTCTGCACCGGATCCTGAACCAGCAGCGTATTGCTCTCCTGGCCACCGGTTGGATTGAGGACTGTCAGCTGTGAACCTTTCGGAGCCAGGGAACTCTGGCCATAATCGACATTATCCGAAACCGGATCACCTACTCCGCCAGGATTTTGTATATGCGCCGGTCCGGTCGGCGACCCCCACCAGTTACCCTGGGCATCGAACATGCTGGGAATCACATTCATGACGGCAAAGTAGTTGCCGGCCATGTTGCTGTTATGGATATATCCCTGTAAGGGAAGCGCATCCAGCCGCACTGCCATGTACTGCTCATGAAAACTGCACCGTGCAATCCGCAACGCTTTCTGGCTCCACGAACGGATCGCGAACCGGGTTGGCATGGCAGAATTCATCGGAGGCGCGAAGAAGCATGCAGTCAGGTCAATCGAGGCATCAGGAGCGGCATAAATCAGGGCCGACCAGTCGTTGTCATTTCCGGTTGACCGGGTTTCCTGGCCTCTGATTGTGCAGTTATCCAATGTGGATATGCTTCCATCAAGGCAATTGATTCCATTAAACCGGTCCGGCTCATACCAGGTGCTCCGGGTATTGAAGTCGAAGAGGACATTGCCTGCATTCAAAGTTCCACCCACCTTCAGGTGGCGGTCAGCAGTGATATGGTTCCCCTGCACATTGCAGGTGGCGTTTTTCTCGATGGTCAACCACCTGGAGTTCACATTGACATCACAGTTGGCCGGGAGTGTCAGGATATTTCCTGATTTGACTGTCACATCACCGAAGAGATGGTGTTTGTTCTGTGAATTGACAACGGTATTTTTGTCGATATTGCCGGAGAGTGCCGCCTGATAATCCGTATTGATAAACTGGCAGGGCGCTGCATTCAAACTGCCGGGTCCAAAATGATCCACAAAACCGCAGCGCAACCCCTTGAAGGTTGTTGGTGTTGAATTGGAGGCTTGGATTGTGACTGTGCCTCCTGCGATAAAGACACCATAACCTCCACGTTCGGTTGCGCCTTTCGACTCAAAGACAGATCCAGAAACTGTCAGGAACGACTTGTTGTCGACACGCAAAAAGCCGACCCACTCATTGATATGGGGAACTCCACGCCGCTCATAGGTGTGGAGATTGGATTTCTGGAAGGTTGCATGGGCGCCATTGCGCAGATAAATTCCATGGCGTTTGTAGTTTTCATCCCAGTGGTTTTCTGTATCCACAGAGATTTGAGTTTCATTGGCATTCAGCGTGCCTCCATCGACGATGAACTCATCCGGGTAAGTTCGATAGAGTTCGCTGCCAGGATTGAGTGTCATTGTTCCTGATGGCTTGATGGTGAGTGTCCCGAAGTTCCTGATCCCGGTATTGTTCAAGGCCAAAGCTGTTTCGAGGGTTCCGCCGAGGTAATGGCTGGTGGCACAGTTGTCAAACAGACAGCGTGAGATCGATTGGGAATTCGATCCCATGGCCTGTTTGATTCCAGCAAACAGGTTTTTGAACTGATTCTGGGTTCCCCCAAATGGTTCCATTACAATTTTGCTTCTGTTTATATTCACGCCAATCCCGCTTCGCCTGCCATCTGCAGCTGAAGTTTCGAACTTGCAGCCCCGCAACACGGCTTCGGAGGATGAATCGAGCAGGATCAGAGAAGCCAGTTCATTAAACCAGCCAGTTCCCCGGGTATCTGTTCCATACAGGCTGCACTCATCGAGATTGAGTTTTCCTTTGTTGATGGCTTCGATTCCATGGTACCTGTCGTTATCGGCCCAGTGGCTGGTTGTAGTTGCATAAAAACTGGCTTTGCTGCCGGTGAGAATTCCACCATCGACAATCCAGCGCATGTATCCGTCACGGTAAATTGCCGACCCCTGCGCCAGGGTTGCCTGGATGCCTTTTTTAACGCGGATGGTCCCTACCGTGTGAGTGCTCTGATTATTGAAAGTGGTGTTGGCTTCGATGGTCCCGTCAATGGCTTCATCCATCTCGCAATTCTCGAAGGCACACAGATCCACCACCTGGGGTGAAGCATCGAAAGATCGATACAATCCCCAGCGGAAACCGCGGAAGGTGTTCTTTATGCCACCTGCCGTCGTCAGACTCGTGGTGCAGCCTTCAGTCCTTACTCCGTAGCCAGTCCGGAAATTGGTGGACACAGAAACACACTCCACCAGCACACCCCGCATATCGAGGGTGCTGTTCTGCCTCGCCCTGACAGCGAATCCCCATTCATTCCGGCCCGGATTCCAGTTGTCACGTTCTTCATTGGCCAGCAGGCGGCAACGCTGAAAAAGGCCCTGAGCATTTCCCAGAAGGACAATGCCATCCCTTCTGTCTGCTTCGGACCAATGCGCATAGGTGCGCATATAGAGGGTGGCATCCTGGTCCACCTGAATCTTTCCATTCACCACGAAACTGTTGAAACTGCCACCCTGGTGTTGAACCACCACACCCGGACCGATGTGGAGTGTGAAGGTTGCCGGAACAGTCACCTGCGAAGTGATCACATAGTTCCGGGTTGTGTCTGTCCAGTCGGTATTCCCTGCCAGCACCCCACCCACCGGGATGAGGTTGTCATTTTCGAGCTCAAATCCCTGCACCATCTGGTCGGAGTTTCCATTGGCGCTGGTTTCATGGACGGTAAAGGTGGCAGATCCACTGGTGGTATCGGCATCCTCTTCGGCCTTGAGTTCGATCTGGACACCGGTCTGCCACTGGGCTTTCTGGATGGTGAAAGTGCCTGGGCCAACCACCTGGAGGTCACTATCACCACTGGTTCTTTGAATCGTTCCGACCACATTGGCGGAGGGCTCCTCTGAAAGGGCGATCTTGACCACACGGGTGGCGCCTTCCCTGACAGGGGCTGTCCGGGGACTCACCACAAAGGCAGCCTGGACACCAGGAATACACAATAAACCCCATAAACCGATAAGCAGAAAAAGGCTCCGCACGGAGCCATGGTTGTAATGAAACAGGCGATTCTTCATGATTTCTTCCCTTTTTTCTCGAACAGATGGCAGGGCAGAACTGTCCTGAGTCAATAACTGATGGATCCTGAATCAGTGCGGAGTACGCCGAAACTGAGAGGGGAAGACAAAGACGTGTGCTTCCGGCGTCTTCGCTACGGGCTGAGTTTTTTTCGCTCCCCTCATTAGAAAATCAGCAGAGGAGCAAGGACGACCATAAATCAGTAATTACAGAATAGATTATGCTATTAATAATTTACGCCTTTCCGAGAGCGCCTTCAAGGATTATTTGCGCAACACAGTACGGAATTTCAAAAATATTCTTGACTGATGAATTCCAGATCGGTCATACTACATTATGCCTTTCAGCCTGAATTACCGCCCTCTGTAAGCTTGCCCCGGTAATCTTTTTTGGGGCGATGTCATTGATTTTGGCATGTTGAGAGAGGAGGGGTGGATCATGATTCCTCATCGCCTCAGGTCATTTCTGGACTGGCACAGGGTGCAAGCGACCCTGCTCGGTTGCATTATTTTTTTTGGAACCCAATGCTCCGCACAAGAAATCCTGGCCGTGGTCGACTGGGAAAATGAACCTTCCTACGCCTGGGACCATGATTCCCCCTGGGGGAGCCAACATGCGACCTGGGATCGTCCAGAGCCAGGTGCTGTGGGGAAGTGCCTGCGTGCAGTCCATCCGACAGGTGATTGCAAGGATAACCGGGGATTTGCCTGGACCAATCTTGGATCACGCGCCGGGCATCGTCTGCGGATTCGCATCAGCATGGCCTGCCCGACCGGGAGCGGGAAAACTTACTGGATGGAGACCTCTTACAAGAGTTTCGTCAATGCTCCGGGCAATTATGGGGAAGATTATGACCTGGGTGATTGGAATGAAGTAAAATGGTTCAATGGCCCTGCCCTGGGTGCCGGAGCGGATGGAAACAACAATCTCTGGCAGGAATACAGTGCGGTTGTTGTGCTCCCGAACAATCATAATGTGGTGGCTGTCGGTTTTGAAACAGGCAGCTCCGAAGGAACTGGTGGCGCCCCTGAAATGCGCTGGGACACACTCATCCTCGAGGACCTGGATGGCACAGGGCCATCAGTGACCCGTACATTCACCCCGACCGTGACGTTAACCCGAACCAATACCAACCCACCGCCACCACCCACAAAAAACTTCGACCTCCACAGCAATTCCAACCCACACCCGCACCCCTGCGCCAACCGCCACGAATACACCGCATGACCCGAATGAACCGACACCCACATTCACCCATACATTCACCACCACAAAAACCCCGACCCGCTCTCCCTCGCCGACCGCCACGCAGACATTCACAAAAACTCACACCTTCACTCAGACTTTTACAGTCACGAATACCCCAACTATCACCAACACCCCGACCATCACGAAAACACCCACCGAAACTCCCAGCTGCAAAGAGGATCTCCCGATTCTGCGTGTTTCACCTGAATCGGAAACCGGATACACACCCGATGTGGCGACCGATCGATTCGGCAGCTCGCACATCGTCTGGCGCAATGGTTCCCAGCAAATCTGGTATGCACGCATCGGGCCGGATTTCGCAGTGGAGGTGGCCCCCAAAGCCATTCTGACCGGCAAAGGCTCCCGCGATCCGAAAATAGCGGTCGATCCCTGGGGGAATGCCCATATTGTCACTGTGCCGTTTTCTGCAGACAGCCAGACCTTCCTGACTTACATGAAGGTGAATCGGCAGGGAAATGCCATCATCACGCAGTCCTTTGTCATCTTCGATACGTGGCCGGACAGGCTCGAACAGATAGCCGATCCGCGTTACACCTGGCCATCGATCGCTTATGACATCACCAAAAGCCGCCCGGTCATCATCGCCGAAGTCCACCTGACCGCTCAGCTGCCGATCGATCCTCTCGATCCAAACAGCCCGAAAAGGTTTTTCTTCCGGGATACCATCACCACAGTACCCATCGATGCGGCCGGAAATCCGATTCGCGGTGAACGCTGGGAGCCTTACTTTGAGTTTGCCATGGATACCGATCCCGCCGATCGCGCCAAATATCCGGATATCGCAATCGATAAGAATGGCGTCATCCATGCCACCTGGTGGCACAAGGAACCGGACTGGAGCAATGGAGGAGTCGCTTACCGAACGAAGCTGATGCCGAACTGGATCGAGCTGACAGGTGTTCGCCAGGTGCGCAATAGCGCGACAGTCGGCCCGGAAATCACTGTCAAAGATAATGGATACGCGGATGTGGCCTGGACCACATATCCTGCCGGCAAGGTAATCCATCAACGTGTAAAAGATGGCGCTTTTGTGGGTGGGAATACCCAGGTGAATGGTGTGAATTCCTCAGCCAAAAGCCCCAATATCGGGTCGGCCACCGGCACAGTGGTCTCAGTCTGGTCGGATGACCTGGATGGATCCCACCTGTGGGCAGCCAGAACAGTCATCCTGGATGCTTCTCAGCGAATCATCCAATGTGCCGGAACCGGCAATTATGGAATCGATTCACGTGCGAATGGTTTCTTTGACATTGTCTGGCAGGATGGGCGCCATCCCACTCCAGCGATTTATTACACCACCAGGCGATTCACCGGGCCTGGCCCGACATCAACACCAACTCGGCTCGCTTCACCGACACGCACCCCAACCGGCCCGACTCTCACTCCGACCAAGGGGCCTTCCCCGACTCCTTCGCCCACCACCACGCTGGATTTGCATATTCCCAGGATGGAGCTGGTCCAGGTGGTTCAAAATCTCAACATGATTGTTCCATTGGTGGCGGATAAACCGGGGGTGATGCGGGCCTTTGTCGCAGTCAAGGCACCGGCCAATAAATACTCCGGGAATATACCTGCCAGGCTGTTTTATTCACGTGGAGGCGGCCAGATTGGCCCGCTTCTCCCGAATCTGAATCCCGGCGGATTCGAAGCGGTCCAGAACCCTGACCGTGAGAAACTCGAGCATTCCTTCAATTTCCGATTGCCCATCGAAGCAGTCCGTTCCGGCAACACCAATATCACTATTGAAGTCAACTTCCCTGATCCAGTGACCGGGAAACGTGCGCACGAAGAATATGAATATGCGAATAACCGTGAAGCCAGGGGGTACGATTTCCAGGTGACAGCCCCGCGATACCGGATTGCTTATTACGCAGTCAACCAGGCCATCGGGGGGCCGGCTCCTCCCGCGGGAAAGCCGGGTGATGTCATCCACCAGGGGGATGAGATGTTCCGCAAGGCATTCCCGATCGCTCCTTCGGATGTCGAATATGCCTACGAAGGAGTGATTAAGTGGAACAAGAGTGTCCAATCCTCGAGCATGGAGTTTATTGTTTATCTGCGAGGCCGATGGCAGCTGGCGGAGAATGCATCGCCATTTGGGGCCAGGATCAAATATAACAATCAGCTGGTCGCCTGGCTGCCGGAAATGGCGGTTTCCTTCAATGGAATGTCCGATCCGGCATGGGTGACAAACCCGGGCGGTCAAGGGCATGTTTCATTCTCGAATGCCACTGTCGGTGTGGATGATAAAACCACCAAATACAAGCGGACATTCCTGCATGAAATTTGCCATAATCATGATCGGCGGCACCCGGCAGCTGGGACGATCGCATGGTTGAGACCAAACCTCGATTATGGATTCGATGTGGAAAAAGGTGTGGTCAAATACCTCTTCAAAGCTCCACCCAATGGCAATTACTGGGATATTATGAAACCGGCTTTGCCTGAGTATATGGCCTGGATGATTCCATCCACATATATCGCGCTGGTCAATTCAATGCCCACCTTTGTCAAATCGATGGAGCTGGCCAAGTCCATCCGCACCAGTGCTCTGATGGTTTCGGGCATGATCTACCAGAATGGGACTGGGAAATTCTTCCCGACATATCAGATCAATTATGGAACCACCCCTCCCGGCCCAGATGGAGAGTGTTCGCTGGTTCTCGAGGACCAGGCGGGGAAACCCCTGTATGCCTCACTGTTCAATCCGGTCTTTTACAATCCGGATTCCGAATCCTGGGTTTGCCCTCAGACACAGGATGCGACCGATTCCATCCCGCCCGCATTTACAGCCGGATTCCACGAGGTCATGCCTGCGGTTCAGGGACTGAAACATATTGTTTTACGCAAAGGAGCCAAGGAACTCGACCGCCAGACAGTCAGCCTGAACGATCCTACTGTAACTGTCCTGTCTCCCAATGGAGGGGAAGTCTGGTCTGGCTCCAGGGAAATTCGTTGGGATGCCTATGATGCCGATCCCGGGGATTTGCAGAAACTGAGCTACACAATCCTCTACAGTGCCGACAATAAAGCGAATTGGAGAACACTCGAAACCTTTTACAGTAATAAATCGCTCTGGATCAATACAGCCGATCTGCCGGGGGGAACTCAATGCCACGTGCGTGTGATGGTCACCGATGGAATCAACACCTCGCAGGACGACTCGAATGGGCCTTTTACAACCATTGGCAACCCTCCCCTGGCGATAATCAATGCCCCTCCGGATAAGGCCCGGTTTGGAACCTATGAGCTGATCCAATTTATTGGAAAAGCGGTCGATCTCGAGGAAAGGGTCTTTGACGAAGACCTGGTGTGGACCTCCAGTCTGGATGGGTTGATCGGAAAAGGCCCTCTGGTTGAAACAGTCTCCCTCCGTGAAGGCACCCATACAGTCACGCTCGAAGTCACCGACCAGGACGGGTTCAAAGATACAGCCTCGATCCTGATCGGGATTCAGAAGACATGGAGCCTCAAGGGTGACCTGTGGCGCGATGGCAAACTGGACTACCTGGACCTGCTTGAATTTTCAAACCTCTGGCGGGGATCTTCCGGCAAATCGCTGGATGCCGATCTGGATGAGAACGGCAAAGTGGATGCGCGTGACCTGCTGATTCTCGAAGACCTGCTGAGCCGTTATTGAGGCGGGATCCGGATTCCTTGTGTGGCTGTGGACTTCTCCTCCCTTTCGAGGAGGATCTCCCGCAGCCCCAGCAGGGCGCAGACCGCATGCTGGCTGTAATCGATCCGGATCGACCAGTCCTCAAGGCTGCCACGAAATCCTCCCAGCGCATGTTCCGGGTTGGGCAATGATTCCACCTGGCCGGCAGTCAGCTGGCACCTTCGAATAAAGGCTGCAGCAGCCTTGAGCGGGAGGAGAAATTGATCCTTGTCCCTGTGGCCTTCGAGCGCCAGAAAGTAGGCGGCAACCAGCCCTTCAGCACGGGTCGCAGCGGGTGAGCAGCGGGGAGGATCCCCCCAGGAACCTTTCCATTCCGATGGTTGATCCTCTTTCCGTTGGGATTCCACAATCACCCTGGCGATCCGCATTCCATGGTCGAGAAAAATCGAAGACCGGCTGATGGCATACAGTTCATTGAGCGCCATCAGCAGCCAGTGATCATGATTCAGGGCGCTGTCATCGATCTGCGAGTCGCGTTGCTGAATCAGCCAGAGCGCCCCCTGTTCAGCGGTTTTCAGCCAGGAGGGATCCCTTTCGATCGAATAGAGCCGGACCAGAGAGAAGATTGCCTCCCCGGGGTAATATTCAGATTCAAAGGTCGATTCCTTCACAGAATCATAAAGATATTTATGGCGGAATTGCCCGGAATCCTCCTGCTGAAACCGTAGGAACTGTCCCATTTGTTCAAGCAGACGATCACGAGACCGGTCGCCGGTTGACAGGCGGTACTCCACAAGGGCCAGTATCGAGAGCGCGGTTCCCCCCAGATTGCCTTCAGGTGGATCGCCGGTGACCAGCGCCCGGAAGTCTCTGTCCTGGTGTTCGGGGCGCGGTTCCTTGAGATGCCTGCAGAGGAAATCCAGCCCCCGATGGGCGGCCCGCAGGTAACGCGCATCCCGGGAAACCTCATAGAGCAGCACCAGCGAATAGCAGGTTCCTGCGTGGCGCAGCAGGTTATAATCCACCAGATTCCGGTCAAGCAGGGGGTCATAGAGATAGTCGAACATCCCATTGTCTTTCTGATGCTCGAGCAGGTATTCACCAGCCAGAAGCGCGGACCCCAGCAGATCCTCAGGAGATTGGGAACAGGTCTCGGACGCGCTGTGAATGGCCAGGGTGGAAGTGCAGGCCACGGTTATCAGGCCTGCATCCGGCTGCTCCCCTGCGCCCGATGGCCCGATGAAGGGACCTGAAGCAACAATCAGGAGCAGAAATAATTTCCCACCCATCGGGGTTAAGCTGCTTCTGATGGAAATGGCTTCATTCCATTCAGGCGCGGCCTGTGTCCGGAAACCATCAGGCCGGGACGCCCCATGCTCTGGCCACCGATCTGGATATTTTCCGGATCACGGTACCCGACACGCACCATGCGGCGTATCTGCCGGGTCTGGTTGATGTGGCTGCCATGGACACAAAAAATATTGAAGCAGACCACATCGCCCCGCTTTGCCGGCACGGGGACTGTGTTTTCCAGGAGATACCGGTCGGTCGGCAGATGGGGGGTGCATGGCCCTTCAGGGGTCTGGGTGATGTGCGGCAGATAACCCTCTTTGTGTGACCCGGCCAGGAATCGAATTTCCCCATTCTCGTGGCAGGTATCATCCAGATGAACCAGCACATCGACATAGTGCCCATTGGCATGTTCATAAAAGGCATTGTCCTGGTGCAGAGGGAATGGGTGGCCGGTCTCCGGGGGTTTGGCATGAAGAGTGGAATGGTGCAGCTCCACATTCGGTCCAAGCAGGTCCGACATGGCCTCGCAGAGGATCGGATGGGTCACAGCCTGCATCCAGGCCTTGGAATAGAACTGGAGGTCATGGATCGAAACCAGCCTGGATTTTTTTTCGGTCTCGTCATTCATGTACACCTTGCGCCAGGGACCGGTCCAGCCCTGGTGGCATTCGGCCCAGGATTGGATGATGAATTCCAGTTCACGGTCGAGTTCATCCATCTCAGCGGGGGTAAAAATCTGGGGGATATGGAGAAAACCATTCTCCTGGTACGACTGAATCTGCTGGGGCGTCAGCATGAAGCGAATCTCCTCTCTGAATCCTTTGGTGGGTTCACAGGATTCAGTTTAAACAATGGCCGGCATGATGGGAACCGGCCTGGCCGGAAGGGACACAGCGATGTGTGCCCCTCCATGAGATGACGATTCAGCCATTGATCCCGCCCGAGACTTGACTTGACCGGGGTTATCGAGTGAAATCTCACCCATCAGCCGTTGGTGGGTGTAGCTCAGCTGGTTAGAGCACCAGGTTGTGGTCCTGGGTGTCGTGGGTTCGAATCCCATCACCCACCCCATTCAGTCCTTCACCAGATGAAATCTCGG